>NZ_CP084754.1:0-366934 GCF_020535545.1 Roseateles sp. XES5
TCCTCATAGGCGTGGATGGCCTCGTCCAGGGTGCGCACGGCCAGCCGGTCCTTCGTGTCAATGAAATCGAGACCAGACTGGTCGTTCGTTCCAGCGTGGCCCCGGTGACGAAGGCCTGAAGGGCTTTATGCTCTCGCCGATCAATCTACCGGCGGAAGAGCCTGGCGAAAATGACATAGGCCTCAGGATTTCTGCCACGGCGTGATGCGCCTATCATCAACAGGCGGCAGCGGTGGGAGTGAGCCGATCCCCCTGCGCCTCCGGAGGTGCGCACCACGGGTTACCGGCGAGGACACGGCGCTTCTCCCAGTCCCCAATCGTCTGACGACAGTAACAAATTGCAAAAATTCGAGAATACGCGGCGATTGTCTACCGTCGTAGAGGCGGAGCGTACAAATGCTGCGGTCTTCTGCGCGCGCCAGCGGTCTGAGCCGGGCTGCAAATCGTGATTTTGGGGGAAAGACATTTGGTTACTTCGCGCGCCCTGGTCGTCGATCCCCAATCTGCGGCAGACACCACCGAACCCCGCATCGGCGGTGGTGCGTTGATCGGCGGGATCGCCGAATGGCCGAAGGGGCTGTCGGGGACACCGCTCGTCCTGGCTGCCTCGCTGCCGGCCGCTTTCCTGAGCGAAACCACCGGTATCGACATCGGCAGCGGCCGATATGCTTCTGTTTTTACCACTTACGCGCCGGGGACGTATTTTCTGGACGAGATCACCTATGACGGCGATCCGGCCGAGCTGGCGCTTTTGCGCCGTGGCGCGACGCAGGTGCTGGTCCACGATGCTGGCGGCCTGGTCCGCAGCGCGGTCGAGATGCCATCCTGCTCGATTCTATTGAGCGAGGGCGAGGCACAGTCGCGGATCGGCGGCGCGCCCGAACTTCTGCAGGAGGAGGATCTCGCCGTGGATGGCCTGAGTTTTGCGCTCCAGCTCTATGGCGGCGACCTGCCGTTTCGCGATCTCTTCTATCTCGCGGACGGCGTCGGCTACCTGTACCTGCCATCCCGTTCGATCGCGGGCATCGACCGCAGCGGTCTCTTCTTCGTGCAGGTTACATGACGGTGCCACCCGAGGCGGGCCGGAATTCCTGCAGCGGCGTTGCTGCACCGACCAGCACCCCAAAACCGCGCATGGCGATGCACGAGGAGCCTGAATGAATAGCCAGCAGCAACTTCGCCATTTCGAGATCGTGGACTGTGCCGTGCGGAGCGCCGAGCACTTCTATCTGATGGCCTCGCATACCTATCAACTTGACGAAGAGGGCGACGGCGTCGAAGGCATCTCCGATCCGTGTCGCGGTCTACTTTCCGCACCGCCGGCGACAGGCAGTGGGCGTTTCGCACGATCCGCAACATAGAGTTCATGAGGGCAGCCGTGGCATACGCCCCGCAGGAACAATTGATCGGCGTCAGTATGGACGGTCAGGTCTACGCCCTGGGCGGCGGCGTCTCGGAACTCGAGCGCCGCATTTCAGAGCACCGATCCGGCCCCTTGCGCCTGCCATGACGATGGCGGAAGGTCCGTCGTTCGAGGTGCAAGAGGCTGAACGGCATTCGCATGGACGAGGCGTTTCGCCGGGACTGGTCGACGATGTCACGGAAAGACGAGCCGTCAGAAGCTGGCGTGGGCAAAGCGCTATTTCGGCGCAAGCAGCAAAATGATCGAAATGGCGATCAAAAGCGGCCCCATCCAGCGGAAATGCCGAACCAACGGCTTCAGCCAATCCTGCCGGACGCCAAGATCAATATAGCCAAGACCGACCGCCGTCATCCATACGCCGGCACAGAACATGATGAACTGGTCGGTATAGGCCATTTGTTTTCGATTCCTCGTCTCGGCAGATCATTGTGCCTTGGCCGTGGTAGTTTTTTCGCAGACTTACCATATGCCCGCGTCGAGGCGTCGGGCAGATGCCCAGCCCCACGGTATTTCCAAAGGAACCGCACGACCTAACTCCAGCCACTAGCCGCGCTGAACCGCCAGGAACAGGGCGACGATCAGAAGCACGAACAATCCGGCTGCAGCGGCCGCTATCCCCAGGAGAGCGAACCATGTCCGCACATCGCGCAGGCTTGGCCGCTCGCCATCGGTTGCCTTTGTGCCGAGAAATACCAAGGCTCCAAGTAGAACCGGCGTCCCCCCACCAACGGTCATCGCCAGCGCTCCGTCCGGAGCCGTGGTTCGCCAGATCATACCGAACATGTACATGCCGGCAATCGTCCCAACGATGAGGGCGCCGAGAACGAGAAGAATGCGCATAGTGTGCCTTTCGACGACGAGGAATTAAAAGACTACCTGCCAGCCGACCAAGTATACAATGTCGATGTCGATGAATCCCAGGGAATGCGATTTAATGGCCCGGAGGCATGATATGTTGAACGAATACGCTTGCAGACGTTGGTTGCGATGATTTTTCACGGATGACGGAGATACCGGAGCGCATACATTGTCTCGGAATATCCAAGGACGTCTGGTGTGCGGCAGTCGCTGCGTTGGGAGACCAAGGATGGTCTGTCGAGAAGGGCGGTGGCCTTGACCATTCATGGGCAGTGCTTGAACGGGACGGCATGCGCATAGAGATGGAATACGATATCTGGGCGGAAGGAGAGATGGTGGTCGTTGCTGCCGACGCCAAAAAACTGAAAGCTTCTCTTCCAGCGACCCTACTCATCAAGCTCGGATTGCCTTGAAGACAAGGGGAGCAGATTCAATTCGAACCGAAGCCCCTCGGCCATTGGGTTGAATGCGCCAGAGGAGTTCGAGAGCCTTGATGTCGCCCGGGAGGAGGCTGCTTTGAGCGCCGCAGCACTTTTGACCTCGCCGTGACCGTCGTACCCTTTGCACTCCTGTGGACAGGTACATATGCCTCGATCCATTTCGGCTACTGGCTGGGTCTGAGTCTCTGGAGGATACGCGAGCCCGGTCGAAGACGGACAGCGTGGCCGGCGACCGACGTCGCTTCGTTCCCCGCCTATTGTCGGGCGACCACGAAGTCGATGGCATCGCGAACGGTCAGAAAGTCTTCCGCCGGCCCGTCAGGAATGGCAATGTCGAACTCGTCTTCGATGAGCATGACGATCTGGACCACCTCGAGGGAATCGGCACCCAGGTCGTCTACGATTGAGGCATCATCGACAACCTTCGACTTCTCGACGGCCAACTGTCCGACGATAATGTTCTTCACACGCTCGGCAATATCGGCTCTTGCATCTTCCATAGGCGTTTGTCCTGAGTGAAGGATGACTACTGCGATGATGCCGGCTGACGCGACTGAGAAGGATGAAGACGATCATACCGGCTTTGGTCCGGCCGGTAGGCCCAAACAAAACCGGCTGTCAAAACCGCGACAACAAGGATCGCAATCAGGCGATTGGGCATCGTGGCCACGCAGCGGTGGAGCCGCCCTCGTTTTCCCAAACCTCGACGCTTGCGCGCTGTTCTTGCGCGCGCGCCCTACGGGATAGAGGATAGTTTCCGGCATCGATTGTCGCCGCCTCGATCAATCGGATAAGATTTGCCGCGTCCTCGTTCCTGCTCTCCTGCCCCGGCACAAGGCTGCGGGTCTCATAGTCAGCGTTCTTGAGAATTTGCCGGAGGACGGTTCGGCGGTGTGTGCCCGGAGTATCGGGACGTTTGAAGATGAGGATCACCATAGCACCCCCTCCGTGAGGAGGACGAAGATCACCAGGCTACCTGCGAAAAGCACATAGCCGCCCGCGCTAACCCACACGTATCGCTGCTGCGTTGTGAAGAAAGCGGAAGACATAAGTCCTCCTTCATTTTCAGGGCCAGGGTAACCAACCCTCAAACAGCAGCGCCCTTGTCAATGGCTGCTGGAGTATGAAGCTTGCGCCCGATGCCTTGCATTGGCAAGACCTCAATTGCGGTCGTTTTGTGCCGGCAGCGCACCAAGGTTTCGGTCGACGGATGAGAACGCGAGGCGTACTGTTGGCCATCGATGGCTTTTGACAAGGGCGCCATTGCTGAAGGTCGCAAGGCTTCCGCCCCAACAGGCGTGTGGCAACAATGCGCACCAAGCGTGCTTCGCTGCTGTTTTCGAAATCATGCCACGGCACAACGGCCGGTTCTTTTCTCACATTCAGCGACCTGCCATTAAAAAACGACGCCCGGCCGCAGGAAGACAAGAGACGCACCGTCATCGAGACATTTGACGAGATTGGCGTCAGGCGCATCCAGGTTGTTCTTTTGCTATCCGTCGTCGACGACATCGCTCACATTCTTCATGACGGCGTGGTTACGGCGCTTTGCCTGAACACGATCACAAATGCCTACAACGTTCATGACGGGATGCCGGCACTGGGGCTGGCAACACGAGAGCGCCGCTTCGACGCATGAGCGATCCGCACTCCGTATGACAGCAGGGCATGAGCCCGTCCCGGAGGCACGGAAATAGTTCAACCCCACGACCTTTTCCGGACAAATGCGATACCCACGATGACGTGGATCGCGGCGACTTTGATCAAGGACGGAACGTTGCGCGGTTCCAAGGGTTGGTGACCATTGGCAGGAGAATATCGTGCGCAAAGTTCTGGTCGTCGAAGACGAAGTGCTGATCCGCTTGACATTGGTTGACGCCCTGCTTGAGGCAGGCTTCGACGTCATTGATACAGGCTCGGCAGACCATGCTATCGAGATCATAAACGAACAGACGATCCATCTGCTTTTCACGGACATCCAATTGCCAGGCAAGCTAACGGGCCTTGATCTCGCCCATAGGATTGCCGAGCGTTTTCCTGAGGCAGGGATCATCGTGGCGTCCGGCCGGATACAACCGGCGATCACGGATTTGCCGCCTGGGGCAAAATTCATTTCAAAGCCATTTGGTTTCGATCAGATCATCGCGTGCTTCAAAGCAATGAATCGCCCTTAGATTTCGGCCGCATTCCAATGCAGATATATGACTGCAAAAGCGATATGATCCGCAGCATAGCGCGCAGGGCCGAATTCGAGAGACCTTCATGAAAATCGCAGGCGATACCGGAACGATTTCATCACGAGAGCGCTTCCTCGAGGCGATCGTGCAAAGCGCGATCGACTACGCCATCATATCCATGGATCTCGACGGCCTCGTGACGAGCTGGAACGAAGGCGCCGTGAAGATTCTGGGCTGGGCAGCCGAGGACATGATCGGGAAACCGGCCACGGTTTTCTTCACGCAGGAGGATAGAGAAAACGGTATTCCGCAGAAGGAGATGACCGCAGCCCTCAACCGTGGTCGCGGCAGTGACGAACGATGGCATCTGCGCGCTGACGGCACGATGTTCTGGGCCTCCGGCGAGATGATGGCGTTGCGGGCGCCCGACGACAAGACCATCGGCTTCATCAAAATCCTCCGCGACAGAACCGGCGAACGCGAGCGGGCCGACCGTGAACGCCTCCTTATGCACGAACTCGCTCACCGTATGAAGAACACGCTGTCTGTCGTCCAGGCGATCGTGACGCAGTCCCTGAGGAATTCCGCTTCGCTCGACGATGCGACCGACAAGCTTCAATCGCGTATTGCGGCCTATGCCAAGGCCCATGAGATCCTGTTGCAGAGGGACTGGGTGAGCGCGGCGCTTGCAGACATCGTGACGGCCGCCAGCATGAACATCGGGTTGGACGGGAGCCCTCGTATCAGGCCAGGCGGGCCTGACGTCCGGCTCGGCCCCCAGGCGGCTCTCTCATTTGCAATGGTTTTCCACGAACTGCTCACGAACGCTTCGAAATATGGAGCTTTGTCAAATGAAGAGGGGCATGTTGAAGTTACCTGGCATATCGAGCATCGCGAGGGAATAGAGACACTCATCGTATGCTGGCGGGAAATAAATGGCCCGCGCATTGCCAGCTCCGAACCGGACCGCAAGGGTTTCGGCTCGCGCCTCATCGTTTCCAGCCTGCAAGCCTTCGGTGAGGCGTCGGTTTCCTACCCACACGAAGGATTCGTCCTCCTTGCCGCTTTACCGCTCGTGAAAATTCAGCTCCAGAGCGACTTGTCCGCGATTGAACAATCCGCACGCTGAGGCTGTCGGCCTACTACTGGTTAGCTGGAACCTGCCGTCCTTTTTCCGGTTTCAGCGTCATCTCACGAACATGACCCTTGCTTGCTGAGGCGTTTCTCACCGGTCTGGAGCTTATGCCGATCAGCGAATTCTTCGGCGATTTCGGCTGGGGCTACAGTGTCCTGCCCTATGCTCCAACCCGGCACTATGGTGTGCGTGATGAACTGAAGGCATTTATCGATGCGGCGCATGGACAAGCGCAGTCGCGCCACTTCTCAGGAGAATGTGCGCTGCTTTGCCGACCCCTGCTCACGCTGCAGGGCGCCATTCCGGATCGCGAACAATTGGAAAAATGGCAGGACGCAATTTCGCGCCGCCCGCCCATCGCGACTTGAGCCTCGACAAAAAGGCCGGGGCGAAACCGCACCGACCTTCCTCATCATCGTCAATCCACCAGTGCCGCTACATCCGTGGTCAAAAGTGCACAACGATGGCGGCAATTGGGAGCGACAGAGCTTTTCCAGCGCCCATAAGCAAAGCCGACAGGTAGAGCATAGAGGGTCATTGCGTCGAAAAAACGCGCCCGCGCCGCGTCTTATTGAAATTGACAAAGGATCTGTAAAAGGCACATCGAGACCACCAAAACGATTTGTTGCCAAAGGAGGGGAACGGGTTCACTATACTTGTTCCAGCAGCCATATTACGGGCGCTGCTGTTTGAGGGTTTGTTACCCTGGCCCCAAGCGAGGAGGACACCATGTCTTCCCTATTCCACCAACCGAAGAAATACGATTTCGCGACCTTGGCCGGTTACGTCTTGTCCGCAGCGAGCCTTGTGATGATCGCCTACATCCTGACCGAGGGATGGTTCTGATGGTCTTCGACGCAAAGACGACAGGAAAGCGGTGTTCAAGATGACCGAAAGAACCACGGAAACCGAAATCACATTCACGCATGCGTTTCGTCTGGAGTCCCTTTCCGAACCGCTGGAAGCGGGCACATATCGCCTGGTCGTTGACGAGGAGTTGATAGAAGGCCTTAGCTTCACGGCGTATCGGAGGGTGGCAACCCATCTCGAGATTCCCGCTATCTCGGTCGCGATCGCCAAGCGCCAGTTCCTTCAGGTATCGCCGAGTGAGATTGACGAGGCACTGGCACGGGATGGAAGCGGCACCGACATCGGCCAAGGAAGAGTTTCCTGATCGCAGGCGTCGTCGGCACGGCCAAGCCCAATAGAGCATCCTATTGATTGCAGCACCGTGAACACAATGGCATGGTGCTGAACACGACTAGACCTTCGAGGATCCACCATCAAGGTGTCGCGATAACCGGCCTGCTCTGCCTGATCCAAGAAAAAGGCCGGCAGCGCCGGCCTTTTGCCCGAACTGGTTCAGCGCCTGTAGCGCAGGCGCTCCTGTTCGATTTCCGCCGGCCCGTAGGGCGCACGGCTGTCATCGAACCGGGTCCAGCCGTCTTCGGCATAGACCGCGCGCCGCTCGTCGGGATCGACCCAGCTCGACCTGCGAAGGATGGCTTCGGCCTCTGCCTGGAGGCTTTCGTCGACCTTCGCCGTAACGAGCGTTCCGCCGCGGCGAACACCCTCCGCATAAACATGCGCATCGTCCTCAGAAACGCCGGATTCGGTCAGCGCGCCGATGAGCCCGCCTGTGGCGCCACCGGCCACAGCACCAGCAACCGCGCCTGCCGCCGTCGCGGCAAGCCAGCCGGCGGCGACGACCGGCCCGACGCCGGGGATGGCCATGATGCCAAGTCCGGTCAAAAGTCCGCCCACACCACCGACCGCGGCGCCGATGCCCGCACCGGTGCCAGCCCCCTTGGCAGCATTGCTTTCGTCGTTATGGCGTTCGTCCACATTATTGGAAACGATGCTGATATCACTGGACGGCACGTCACGCGCCTCGAGGGCGCTGACGGCGGCGCTCGCATCGGAATAGTCGTCGAAAAGTCCTGTCACGGTTCTCATGGAAACCTCCTGTAAGCTGAATTATTTGGCGACGATATTGCCCTGGTAATCGAGCGCGACGCTCACGGCCTTGCCGTCCTTGGTCGCCTTGGCCTGCCAGACACCCTTGTCGTCCAGCACGAGGTCGGTAACACCGGTATAGCCAGCTTCGGTGATGCGTTCCTTCGCCTGGTCCTCGGTAAAGCTGTTCGCTCCTTCCACGGGCGCGGTCGCATTCTTGGTGTCGGGCGTCGCAACAGCCGGCGTATCGCCATCGGTCGTCGGAGTGGTTGCCGTCTGAGCAAAGGCGCCAAAGGTCGATGCGCCCACCAGGGCGACGGCAAAGAGCAGTTTTTTCATGATTTTGTTCCTCATTGGAGCCCAAGATCAGGCCCCACAGGAACACCCCGCTCGCCGCATGGTTCCGTCGCCCAAAGAATAGAAATTCCCGTGACCTTTCACGGAACATCAGAGGATTCAAAGAGTTCGGTGGCAGCGCCCCGCGCATTATCGGTGGGCCTCCCAACCTCCCAAAGGGGTCGCGGGTGGCTGAGTGACTGGCCAGCATTCCATCTTCAGAGGCGCTCATCCACGGCAACGGCGGCGATACGTGGCGCCTTGGCCCTCTCGTGGGGCCTTGGCGGCTTCGACTGCTGCCGTCTTGGCGGGTGCCAGCGATCCGGGAGCCTACTTCTAGCCACCTCTTTTCCACTTGGATGATGGAACAATTTATTGTGCAATGCAGCAACCTTATTGCCGCGGAAGGGTTACAGTGTATGCGGCCAGTCCGGCGCGCTATCGGGAGTCCCTCATGAGATCTTTATCTGATACGCTCGAACGGCTTGCGCGACTGCGCGCCGTAAAGCCCGCAACACCGACCGACTCCATTCTTAAGAATCTCGATCACTTCGGCGGGAACCCGGGCGCTTTGGCGGCGTGGCTGCACGTGCCGAAGCAACTGCCGACCGCACCGGCCCTGGTGGTCGTGCTGCACGGCTGCACACAAACCGCCGCCAGCTACGATGCCGGTTCCGGCTGGTCCGCGCTCGCCGAAGACTACGGATTCGTGGTGCTCTTCCCCGAACAGAAGAGACAGAACAATGCCAACCTGTGTTTCAACTGGTTCGATGCCGCGGACACCCAGCGGGATCGAGGCGAAGCGATGTCCATCCGGCAGATGATCGCCAACGTGGTCGCCGAACATGGCATCGACGAGCGCCGAATCTATGTCACAGGTCTATCGGCCGGCGGCGCCATGGCGAATGCCATGTTGGCCTGCTACCCGGAAGTCTTCGCCGGCGGCGCCATCATCGCCGGCCTGCCCTACGCGACCGCCTCGACGGTTCCAGAAGCGTTCGACCGCATGCGTGGGCACGGTCTTCCCGGCACCGGCAGACTGCAGGAAAGCCTGCGCACCGCCTCACGCCATGAAGGCGCGTGGCCGACAATTTCCGTCTGGCAGGGAACAGGCGATAATACGGTGGTCCCGGACAACGCGGCCGCACTTGTCGCGCAATGGCGGGGCGTGCATGCGGTTTCGGAGGAGCCCAGCCAAGTCGAGACGATGGGTCGACATCTGCGCTCCGTATGGCGCGACGATCGCGGCCTGGAGGCCATCGAACTCTACGCCATTTCCGGAATGAGACACGGTACGCCGATCGATCCGTCCAGCGGATATGGCAGGGCGGCACCCTTCATGCTCGACGTCGGCGTTTCCTCGACGGTGCAGATAGCGAGAAGCTGGGGCCTTGCTGCCTCCTTCGAACGCCGCGACCGGCCGCATGCATCCTCCCCGCCAGAAGGAACGATCAAGCAGTCCTCGTCCAGCAATGCCGACAACAGTATCCAGTCCATCATCGAGAAAGCACTGCGTTCCGCAGGTTTGATGAAGTGAGGACGGTCGATCCGTACAGATTTATTTTCCGAATAGCGGAACGTCGTCTCTGTTCCACGGTTGTGTGATTCCATCCCTCTCAAAAATTTGATCGGAATCTCCAATGCCTACAGAAAAGTCTTTGAACGACCTCTTCCTTGATACGCTCAAGGACATCTACTTCGCTGAAAAGCAGATCCTGAAGGTCCTGCCGAAAATGGCGCGTGCCGCCCGGTCGGAAGAAGGCAAGGCCGGCTTCCTGCAGCACCGCGACGAAACCCAGGGGCAGATCGAACGCCTCGAGCAGGTGTTCGAACTTCTTGGCAAGCCGGCGCGCGGCAAGACCTGCGAGGCGATTCAGGGTATCATCGCCGAAGGCGAGGAGATCATGGAAGACTACAAGGGCACCGCGGCCCTCGATGCCGGCCTCATCTCCTCGGCCCAGGCGGTCGAGCATTATGAGATCGCCCGCTATGGCACGTTGAAGGCCTGGGCGAAACAGCTGGGCATGAAAAGCGCGATCCCGCTTCTTGACGCCAATCTCCAGGAGGAGATCGCCACCGACCAGAAGCTTACGGCACTCGGCGAATCCTCGGCAAATGCCAAGGGTGCGATGAAGAAAGCCAGCTAGACCGCCAACGACACACATCAGGCCGCCCTTCCAGGCGGCCTTAACGGCACGCGACTTCGTGGCCGATGCCTTTCAGCACTGCAAGTTCATCGGCTATGACGCGTCTGCAACAAGGTTGCTTGAGAAAGCTGGCATCGGTAATGCGCTGAATGAAGGTGTCGTTGTACTCCCCGGCGAGGATGGGCTTTCCGGCTTCGTGTCGCAACTCGGCAAGCTGCGCGTATGGGGACGGGAACCTTCGGTAAAGCTCGGCAACGCGTCGCCGGCGACCAAATAGGACTATCGGTGCGGTGCGTGGCGTGTCCTCATGGATTTCGTTCGACGTCTCCTCCAGGCTGCGCCGACATCGGCTGGTGCAGTTCAGCGGGGGTCAGTCGCTCGAACGCATTCTGTTCAGGGCGAAACGCCCAGACCAGCGTGATCGAGAGAGCGACGAGGAGGACCGACAGCGTCAAGCGACCGGTCATATCGCGTCTCCTTTCGTCGCCCCGCCCTCGTTTTCCCACACCTGAAGGCCTGTATCGTCCGCGGCTTGGCGCGGATGATACGCTCTGTGTTCGAGACCATGCAGCATGAAGGACGGTTCAATGAGGCCGGCCTTGAACTGACCGATCACGAACATCGCGGCGGAGCGACTGCGCTTCGTCTCCACTCCTCCTTCGGCGAGCCGGTAACCCGAACGCTTCAGAATGTCGCGAAGCGTTCTTATGTCTGCGGCATCCATATATTGTTCTGGATAGATGGAAGACATGCCACCCTCCTTTCGCATTGGGTGGTTTGTGCGCGTCTTGCACTCTGCCCGTCAGTGGACAGATTTATGGTGCGAGGCGGGTTTCAGCGCTCCACCTTCATTCTCCCATTCCTGCAGATCGTTTTCACCAGATCGCAAGGGCACGCTGATCGGGCGGAAGCCCGCCCTGGGAACAAGCGGCAGGCCTTGTATGGCATACCGTGGCAGTAGGGAGGCAAAGAGGACCTTGTACTTCATCGGGCGACCGAAACACTGTTCCAGGTGCTCCGCCAGCGCATGCGGCGCGACTTCGCCGGAGAGGACCAGCTGCATCAGCGATTTGGTGGCCGTATTGAATTTTTGCCGATCCTCGGCAAGGACATCGGGACTGTAGCCCGCAATGCGCAGCACGGACCGGATCATTTCCATCTCGCGCAATGAGATTTCAGGCGTTCTCGTATCGGAAGACATGTCGTCCTCCTTGGATTGGGGCCAGGGTAACCAACCCTCACACAGCAGTGCCCGGAACCATGGCTGCTGAAGAAACCAGTGTGAGCCCCCTCCGCACCATTAGCAAGGTAAATCAGAGATGCTGCCTCTGAGGGCAGTAAAGTCATCCCATGTTGAGGAGACGGCTTCGGCGCAGGCGAGCATAGGTCACGCAAAAATTCACAGTTGCCTTGCAACAATGATGCGCGAAAAATCCACGCGCGAAATCATGCAAAGAAAATCTATCGGCATCAATAGGTATTCAAATAGAAATAGTCTTTCTGAGAACGACGAAAATATTCGCGATTTAAGAAAATTATTTTCAAATGAATAACGTAAAACACTTAAATTCCCTGCGACTAATTTCTTGCTCGCAAAACCAGAAGCCAGTCCGCGATACCAAATTCGTTCGTTGGTTCAGGCACGACCAACCGTCGTTGTTCGGTTCCGTTCTCCGACAATGCCATTGCTCCGGTTGAGGGATCATACCATTCGATGGTCCCGATCGAGGCTCCGAGAACGGACGGATCGATCTCGATCCAGGCCGCACTGTCGACATAGACGACGGCGAAGGTTCCATCGCCCGCAACCGCGGCTATGGCTGAAGCGGGCGACGCACCCTCGACATGACGTAGGAGCCGCCCGTCATCTGGCTTCAGCTTCCACCATTCGAAGCGTGCGAAAAGGCCCGCCAGATGGCCGATGCTCTTGGCTCCTTCGCTGGCGAGCGCCTTCCGCCACCCCGTTGGCGCGGCATAGAGCGAGGGTCCACCGAAATGCCAGACAGGATTGTTGCCGAAGACCTGGCCGCTCGCGCCGGACAGAAGCGCGCCATAGGCGATCTTGCGGATTTCGCCCGCCTCTACCCCGTGCTCCCCTTCGTAGCGCGATTCGATCAGGAAGAAGGGGCGACGAGGACCGGCACGGTATCGCGCACGAGCGGCGACGGCGACATCCTCATAGGTATAGACCGTATCGAGCGCCAGCCATCCGGCATCCGGCCAGTAGGCAGCAGTCGTCGTGTCGCGGTTGCCATGTACGGTCTGTACCGCCGCGGGGGCGCTCTCCGCGATCCCGTCGGCCAATGCCTTGATCAGGGCGCGGTCCGGCGGATCATAGTCACCGCCCTGGACCCAGATGATATTGGGATACCGGGCATAGCGCTTGCCGACATAGCGCCCGTAGGCGCGAAGCGCGGTCGGGCCAGCCGCCGCCATTTCGGCATACCAGCCCTGTGGCCCACCATTCGCGCCTGTATAAGCGGGTGCCAGCAGGACCAGCATACCGGCTCGGAATGCGGCGTCGAGGATATGTTCCGCATCGGAGAAATAGCGTTCGTTCGGCCGGGCGAAATCGCCCGGCGCCAGGAACGGCGCCACGCCGGCGGCATTGTTCGGCGCGTTGCGGGCAAATTCGTGCTCAATCAGCGAAACCAGTATGGTGTTGAAGCCGCGCGCCTTGCGATCGGCGATGTAGAGCTCGGCGTCTTCGGGCGAAAGATCGGCAATCAGCGACCAGGCCGCGTCGCCGGTAATGAGAAAGGGTTTCCCGGCCGCGTCTTCCAGATAGGTGCCCGCGGCGGCGATGCGCAGCGGAAAGCGCACTTCCGCACCTTCGGCCGCAGCGGGACCGGCCAGCAAGGCGAGCAGCACGAGGCAGAGCCTTAGGGAAAAAGGAATGAGGCGCATCGTCATATCCGCTCCGTTGGTAGGTACGACGGCTCAAAGCCGCTCGCGGACGCCCCTTAGCCAGTTCTTCACGGGACGGGGCAGGAAAGTGCGCAGGCCGGGGCGCAGGCCACGCGGCAGCGACCAGCCGTCGAGCGCAAGGGGCGCTGCGATCGGCGGCGGGTTCGCAGCGATCTCACGCAGCAACGCTGCGTAATGCGCCGCCATGCGCTCCACCGTGAAGGCGCCCGCGACCTTGCGGCGGGCGCCGAGCGACAGGCCGTGAAGTTGCGCGCGATCCTTGTTCAAGGCGTGGACGATGGCCGCCACCCGCGCCGTATCGCCGACCGGAAAGAGCAGCCCGTCCCGCCCGTCCGCGACGATCATGTCCGTGACGCCGCGAAGCGCCGAGACGACAGGCACACATCCGGCGGCCATGGCTTCCACGAGTGCCATCGGCAGGCCCTCATAGCGGGAAGGCATGAGGAAAACGTCGTGGGCTGCCAGCAGGCCCGGCACGGCATCCGCCGCAACGGCCCCGGTATAGACGACGCGCGGCGGCCTCCACGGCATGGCGGCCTTCAGCCGCTTGAGATCCGGACCGTCGCCGGCGACCGTCAACGTCACCGAGGCCGGCAACCGCTCCAGGATATCGGGCAGCCACATCACCCCCTTCGAGGCATCTTCGATCCGCCCGAGGAAGAGGAGGCGAAGTCCCTGCTCGATCGGCCGTGGCGGCCGGTCACCCGCCGGAAAGGCGGCCAGGGAGACCGCATTGGCAATGACGATGGTGCGCTCAGCAGGAAAGTGATGGCGCTTCACGAGGTCGTCGCGACAGCGCTGCGAGACGCAGACCGTGGCATGCACGTGCGGCCGGATCGCCGCCGCCGCCGCATAGGTTCCAGGCGTGATATTGTGCACGACCATCAGGCGCAGCAGATCGGCGGGCAGATAGCGCACGATATTGGTTAGCACCCGGTCGCTGAGCACGTTGGCGACCACGCCGTCGAACCCGCCCGCCAGGATCGCCCGCTCCACCAGACGCGCGGTGCTTCCGGCATCGTCCAGGGCTGCTGTCTCGACGAACGAGCCGAAGGCGGCCTCCCTCTCCAACCCAGGGTCAAGGCCTTGTGCGTGGGAAGACAGGCCGAGCCAGCAAAACTCGATCCCGTACGGCGCCAGACCGGCCCGCAGGTGTCGGAATACGGTGTAAGTGCCGCCGAGATGCGGCTGGACGAAATAGGCGATCTTCATGGGCGACCCTCTGCGTCCTTTTTCCGGCCGAACGGGCCGCCATGAAAGCTGGGTCTTCGAGGGCATAGGTGCCCTTTTGCAGGAGGCGGAGGGGCCTCTACCTCTTTCGATGGAGGCCCGGTCACCGATTGCCGCGTTTTCCGCGCTGCGTCAGGGCGCGATAGTGCGGCCGTTTTGGCACTCCCTTCACCCCCCAATCGACAGCGGCGGACACTTCATGAAGATCGCCTTGCTCGGGCAATTCGGGTCCGGAAATTCAGGCAATGACGGCTCGCTGGAAGCGATGCTCGTCTTCCTGCGTCGCGCTTGCCCCGATGCAGCTCTGTTGTGCATCTGCTCCAATCCCGCAGCGATCGGCGAACGCTTCGCGCTGGAGGTGACCGGCCTTCGCGGCGGCGTGGCCTTCATCCACCCGTTCCTGCGCTGGCTCGATGCGCGGCTCGGACGGGTTCCCGGTCGGCTCGTTGGCCTTGCCTCGATCCTGCGGGTGCTCGGCGGCGTCGACGTGATGGTAATCCCTGGGACGGGCATTCTCGACGATTTCCAGGAAGCGCCGTTCGGTTGGCCGTTCATCGTCTACTGGTGGTGCCTTGCCGCCCGGTTGCGCGGCGCCCGCATCGCCTTCGTCAGCATCGGGGCCGGGCCGATCCGCGGCACGCTCAGCCGCTGGTTCCTTAAATCGGCGGTTCGCATGGCCGCCTATCGTTCCTACCGCGACGACTTTTCGCTCCGTTATGTCCAGGGCCTTGGGATCGATACCGCTTCCGACCACCGCTTTCCCGATCTCGCCTTCGGACTGCGCGAGCCCGCACGCGCCGGCGAGCGGCGACACAGGCAAAAACACGCGACAATCGGCATCGGCGTCATGCACTATCGGGGATGGGAGCGCGGCCACAGGAACGGGGGCGCCATCTACCGGGCCTATGTGGACAAGATCGCGGCAACGGCGCGACGGCTGCTCGACGGCGGGCACGATGTACGCCTCTTCATGGGCGACACATCCGACGAACAGGCCCTCGACGACATCCTCGCCGCCTTTCCGGCGAACTGCGGGATGGGGCGGCTTGAGGCCATCCGGACCATCTCGCTGCACGACGTCATGAACGAAATCGTCAAGGTCGATATCGCCATCGTCTCGCGCTTTCACAATCTGCTTTGCGCCCTCAAACTCGACCGCCCGGCCCTGTCGCTCGGCTATGCGGAAAAGAACGACGAGCTGATGCGAGAATTCGGCCGGGCCGACTTCTGCCATCACATCGAGACCTTCGCGGTAGAGCAGGTCCTGCGCCAGGTGGACATCATGCTCGCCGACCTTGCCGCTACCGGCGGCGCGCTCGCGGCGCGCAACGCGGCGATCCGCCTCGAGCTTTCCCGGCAACAGGACCTGCTTCTGGCGCAGGTGCTGGTCGATCGACGCGGCAGAACTCTACCACTTGCACAGGATGCCCTACGCTGAATGGGTAAGTGGTCTTCGGCCCTGGTGCGCCTATCCTCGTTGCAACGCAGGAGTGAAGGACATGCTCCAACCAACAGATCTCCTCAGCCTTTTGCGGAAAGCGTGAGCTCATGGTCCGACGCGCCTATGTGATGGCATCACTGGAACAATACGTCGCGCTTCTCATCAATTTCGCGGCGCTGGTGATCATGGCCCGCATCCTGACACCGGGCGAAATCGGCGAGGCGGTGATGGGCCTGGCAATCGCCGTCGTCGCCTTTTCCGCCCGGGAATTCGTCACGTCGGAATTCCTCATCCAGCGCCGCGCCGTCGATGCCGAGGTGCTGCGCACCGCGCTGACCCTTCAGGTCGCGGTCAGCGCAGCGATCGCTGCGGTCCTCGTCGCCCTTTCAGGCTTCGTCGCCCGTTTCTATGCAGCGCCGGACCTGTCCTTCTTCCTTTTGCTGGCGGCGGCGGCGGGACTCGCCGAGGCGCTCGCCCAGCCCGTCATCGCCCTGCTCCGGCGCGAGATGGGTTTTGGCGTGCTCGCCTGCATTCGCACGGTGGTTTCACTGATGACCGTGCTGACGACGATCGCGCTCGCCATCCTCGGCTTCGGCCCCGCCAGCTTCGCATGGGGCATGCTGGCCGGTGCGCTCGCGCTCGCCGTGCTGGCGATCGCCTGCTCGCCGTTTCCGGCGAGGCAGACGTTCCGCCCGGGCCTCGAGCACTGGCGTGAGGTGCTGGCCTTCGGCCTCTTCAAGGGCGCGGCGCTCGTGGTGGAGCGAATCCACGAAACCGTGCCGCAGCTGATCCTCGGACGCCTCGCATCCATGACCTCGGTCGCGCTCTACAATCGATCGAACGCACTGTGCGGCATACCCGACCGCATCATCATGTCAGCCTTCTACAGCATGGCCTTTCCGGCGCTGGCAAGCCGTGTGCGAGAGGGGCACGATATCGACAAGACCTATCTCGCCGTCCTCACCTACTTGTCTGTTCTCTACTGGCCGGGCGTGGCGCTGATCTCCTTTCTCGCACCGTCAATCGTCGAGATCGTACTCGGTCCGCAATGGTCACAAGCCGCGCCGGTCGTGCGCATCCTCGCCCTTGCCGCCATCTTCTGGCTGCCCGTCATCGTGACGGGACCGCTTCTCCTGGCGCTCGGCCGCAACAGGGATGCATTCCTGGCAAGCCTGATCTCGCGATGCCTTGCGGCCGGCATACTTTGCGCCGCCAGTCTCTATGGTGTGACGACCATGGCGTTCAGCCAGTTCGTGTCGCTACCTCTCCAGATGCTGATCGCGCTCGTCTTCGTGCATCGCCACGTTCCCTTTTCTCTGCACGGCCTCCTGGCGGCATTGATGCCGAGCGCGATCGTCACAGGTTTCTCATTGGCAGGACCGATCACGCTGCTGGCCTTGCAAGGGCAAGAAAATGGGGGGGTGCCCGGCTTTTGCGCCGCACTTCTTCTTGCCGGCTGCGGCTGGCTGGTCGGGCTCCTTGCAACGCACCATCCATTCCTGGCCGAACTGCGCATCCTGCTGAACGCCGGCCGCGACCATGCCCATCGCCTGCGGCAGTTCCTCGTCGCATTGGGGACATGAGCCATGGCGAGCGTCGACGTCGTCATTCCGAACTACAACTACGGCCGCTATCTCGAAGCCTGCGTGAAAAGCGTGCTGTCACAGGACGTGGGCGAAGTGCGCGTCCTGATCGTCGACAACGCCTCTACCGACTACAGCGTCGCGGTCGCCAGACGCCTCGCCTCCGGCGACCGGCGGGTAGAACTGCTGCTACGGCCGGAAAATCTCGGTCCTCATGCCTCCTTCAATGCGGGGATCGACTGGGCGCAGGCCGATTACTTCCTCCTGCTCTGCGCTGACGATTTCCTTGTGCCGGGTGCGTTGCGGCGGGCCACCGCCGTCATGGAGCGGGATCGCAGCATCGCCTTCTCCTATGGTCGTGACGTGGCGATCCGGGGGGACGCACCGATACCCGACATTGCGGCACAGCCCGCCGCCCCACCGGTCACGCTCATGACAGGACGGGCTTTCATCGAGCGCTTCTGTCGTCTCGGCGTCTTCCAGATACCGGGACCGTCCATCGTCGTGCGCACGAACATACAGAAACGCGCCGGCTACTACCGCCCTGCCCTGCCGCACAGCGACGACTACGAGCTGTGGCTGCGGCTTGCCCTGCACGGAACCGTCGCCGAGCTGGATTGCGTCCAGGCCGGCATCCGTACCCACGACGCGAACCGGTCGGCAGACCTTTGGGCGCAGCAAATCCTGCACATTCGCCATACGGCGGATGCGGCCGAGAGCTTCTTCCATCATGAAGGCCGCTGGCTCGACGGGGCCGAGACCTTGCGCCGCCGCGCCCGGCGCGGCATTGCCGAGCGCGCCTACTGGTCGGCCGCCGCGCATGCGCTCAGGGGCAACAGGCAGGCGTGGCAGCTGCTCATGCTCGCCGTCCGCATGGCGCCAGCGACCGCCATACTGCCGCCGCTCGGCTACCTGCTGCAACGACCCGATACGATGCCGCGTCTGCGCGCCCTTCTCACCAGGGTCCTGCGATAGGGCATCAGCGCTCCGCCATATCGTTTCCATCCAGAGCAAGGCTTACCCGCAGGATATCTCCCGCCTGCACCGGGTCCGTCTGGCCGACCGCGACTTCCCGATACGTGTCGCCGACCATCCGCACGGCGGAAAAGCGGAGGGCCGTCTGCTGCGTTCCGTCTCTTTTCTCAACCGCGATGCCCGCCTCGACCATCGCCTGCAGGCTATAGGTCAACTTGCGGCGAAGGCGCAGGATATCGATGTTCACCTCGCGCAGTTCTGTCGCCACGTCCCCGCGGCGCTGCCCGCGCAGCGAACTGAGGCGACCGTCGATCACGGTCAGGTTCTGCCGGGCGCGGGCGAGGAAGGAGCCAAATTCCAGCATGTCCCGGTTCGTCGCCGATATCTCCCGCTGCTTGTCCCGAAGCTGGGTCTTCGACGTCAGGCCGCGCTCCACCATGCTTTGGGCAAGCTTGACGTCCTCATCCAGCAAGGTGAGTTCGCCGTCGCGCAGCTTACCGCTCTTTTGCAGCGTGTCGATCTCGTCGACATAGCCAACCCTCTGCTGCTCCAGGCTTCTCATCTCGGCGTCAAGCGTCGCGCGGCGCAGCTCGAACAGGGTGCGCTCGGCCTCCACGACCTGACGAACGATCCGCGGATCCGGCGTGCCGATCTCCTCGCTCGGCAGATAGGTGAAAGGCTTCCCGTTCAGCTCCGCCTCGAGACGAACCCGTTTCACATCCTGACCGAGAAGCTGGACGCCAAGATCCGCATAGTCCTGGCGCAGGCCGGCAAGCCGCATGCCGGCATTGTCGCCCTGCGCCAGCACCTCCTTCTGCCCACCCCCGAGCGCGAAAAGCTCGAGAGCGATCATGCCGGGCCGGAACTCATACCGGCCGGGCTTCTGGACTTCGCCCACGATGAAGACCGGCGCATAGGCCTCCACGACGACCGCGACGGAAAGGTTGGCGATATGCTCCCTGAGCCCGGCATCGATGGTCTGGCGAACCTCATCGATACCCTTGCCGGCCACGGCGACGTTGCCGAGCAGCGGGTATCCGATCGTGCCGTCCGTGCCGATGGGAAAGGACCCGCTCAATCCCGGATCGCCATAGACCGTGACGCGCAGCACGTCGCCCCCGGCCACCCTGTAGTCCTGGTTCTGGGCGCTTGCCGGCGTGATCGAGACCGCGACGAGCAGAAGACACATGAAAACTGCCCGGCACGCAACGTGCCGCCAAAGGCGGCGATCTTCATGCTGTGCGGCTTGGTGGCGTGCCATGGTGTCTCAGACCTCACAACCCGACGAAAGAAGGTAGATCGGTAGACATTTCCACGCGTTTTCTTGCCTCCAGAGCCGAACCGGGATGGTCGGCGGCGAGGGAAACGACGTTGCACCCCTCCAGAATGCTGCGGGACGCACAGTTGACGACCAGGCCGTCGATCGCGATGCGGGCCCTGCCGAACCTGCGGATGGCGCGGTTGGTATCCTCACGCTCGGCCCCCTCGGGAACGACGAGGATCGTCCGGTCGACCAGCGCGGAAACCAGCAATGCGCCGGAACCGTTCGATATCGCCGTCGAATCGACGATCACGACGTCATAGGCGCCCCTCAGCGCAGACAGGAGCCGTGCAAAGCCGTCGTGGCCGAGAATATGTTCGGCGGGGACCTTCGCCATCCCCGCACAGATCAGGTCGATGCCGGAGGGACCGTCATGGCGGACAAGCTCGCGGAACTCGACGTTTTCTCGGGTGCAAACGCACTCCATCGTGCGCAGGGGCTGGGCACCGAATTCCCCGGCAATGCCGGGCGAGGCCGGGTTCGCGTCCAGCAGCAGCGTGCGGAGGCCCGTCGCTGCAAGCGAGCGGGCAAGGCAGGACGACACAAGTGTCTTGCCCTCGCTCGCAGCAGCCGATGTCACCGCGATGACCAGAACGTTGCCGGGCCGCGCGGAGAGGCGCAGACGGCCCTGCATGTCGGCAATGGCATGGGCGAAAGGCTCGCGGGAGTGACGGATGAGATCGGCGACACCGGCACGCTGCGGTGCAGAAAGCTCCGGGATGCGGCCGATGACCGGAATGCCGGCACTGATTTCCCGCGGATCGGGACGGCGCAGGAAGCTGGCGCGCAGTTCGAGAAGGAGGGTTGCGAGCGCACCGCCGGCGAGGCCGAACACCAGCCCGCCGATGAGCCAGGCGGCTGCGTTCGGGCTCGATGGCGATCCGGACGGCACCGCGCGCGAAATGATGCGCGCTTCCGCCATCGCGATGCCGTCCTGTTCGATCGTCTGCTTGTAGCGCGTGAGGTAGCTCTCGTAGATCGCCCGGTTGGCGCTGGCCTCGCGGTCGAGCTGGTCGGCCTGCACGATCGCTTCGTTCGCGTTCGACATCTCCGCCTGCAACTGCTTCAAGCTCGCCTCAAGGCCTGTCTGCTGGCGGCGCGCGACCTCGATCTCTGTGCGCAGACTGTCGACGATCTGCTCCACCTCGGCGCCGATCTGCGTCTGGATCGTCCCCAGTTGCGAGGTCAGGTCCGGAATTTGCGGATTCTTGACCGCGCCGCTTTCGCTGATCGCGGCAAGCAGCCGCTTGAGACGGGCTTCCTCGGTGCGCAATTGCTGGATCGCCGGCGAGTTCAGGACTTCGGGAATGGCAAGGCCGCTCTGCCCATCCGATACGTCAACCGCCGTCGCAAGGCGCGCGACCAATCCCGCAAGCTGGGCCCGCAGTCGCGCGAGTTCAGCATTTAGTCCGGCGATCTGCTGGGACAGCAAGGTCGTGCCGTTCGACTTGGCGATTCCGGATTTCTCCCGGAACGAGGTCGCCGCATGTTCCGAGCGTTCGAGTTCGCTGCGCAGGCTTACGAGGCGCGTTCCCAGCCAGTCGCTGACACGCCGCGTCGCTGACGTCTGCACATCGACCTGATAGTTGATATAGGCCTCGGCATAGGCATTGGCGACCGCAGCCGTGAACTCCGGCTCCATGCCGCTGAACGCCACATAGATCGTATAGGAACGGCCGTCATTGGTGACGCGGACACCGGAAATGAGGCTGTCGAGAAGGACGCGGCGGTCGACGCTGACACGGTTCGCGCGGGCGGAGGATCCCGCATGGCCGGCCGCATTCTCCGCCGTCAGGCCGAAGCCCCTGGCGGCATCGATTCCCGCCGCCTGCAATTGGGTCAGAACCCGTTCGGCCATCGAACGGGAACTGATGATATCGACCTCCGTGCGCAGCACCGGGCTTTCCTGCGGCAGCGGCGAAACGACGGATTCCGTGGGCAGCGCCTGGAACTTGCGCATGTCCAGCGCCAGCACCGCCTCGGCGCCGTAGCGCGACGGCTGGTCGAGATAACCGACCGCCGCGATCACAACACCCGCGGCAAGGCAGGCGAGGATCGGCCACCGGCGTTCCACGATGACGGCAAGGGGCCGGGGAAGGACGAACTCCTCCGGTCCGGCCGGTCTGTCTGACCAGATCATGACTGAATTCCTGTAATAGGGGCCGGCTTTACGCCTGGCTGCTTTGATAGGTCTCGTCCGACAGGATCTCACCGACCTTGCAGGCGACTTCCGTGCGATTGGTCGCGCCGAGCTTCTTCATGATGTTGCGAATGTGTACCTTCACCGTGCTTTCGCAGAGATTGAGTTCCCGGGCGATGATCTTGTTCGCCTTGCCGCGGCGCAGCGCCTCGGCGACGGCCGCCTGGCGCACCGTGAAGGCAGACCAGCCACGGACTTTCTGCGGATAGCTGCCGAGAAGCCCGCGCATCGCAAGAACGCTGCTGGCCGGAACGAATTGCCCGCCGGCGATAGCAAGCCCGATCGCTTCGATGCAGACGTCGATATCGACGGAGCTCGGAATAAACCCGTGTACGCCGAGATCGATGACGTCGAGCACGTGATCGAGCGTCTGGTTGTCGGAAAGCACCACCACCGGCACCGGCTCCAGCGTCGTCAGGAGTTGCGTGATCTCGTCCCGCAGGTCCGGATCGGAGACGTTTCTGCTGCCGATGTTGACGAGACTGGCGCGAAGCGTGCCGAGGCTTGCCTTGCTCTGTTGCCACGCGGCAAGCCCGGAAAAGGTAAACACGCTGATGCCGATCCGATGTGAATCCAGGCTGTTGGCAAGACATTCCCGATCGAGGTTGCGCTTGTCGAAGATCGCGACATAGTCGCTTGCGGCATATTGCTGGGATTGTCGGTCGACATATTCCCTGGAATCGGCGCGGCTGTCTCTGCCGGCTGAACTCCGCGTCCGCATGATATTGATCGCCTCTTTGTCGGAATCCGCTTCGTCGTCTCTTGCCATGGTACCCCTCACTAGTTTCCCGGTCAGAATTACGAGTCTGGCCTCTGTTCGATCTCGGCTGTCCGCCCTATGCGAGGGCCATCTTGCGCACCGTGAAAGCCTCCGCGAAAAGCGAGGGCGAGCGGCATTCCATGCCGCGCATGCGGGCTATTCCCCGAAAGACATCCGCGTGGAACCAGTCCTTGGACCGTTGCGTCGCGAAGTGCTCCATGAGCAGGTCGATCTTGCGGTCGATGACGCCGGGCGGCAGGGGCACGTAGGCATTGCGTTCCGTGATGTCTCCATCCCATTTTGGGATTTCGTATTCTAGCACGAAATGGTCGCGAAAAACGTTCGTCGTTAGGGCGTTCAGTTCCCGATGATCCTGGTGGGCGTCGTAACGGCTGTGGGTGAAGATGACATCGGGTTCGACCCGGTCACGCAAGGCCAGCAGGAAGGCCTTGATCTCGCGACTCTGGCTCGGAAAATAGCTGTCCTCGAAGCCGCAGACCTCGACCGTG
Organism: Roseateles sp. XES5; assembly: GCF_020535545.1. Classification (NCBI taxonomy): domain Bacteria; kingdom Pseudomonadati; phylum Pseudomonadota; class Betaproteobacteria; order Burkholderiales; family Sphaerotilaceae; genus Roseateles; species Roseateles sp. XES5. The sequence continues at coordinate 23,420 of NZ_CP084754.1, forward strand.
GCGGACGCCGCGCCGGCGAGGAAGTCGGCGGCGGACCGGCGCGTCTCGGCCGCCCGCTCCGCGGTCGCGCTCATGACGCACCAATAGGCCTCCAGCTTCACGCCGCCCCCGATCAGGCCGAGGATCGTGCCGCCCGCGCCGATCTCGATATCGTCGGCATGGGCGCCGAGGCAGAGAATCCGCAACCGGTGTCCGGCGGAAGCAAAGGGCAGCGTTTTCATGACCGGCCGACCCTGCGCAGCCTGGATATGCGCTCCCCCTCCATCTGGTGGACCCATGGCATCTCGCCGCGCTCGACCATTTCCTCCAGCATCTGCCAGTCGCGCAACGTGTCCATGGAGCGCCAGAAGCCCTCATGCTTGTAGGCCATCAGCATGTCGTCCTTGATCAGCCGCTCGAAGGGCTCGAGAACCAGTTCCTCGCCCTCGCGCATGTAGTCGAATATCTCGCCGCGCATCAGGAAGTATCCGCCGTTGATCCAGATATCGGACGTGTCCGACGAGCGGAATTCACGCACCCGGCCCGCCTCGTCGATATCGGCAAGGTGGTAGGTGAGCGGGGGGCGCACCGCGAGGAAGCAGGCGATCTTGCCGCTGGCCTCGAAGCGGGCGACCATGTCGTCGAGATCGACGTCGGTCAGGCCGTCGCTGTAATTGGCCAGGAAGATGCGCTCGCCCCTGACCTGTTCGCGCACCGCCCAGAGGCGTTCTCCGATATTGCGCCAGATGCCGGTATCGATCAGCGCGATACGCCAGTGCTCCTGTGCCTCGCCGAGCAGCTCCACCCGCCCCTCCCCGGACACGATGCAATCCGAGAAGGTCTGCGGCCGGCAGTTGAGGAAGAAGTCCTTGATGACGTTCGCCTTGTAACCGAGGCAAAGCGTGAAGTCGTCGTGGCCGTAGGAGGCGTAGTACTGCATGACATGGCGCAGGATCGGCTGCGCACCGAGCGGGATCATGGGCTTGGGCACGGCTTCCGAATATTCGCGGATGCGTGTTCCACGCCCGCCGCAGAAAAGCACGACCTTCATGACAGGTCCTCCAGGGGATCGACGACGGCGACCTCGGGAATGGGGACGATGAATTTCGCGCCCCAGCTACCGACATGGCGCATCTGGGCCACGATCTCGGCTTTCAGGTTCCAGGGCAGGATCAGGATGTAATCCGGTCGGTGGAGATCGATCGCCTCGACGGGCAGGATGGGAATATGCATGCCCGGCGTGAAGCGGCCGTGCTTGTAGGGATTGCGGTCCACGGTAAAGTCGAGGAAATCCGTGCCGATCCCGCAATAGTTCAGGAGCGTGTTGCCCTTGCCGGGCGCGCCGTAGCCGCAGATGCTCGCCCCCCGCTCCTTCACGCTGATGAGGAAATAGAGCAGGTTGCGCTTTGCCTGCCGCGCGCGCGTGGAGAAGGACGTGTAGGCCTCCACGCCATGCAGCCCGGACCGGCGCTCCCGCTCCAGGAGAGTGCCGACATTCGAGCTGATCACCCCCGAGCGCCCCGCATGACCGAGATAGACGCGCAGCGATCCCCCATGGGTCGGCAGCTCCTCGACGTCGAAAATTTCGAGGCCATGCAGCCGGGCGGCGACTTGCACCGTGAACAGGGAGAAATACGAGAAATGCTCGTGATAGATCGTGTCGAACTGGTTCTGCGCGATCAGCGTCGCGACATGGGGGAACTCCAGCGTCACGACACCCTCGGGCTTGAGGATGCGCTTCATGCCGCTCAGGAAGTCGTTGATGTCGGGCACCTGGGCCAGCACGTTGTTGGCGACGATCAGGTCGGCCTTCTGGCCGGCGGCCAACATGTCGCCGGCAAGACGCTTGCCGAAGAAAGCGGTCTTCGTCGGTATGTTGCGGGCGATTGCCACCTCGGCGACATTGACCGCCGGTTCGATACCGAGCACGGGTATACCCCGCGCAACCAAATGCTGCAGGAGATAGCCGTCGTTGCTGGCGATCTCGACAACGAAGCTGCGCGCATTGAGGGAAAAGCGATCGATCATCCGTTCGCAATAGCGCTCCGCATGCGCCACCCAACTCGTGGAATAGGAGGAGAAGTACGCATATTCCTCGAAGATGCTCTCCCGGCTGACATGTTCCTCCAGCTGCACCAGCATGCATTCTTCGCACACGCGAACATGCAGCGGATAATATGCCTCCATCAGGCCGAGTTCGCTTTCCTGGCGGAAACTTTCGCACGGCGGCGACATGCCGAGATCGACGACGGTATGTTTCAAGGCTCTTCCGCACAGCCGGCACGCGGGTCTCAGCGATGGGCTGTGGGATTGCGAGAGCGACTGGCTGGCCTGAAAACTCATGGCAACGCCTCCAAGGAGATACCCGGTCCGGACCGAAGGAGGAGGCGATCGAAGATAGCCTATCCGCAAGGGGACCGTTTCTCGACGTGGTTGCCAGATTAAGCAGGGAATACGAAGGCTGCCATACTACCTTGCGAACACCGTCCCTATCCGAAAGGCGTAGCCTTGTGAAACATGCATAAGCGGATGTTAACCACCTTGACGCCGCGGCCTTTGCAATACGCCGGAAACCGTACTTGGCAGACGGCTTGTATCCGTCAGGATCGTGGAACACGGGCAGAGGAGAAACCAATGCTGTTCACCAGAACCGATCTCGACGGCGTGTGGCTTATCGAGGCGTTGCCGATCGTCGATGCGCGAGGCTCATTCGCCAGGACCTTCTGCATCGACGAAATGGAAGCACTGGCGCTCGAGAACCGTTTCGTCCAGCACAGCCTCTCTCGTTCGACGCAGAAGCACACACTTCGCGGCCTGCATTTCCAACGCGTACCGCACCGGGAGGTGAAGCTGGTATCCTGCCTGAAGGGTGCGATCTGGGACGTGGCCGTCGATCTGCGCCCGCAATCGCGCGGCTACTGCCACTGGACGGCGGCGGAACTCAGCGCCGAAAACATGCGCCAGCTCTATATTCCGGAAGGCTTCGCGCATGGTTTCCTGTCGCTGACCGAGGATGCCGTCGTCGGCTATCTCATCTCGGCGCGCTACGATCCTGACGCTGCTGCCGGCGTGCGCTACGACGATCCCGCCCTTGCGATAGACTGGCCGGCAAAGCCGGCCGTAATGTCGGAAAAGGACCGGAACTGGCCGCTTCTTGCGGAATGCGAATTTCATGCCTGAGACTTGCCGAGCAGTCCGCACGCCTCGAGCCGTGTGGCGGCGGCGGCAATCGCCGAGAACGGCAATCCGGAGCGGCGGGCAATGTCGAGCAGGCAATGGCTGCCGTCGGCAAGGTTCAACACCCAGAGGTAGGCCATGGTGATATCCGAGGTCGCCGTGTGACCGCCCGTCGCCGAATAAAGCCCCCGTCGCCCGAGTTGCGGCTCTCCCTTCGGCGAGAGGTTGAGGGGTATGCGGTCGGTTTCGAGGATGTCGACGACATCCATGATCATGCGAAAGGAGGAGGCAAGGTGCTCCGGCCGTACGAAATCCAGATCATCCGCCGAGGTATGATATTCGGGAAAGGTTCCAAAGGCGCTGCGCTGGAGAAGGCCGACCGGCAGGTTGAAGCCCGGCGAGCAGAACTGCCGCTCGTCATAACCGAAAGGACTGAAGTCACGCATCGTCACCTCCCGGCCGTCACAGCGCACGGCTTCCATGGCCCGGTCGATCGTCGCATCGCCGCGGCGGCTGCGCTTGTAGACCGGACCGCCGCCGTCGCCGATGCAGGAGACGACGAGGCCGTGATCGATACGGGAAAGCCCCGCCTCGTTCCCGGCAAGCCAGCAGAGCGCGCCGATCGTGCCCGGCGCGAAGAGGAAGCGGTAACCGAACCGGTTGCGGCGCGCCGCAAGGGTCCTGGCGACGCGCGCGAGCACCGCAAGGCCGGAGCAATTGTCGTTGGCAAGCGAGGGGTGGCAGATATGGGCGGTCAGCAGCACCTCGCGCCCGGTTTCGCCCGGCAGGAAGACCTCGCCATAGGTCAGCGCGCCGTCGGCAAGCGTAGTGTCGATGAAGACGTCGTATTCTCCGTCCTCCAGCGCGAGATATTCGCGGTGCGCCATGCAGAACCCCCAGTTCCGGCTGTAGTAGCTGGTCCGGTAGGGAATGAGGTCCGGCTGGTCCGGCAACGTATGGATATGCGTGCGAAGCTCGCATAGCGGCATGCGGCGCGCGACGGGTTCGCTGTAGCCGACGAGATGCAGGTTGGATGCAGCGAGATCGACCACGACCTTGCCGCTCGCCGCCCGGACATAGGCGCCGCGCACGGTCCACTCCTGCGGCACGGTCCAGTCGAAAACCTGGGTGCCTGAAGGCACCTCGCGGACCGCGACATCGACATGCTCCGACAGGATCGCGAGGGTGCGGCGCACGCCCTCGCCCGTGATGCTGCGGCAGATCGGAAAAAGCCGGGAGACGAGCGCGTGGAGTTCACCGCCGATATCAGCCGTGCCGTCCGCCGATGGCTGGGGCCGTGCCGCCTCGTTCATCGCCATCCCTCACGCGTGCGCCGCCAGCGTGTCCGCCAGGGCCTTCACCGCCGGCCGCCACCTGAGGTTCCGGTCGAGCGTGTTGCTGGCGAGAAGCGCGCGGATATGGCCGATGCGTTGATAACGGGGCCCTTCAAATTCCTGGAGCGTGAGGCCTGCGCCACGATAGGCGTCGTGAAGCTGCCTGGCCCCGGCCACCACGTCCCACTGCGGACGGAAGGCCGGCAGGGTTCGCGCGATCTTGCCGAAATCGACGCGGTAGGAGCGCGCATCCGGCCCCGCCTCGCTGGCATATTCCAGCCGGCAGTCTGGCACGGTCCGGGCCACCACGTCGGCAATGTCGCGGACCTGGTAGTTGTGCTCCGTCCGGCCGACATTGAACGCTTCGGCGAAGACCGCTTCCGTCGGTGCTTCGAGCGCTGCGAGAAAGGCGCCGGAGATGTCCTCGACATGGACGATCGGCCGCCAGGGCGTGCCGTCCGATTTCAGCAGGATGACGCCGCGCGTCACGGCCCAGGCGACGAGATTGTTGAGCACGATATCGAAACGCAGCATGGGCGACAGGCCATAGGCCGTCGCCGGCCGCAGGAATACCGGGCAGAAGCCGGCGTCCGCCAGCCCGGCGATGTCCGCTTCCGCCATCACCTTGGAGCGGCCATAGGCCGAAACCGGATTGAGCGGCGCGTCCTCCGCGACGAGGTCTTCGCCGGCAAGGCCATAGTTGCTGCAAGAGGAGGCGAAGAGGAAGCGGGCGACACCGGCCTGCTTGGCTGCCCGCGCGACGCGCACGCTGCCCTTGTGGTTGATGTCGTAGGTTACATCGGGATCGAGATTGCTCAACGGATCGTTCGACAACGCCGCAAGATGGATGACGGCATCGAATCCCTCGAGGTCCTCGGGCGTTATATCCCTGACGTCCTTGAGCGTAGATGGAACCTCCGTCATGGTCCCGCCGGGCGCGTAGCCGCAGCGCCGGTAGAGCCTGCTGTCGTAGCCATGGACCTCATGGCCCGCCCGCAGCAGGATCGGAACCATCACTGCACCGATATAGCCCTGGTGTCCCGTTACAAGCACCTTCATGTCCGCATCTCCCGGCCTCGTTGCTGAAGGAAGATGCTACGGCGGCGCGCCGCGGACCACGATTGACGACAAAGACGGCGGCGCGCACCCGAAAGGCGTTATCGGCCGCCCGCCCTACCGCTTTCGGACAGGCTCAGGCGGTCTGCCTTCGCCACCGGCGTCCCGGCGCAGGGCTTGGCCTCGGTGTTATAGCGGCGGAACACGACATCCGAGGGGCGGCCGACCAGATAGTTCTCGATACCGTGGTCGAGGGCGAGGCGATAGACGCCGAGCGCGCCGTCGAAGGCTTCCACGGTCTGGTCGATCTCGTCGTTGCCATGCGTGTAACTCACCACGAGCGATGGCGCGAGCACGCCGCGGCGGATGGTTTCCTGCAGCAGGAGCGTTCGGAATGCCTGCGAGGACGTACCATCCCTGCCCTTCGTGAAATAGGACAGGCAGGCGGGGTGACCCGTCACGCCGACGAAACGCTGCAAGCCGTGGCGGACAATCGCCTGCTCGATGCCGGCCTTGAGCCGCAGTCCCTGGCTGCGCAGATGAGGAATGACCGGCTCCTGCGCGTAGACATGCATGGTGGCGATCGCTGCCGCCATGGCATGGGTTTCGGCGCCATGGGTCGTCGACAGCAGGAAGACGCGAGGCCTCTCGGTCTGCTCGATACCGCCAAGCGCCATGAATTCGCGTTTGCCGGCGAGCGCGGAGATGGCGAAACCGTTGCCAAGCGCCTTGCCGAAGCAGGAGAGATCCGGCTGCAGCCGATAATAGTCCTGCGCGCCGCCGCGCGCCCAGCGGAAGCCGGTGATCATCTCGTCGAGAATGAACAGCGCGCCGTTGCGATGGCAAAGCGCCTGCAGGTCGTGCAGATAGCCCTCCGCCGGCTCGTCGCCGCGCGAGGCTTCGAGAATGAGGGCGGCAATCCTGCCCGGATGGCGAGCGAACAGATCGCGCGCATCAGCGAGGTCGTTGTAGCGGAAGCCGAGCGTCAGGTCCCGGACGGCCGCAGGAATGCCCGCATTCATCTCGGTCGTGCCGATGAACCAGTCGTCGGTCGAAAAGAACGGATGGTCAAGGCATCGCGCGACGAGGTCCCTGCCCGTCGCCGCCCGCGCAAGACGGATCGCCGCCGACGTCGCGTCCGAGCCGTCCTTGCAGAACTTGACCATGTCCGCGCCCGGGACCATCTGAAGGAAAGTCGCGGCGCAGTCGATCTCGATGCGTGCTGGCCGCGTGAAGTTGCAGCCGAGTTCCAGTTGCCGCGCGACGGCATCCACGACATGGCGATAGGCGTGCCCGAGGCCGACCGCGCGGTTGCCCATGCCGTATTCGATATAGGCGTTGCCGTCGGCGTCCCACACATGGCAACCGTAACCGTTGACGATGAAACCCGGTGACAGGACCGGATATTGGTCGTCGCCCTTGGCATAGGTGTGCGCCCCGCCAGGGATGATGCGGTGCGCGCGCCGGCGAAGCCGGTCGGATTTCTCGAAGTCCTGAATGAATGCGTCCATCTTGCCCTCCCGGGCCTTTCAGCCCTTCCGGGCACTATCGCCCCATCCACGGCGCGCGCATCCGCGCTTTTGGTGGAGGGAACATGGCCGATAGGCGTAGGGATCAGTTGTAGAGCTCGTTGAGCTTGAAGATCACTTCCGTCCGATTGCGGACCTTCAACTTCTTCATGATGTTACGGATGTGGACCTTGACCGTACTTTCGCGCAGCTCGAGCTCATAAGCGATGATCTTGTTGGCCTTGCCGAGTTTGAGCATCGCAATCACGTCCTCCTCCCGGCAAGTGAAGATCTCGGCCCGCTTGCGCTCCTGCTGATCGGCAGCCGACATCAGCCTGCGCAGTTCCGGCAGGCTCTCGGTGGAGATGAAGACGCCGCCTGAAAGCGCAAGCGAGATCGCCTTCACGCAGACGGAGATGCCGACCGCCGAGGGGATGAACCCCCTGACACCAAGATCCAGCACCGTCAGCACCTGCCGCAGGTCATGGTTGTCGGAAAGGATGATGACTGGCAGATCCGGGAACCGCGAAACGAGCATGCGGATGTTGCTCTCGATACGCGGCTCGGTACAATCACGGCTACCGACATTGAGCAACACACCGGTCGATGCCTCGGTATGCTTCGACATCCAGGCTTCAATGGAGTTGAAGAGCACGATGGTCATGTCGAGACCGTGCGACACAAGACTCTGAGAAAGACATTCGCGGTCAAGCGTCCGTTCGTCGATCATGTCGAGGACGCGCATGCTTTCCAACGCGCTCCTTACCGGAGCGACGGACTTGAAAGCCGCCAACCGCAGCGTCCCGTTCAAGGCCGCCCGATGACCCGACCCGTTTATTCCTCCGACCTCGACCACAACAGGAATCCTTAGAATTGATAAATCAGAGGGAGAGAGCTTATTTCCGCAAAACAAGTTTAAGTCGCATAAAAATACTTTCTCGCGCAGCGAGAAGTGTAGTTACGGTGGAAACAATATTGACGTCTCCAGGCGATATTTTTTGCAATCTTAAATCTATATCAAAAAAGATGCCCGCGAACAGATTCGGAAAATACGTACAGCCCAGGGTATGCAATTCGGCTTGGGCTGTTTATACTGTGTACGAACCGACACACGCATGTTGAACGCTCAAAATGTGTGCAGAATCCCTGAGATTGCATCCATGAGTTCGAGCCATCCCTTTTCGCGCGTTTCGTCGGGGCTAAACGACACCTCCGGCGGGCCGGTCGCAGGCGTTATCGCGATCGGCGCGTCGGCCGGCGGGCTTGATGCTTGCCGAGCTCTTCTTGAAGCCATGCCATCGGGGGGTGGTAATACCTTCATCCTCGTCCAGCATCTCGATCCCATTCATGAGAGCCTTCTGGTCGAACTCCTTTCCAGCCACACCAGCATGAAGGTCGTTCAGGCTGCGGACGGCCGGAAGCTGGAGCCCGATCACCTCTTCATTATCCCGCCCGGCTGCTATATCGCCGTGGAAGCCGACACGATACGCCTCACAACGCCGCCCGTTCGTCGTGGCATTCGCATGCCCTATGATTTCCTGTTGAATTCCCTGGCTGCGGCGTATGGCGCGCGTGCAACAGCGGTCGTCCTGTCCGGCACCGGGACAGACGGAAGCATCGGCATCCGCTTCATCCGCGAAGCCGGCGGCCGGGTCTATGTCCAGGACCCGGAAGAGGCGGACTATGACGGCATGCCGAAGAGCGCGATCGATTCAGGAATGGCCGAACACGTCATGCCGCTCGCTGCTATCGCACAGGCCCTGCAAAGCCCGTGGTCCCCAACCGTCCCCGACAGCGTCCGGCCGCCTTCAAAACAGGCCGTCGTGGACCGGATCCTCACCATGCTTCGCGAGACGGCCGGCAAGGATTTCGCCCTCTACAAGCAGGGAACGCTCTATCGCAGGCTGGAACGGCGCATGGCCATGGCCGGAATAGCTTCCACCGACACGGCGCGGTACCTTCGCCTCCTGGAGGAAAATGCGTCGGAACTATCCCAGCTTGCGGCTGATATCCTGATCAACGTCACAAGCTTTTTCCGTGACCCCGAGATTTTCGAGCGGCTGCGCACGAAGATCGTACCCGAGCTCATCGCGGCTCATCCGTCCGGGCGCACGCTTCGCCTATGGATTGCTGGATGCAGCACCGGCGAGGAAGCCTATTCTCTGGGCATGATCGTGCAGGAATGTATTTCGCATGCCAGGCACGACATCCGGATGCAGATCTTCGCGTCCGATGCGGACGAGGCTGCGGTCGCGTTCGCGCGCGAGGGTTTCTATCCGCTGGCGATCAAGGCGGATGTATCGCCCGAACGGCTGCAACGCTTCTTTACCCAGGAGGAGCAAGGCTACCGGGTTAACTCTGAGCTTCGCTCCTCGATCATCTTCGCGGTCCAGAACGTCCTCAGCGATCCGCCTTTCTCCAACATCGACCTCATCTCCTGCCGCAATCTCCTGATCTATCTCGGACCGGAGGCACAGGCGAAGGTCATCGGACTTTGCCATTTCGCCCTCAACGACAATGGCATCCTGCTGCTCGGCAACACGGAAACCGTGGGGGCGGGAACCAGCCGCTTCGACGTGATCGACAAATCCGCGAGGATTTTCCGCCGCAAGGGTCAACGGGGCCGCTATGGTTTTGCCGTCAACGCATCGGACAATGTCCGGGTGCCGATACAGCAGGGACAGATGCCGGGACGGCAGGCCGTCCTCGCCGAACTCTGCCGCCGCACGATCCTCGACAGCTACGCCCCGGCCACGGTGCTGATCAACCGAAAATACGAATACCTCTACTCTCTGGGGGCCGTGCAGCGCTACCTGCGCATTGCGCCCGGCTATCCGACCCAGGACCTCTTCACGATGACGCCGCGCAGCGTGCACACCAAGCTCCGCTCGGCGCTCCATCGCGCCCAGCAGGAAAAGGTCCGCACCATGGCGATCGGTCTGTATCACGATGCGGCCGACACCCTGTCGCGTTACGAAATCGCAGTGCAGCCCGTCACCAGCGACGGGGAGGACCTGTTTCTTGTCAGCTTCCTCGACGTCGCGCAGCAATCCCCGGCCGGCGATCGTGTAGAGCCTGCCCAAAACGATCGGTCCGGCAGGCTGGAGAGCGAGCTTGCAGCCACCCGCACGGAGCTCCAGGCCGCGATCCGCGATCTGGAGAATGCGGCGGAAGAGCAAAAGGCGATCAATGCGGAAACCCTTTCCCTCAACGAGGAGTATCAGTCCGCCAACGAGGAGCTGCTGACCTCCAAGGAGGAACTCCAGTCGTTGAACGAGGAACTGACCGCGCTCAACGCCCAGCTTCAGGAGGCGCTGGAACGCCAGCGCGCGACGGCAAACGACCTTGAGAATGTGCTGTACAGCACCGATGTCGCAACGATCTTCCTCGATCCCGGCTTGAATATCCGCTACTTCACGCCGGCGACCCGCTCGATCTTCAACGTCATCATGGGTGACATCGGCAGGCCCCTGGCGGACCTCAATGCGCGCGTGCCCGATCCGACCCTGCTCGGCGACGCCGCCGCCGTTTTGAAAGGCAGTAGCACCAGGGAGCGCGAAGTCAGGAACGCGAACGGCACCTGGTACATGCGCCGTGTCATGCCGTATCGAACCCAGGAAGGCGGCACAGAGGGCGTCGTCATCACTTTTGCTGACGTGACCACCCAGCACCGGGCCCATGAAGCGCTCAACCGGGCGAAACGGGCCGCCGAGCGCGCCAATGCGGCAAAGTCCCGCTTCCTCGCCGCGGCAAGCCACGATCTACGCCAACCCCTGCAGTCGCTCGTCCTGCTCCAAGGCCTTTTGGAGAAATCCGTGGAAAACGAAAAGGCCGGGAAGCTGGTCAAGAGTTTCCGCGACACGCTGGGATCGATGTCCGGGATGCTCAACGCACTCCTCGACATCAACCAGATAGAGGCAGGTACGGTCTATCCACGCATAGTCACCTGCAAGGTCAACGACGTGTTGCAGCGCCTGCATGACGAGTTTGGCTACAACGCCATGGAAAAAGGCCTTTCCCTGCGCTTCGTGCCGTCGAACCAGCTGGTGCGCACCGACCCTCGCCTTCTGGAACAGATGCTTCGCAATCTCCTGGCGAATGCGCTCAAATACACGCGGGAAGGAAAGATCCTGCTGGGCTGCCGACGACACAAGGACGCGCTTACCATCGAGGTATGGGACAGCGGCATCGGCATCGCGGCCCACGAACTCCAGGTCATCTTCGACGAATACCATCAGGCGGACAGCGACGGCACCGAGGCCGAACTCGGCCTTGGCCTGGGTCTTTCCATCGTCAAGCGCCTCAGCGCATTGCTCGGCCACCAGATCCAGGTCCGCTCCGTTCCGGGCAAGGGCTCCGTCTTCTCCGTCCATGTCGCGCTCGGCAAGGAGGATCCGCAGCAGGATCGGACGCAAGTCGAGAAAAACCTTGAGGCGCCGCCTCTGCGCGGCAACGTCCTCGTCGTGGAAGACGACCAGAAGGTCCGCAACCTGATCGAGATCGCGTTGCGTGACGAACAGCATCTGGTCTATTCCGCTGACAACGGCGCGACCGCGATCGATCTTGTCTCCAGCGGCACGGTGATTCCCACACTCATCCTCGCCGATTACAATCTTCCAAACGAGATCAAAGGCATCGATGTCGCCAGGGAGCTTCGCGCAATCCTTGGCCGAAACATCCCCGCGATCATCCTGACGGGGGACATCACGGCGGAAACGTTGCGCATTCTATCTGCCGAAGATTGCCTGCACATGCCCAAGCCCGTGAGCCTCGGCGATCTCCTGAAGGCAATCCAGCTCCTGCTGCACACCAGCGGAATAGAGATCGAAGGCAAGCGGCAGGAGCCAAAGGCATCACTGTCGGCCGAGCCGGCGATCTTCGTCATCGACGATGACCGCGCGATACGCGAAGCCTTGCAGGAGACTTTCGAGGCCGACGGGCGCCGCGTGCAGGCGTTTTGCGATGGTGAGAGCTTTCTCGCCGCCTTCGACGACGCCTCGCCCGGATGCCTGGTCATGGACGTCAAGCTGCCGGGTATCGGTGGCCTGGACGTATTGCGAACCCTGCGCGGGCGCGGGGTCAACCTACCCATCATCATGATCACGGGTGCCGGCGATGTCGCGACGGCCGTTCTGGCAATGAAGGCAGGGGCATCCGATTTCATCGAGAAACCGATCGGGCCATCCGATCTGCTGGCGAGCGTTTCCAAGGCCCTGGCGCGCAGCCGCAATACGGGCATGCAGGACACAAGGCAGCGAGAGGCAAGGGCTCGGCTGTCGCACCTTACGGGACGCCAGCGGGAAATCCTCGATCGGGTGCTTGCCGGCCAGGCCAGCAAGGTGATCGCGCAGGATCTGCATGTCAGTCAGCGCACGGTCGAAGTGCACCGCGCCGCGATCATGCGGCGGATGCAGGTCGCTTCCCTGCCGGAGTTGGCCCGTCTGGTGGTGCTGGCGGAAAGCGACGAGGCCAACGTTCAGGGATAGTCCTGCTGGGCGATCGGCTTGTGGTCGCTGTCTCGCCACCGGTGATACAGGTCCCTGATTCCGGCGCGAAGCTCGGTCTTGTGCGACCATCCGAGCGCGCGCAAACGGGAACTGTCGAGGAGTTTGCGGGGCGTGCCGTCAGGCTTGAAGGCGTCGAAGACGATATGGCCGCGAAAATCGACGATATCGGCGATCAGGAAAGCGAGTTCACCGATGGAGATCTCCTCCCCCGACCCGACGTTGATCGGTTTTGGGCTCTCATATTCCTTCATCAGGAAAACGCAGGCGTCGGCCAGATCGTCAACATGCAGGAATTCCCGCTTCGGCGTACCAGTTCCCCAGACGACGACGCTGTCGCGATGGGCGACGCGAGCATCGTGCATCTTGCGGATCAGCGCCGGGATGACATGGGAATGGTCGAGGTCGAAATTGTCGTTCTGGCCGTAAAGGTTCGTCGGCATGACGGAGATAAAGCGACGACCGTGTTGCTCCGCATAGGCGGCGGCAAGCTTTATCCCGGCGATCTTGGCAAGCGCATAGGCTTCGTTGGTGGGCTCCAGACTGCCCGTCAGCAGGGCATCCTCGCCGATGGGTTGCTCGGCATGTTTGGGATAGATGCAACTCGATCCCAGGCACATCAGCTTCTCGACACCGAGATCCGACGCGGTCTTGATGACATTGACGAGAATCAGCATGTTCTCGGAAAGGAACTCCGCCGGGTAGCGTGCATTCGCCCCGATGCCGCCGACCCGTGCGGCAGCGATGAAGATGGCCTCCGGCCGCGCCTTGCGCATCCAGTTCTCGGTATCGGCCTGGCGCGTCAGGTCGACCTGCCCGTGCGCAACCGTCTGCAGGTCACAGCGCTCCCGTTTCAGCCGACGCAGGAGCGCCGAGCCGACCATACCCGAATGCCCCGCGACCCAGACGCGCTTGCCGCGCAGGTCATACGATACCGGGGCCTTGTCAGCCGTGGAGATCATTGCGGCCTTCCTCCCTGGTGATGACGCGCAGGTCCGATTCCACCATTTCCGAAACGAGCGCCTCGAAGGACACGGTCCGCCGCCAGCCGAGCCTGTCCCGCGCCTTGCTCGCGTCGCCGAGCAGGATGTCCACCTCGGCGGGTCGGAAGTAGCGCGGGTCGATCTGGATGAGTGCGCGGCCGCTCTTGCGCTCATAGCCGATCTCGTCGACGCCGGCGCCGTCCCATTCGATGGACTTGCCGACGACCTCGAAGGCGCGCTCGACGAACTCCCGCACGGTATGGGCCTCGCCCGTGGCAAGCACATAGTCATCCGGCACCTCCTGCTGCAGGATCCGCCACATGCCCTCGACATAGTCGCGCGCATGTCCCCAGTCGCGCCGGGCGTCGAGATTGCCGAGGAAGAGCTTGTCCTGCAGGCCCCATTCTATCGCCGCGACCGCGCGCGTGATCTTGCGCGTGACGAAGGTTTCCCCCCGGCGCGGGCTCTCATGGTTGAAGAGGATGCCGTTTGAAGCGTGGAAACCGTATGCTTCACGATAGTTGACCGTCATCCAGTAGGCGTAGAGCTTGGCGGCGGCATAGGGGCTGCGCGGATGGAAAGGCGTTCCCTCCCGCTGCGGCGTCTCGCCGATGCCGCCGAACAGTTCCGAGGTCGAGGCCTGATAGAAGCGGCAGCGCTCTCCCACTTTAAGGAGGCGCATGGCCTCCAGCAGCCGCAACGTGCCGAGCGCATCGGTATTGGCGGTATATTCCGGCGTCTCGAAGCTGACTTGCACATGGCTCTGGGCGCCGAGATTGTAGATTTCGTCCGGGCAGACCTCCTGGATCACCCGGCAGAGGTTCGTCCCATCGGTCAGGTCGCCGAAATGCATGTGAAACCGCACATTCGCAGACCGCGGGTCGACATAGAGATGATCGACACGGGCGGTATTGAAGGAGGACGACCGCCGCTTGAGGCCATGCACCCGGTATCCCTTGGCGAGCAGCAGCTCGGTCAGATAGGAGCCATCCTGGCCCGTCACGCCGATGATCAAGGCAGTTTTCTCAGACATCGCTGGATCAGCTTTCGCACGAGGAAAACGCCGGGCACGATGGTTCGTCGCCCGTCGATCCGAGAGTTAGCGATGGGACGGGCCGACCGGCAAGGTGGCCGTTCGGGGGACGTGGGAGATCTCGCCGCCACCAGCGAGACGGTATCCTCTCCCCTGCACGCCGAAGGTCCATGCCCCTTCGTGCGGAAGACGTAGGCGCAGAGCGGATGCGCCACGCCTTCTAGCGCCTTTGGAGAACTTGCCGTCCACCCGTCCGCTGGCAGGATCGAAGCCAGGACGTGCGATGCGGGGCGGATTCATGAGGACGATCTTCGTCAACCGGTATTTCCATCCCGACCAGTCGGCGACGAGCCGCATGGTATCGGCGCTGGCCTTCGGCCTCGCCCGGAAAGGCGGCACGGTGACGGTTCTCGCGAGCCGGACCCGTCACGACCGCCACGATGCCCCCTTTGCCGCACGGGAGACCTGCTCCGGCGTGGATGTCGTGCGGCTTGCCGCCTCGCGCTTCGGCCGCCGCACCCTGCCTGGCCGGGCCATCGACTACCTGTCCTTCCACCTTGCAGCCTTTACCTGGCTCTCCCGGAACATACGGCATAGCGATGTCGTCGTGGTGTGCACCGATCCACCGCTGATCTCGCTTACCTGCGCGCTGCCGATCCGGCTGCGCGGCGGCCGGATGGTCAACTGGATCATGGACCTCTTTCCCGAAACCGCGATCGAGCTTGGCTTCCTTGGCCGGGCGCCGATGCTTGGGCGACTTGTGTCATGGTTGCGCGACAGGTCGATCGCGCGATCGCGACTTGCCGTCTGCCCCACCGGTCGGATGGCGGACTATCTGCTCGCCCGGGGCGTGCCGGCCGAACGCATCCGCGTGCTGCACCATTGGTCCGATGCCGCCGAGATCTATCCCATCCCGCGGGAGGAAAACCCTTTGCGCGCCGCCTGGGGCTACGCGGGCAAGTTCGTCGTCGGTTACTCCGGTAATTTCGGGCGCGCCCACGAATTCGCCACGCTGATCGAGGCGGCGACCCTGCTGAAAGACCGCCCGGACATCCGCTTCCTCATGGTCGGCGGCGGGTACAGGCTCGATTCCGTCATCGGTGCGGTGCGGGAACGCGGCCTCAAGAATGTTGCCTTCAAGCCGCTGCAACCTGCAGGGTACCTTGCCGAAAGCCTCGGCGCGCCGGACCTCCACATTGTCTCCCTGAAGCCCCGCCTGGAACATTGCATTATCCCGAGCAAGTTCTATGGCATCCTCGCCGCCGGGAAACCCACGCTTTTCATCGGCGATCCGAACGGCAGCGTCGCGACCGTCGTCGCCGCCGAGCGGTGCGGCGTCCTTGTCCGGATCGGCGAGGCGGAGACCCTTGCCCGAACGATCTCCGACCTTGCCGCCGATCCAGAGCAGGTCAAGGCGATGGGCGTGGCTGCAAGGACCGCGTTCGAGGCCGACTATGCCTTTGATCGCGCACTCGTCGCCTGGAGCACCGTTCTCGACGACCTCGCCGAGCGGGATCCTGTGCCCGCGAGCGCCGTTATCCTGGAGCACGGACCGTCATGACCGGGACCATCGTCGTCAGCCATCTCGGTGCCCGCATGCACTATGCCGTCGCCCGCATTCTCGCGAAGGAAGGTCGGCTCGGCCATTTCTTCACCGATATCTGCGGCACGAAGAGCTGGCCCGCGCTCTTCAGCAAACTGCCCCGCGCCCTGCTGCCGCGCGCCGTGCAGCGACTGGTCGGGCGGGTACCAAATGACGTACCGCCGGAGCTGATCACGGACTTTCCGCTCTTCGGCGTCCGTTCCGCCATTCGACGTCTGCGCATCGAGGGTGCCGCGGAGGAAGCCTCGCATGCCGTCTGGGCCGGCAGCCGGTTCTCGACACTCGTTGCAGCCAAGGGGTTCCACGGCGCCGTTGGCCTTTATGCCTATAGCGGCGATGCGCTGGAGCAGATGCGGGCGGCTAGGCGGCAGGGCCTGTGGGTCGCCGTCGAACAGATGATTGCGCCACGCCCCGTCGTGGAGGCCATTCTCGCCGAAGAGATGCAGCGCTTTCCCGATTGGGCCGGGCCGCCGCAGCGCAACCCCCATGCTTCCGCCTTCGCGGCCCGGGAGCGTGCCGAATGGGCGCTCGCGGACTGCATCGTCTGCCCGTCCGAGTTCGTGCGCGACCACGTCGTTGCGGAAGGCGGGCCGGCGGAACGGTGCGTCGTCGTGCCCTATGGCGTCGATGTGAAAGGCCGCTCCGGTGCAACGCTCCGCGCGCCAGGACCGTTGCGCATATTGACGGTCGGCGAAGTGGGCCTGCGCAAGGGCTCGCCCTATGTGCTGCAAGCTGCCGAACGTCTGGGCCCTGTCGCGTGCATGCGGATGGCTGGACCGAACCGGCTGCCAGCGCCGGTCCATCGCCGGCTGAGCCGGTCGATAGAGCTGAGGGGCATCGTGCCGCGCGCGGCAATTGCCGAGGAATACCGCTGGGCGGACGTCTTCCTGCTGCCCTCGCTCTGCGAGGGCTCGGCGACAGCCGTCTACGAGGCGCTCGCCTCTGGACTTCCCGTCATCACGACCTACAGCACGGGAAGCATCGTGCGGGACGGCGTGGAGGGCCTGATCGTACCGGAGCGCGACCCGCAGGCGATGGTCGATGCTGTGCGTTACCTGGCGGAGAACGAACACATTCGGATGACCATGGCAGCGAATGCCCGGCTGCGAGCCAGGGACTACACGGTCGAAAAATACGGCGCCCGCCTTCTCGGCGTTCTGTCCGGACTGCATGGACGCCTCCCATGAAGATCGTCCACGTCATCACCTCGATCGACCCGGACAGCGGCGGGCCACAGGCCGTGGTGATGCGCCTCGCCGCGGCGCAGGCAAGCCTCGGTCACGATGTCCGTGTGGTGAGCCAGGCCGACGAGCGCACGCTCGCTCGCGTCGCCCGGATCGGTGCGGCCATCCCCAATTTCCAGCATGTCGTCTGGCACATCCTGCCGCCGCCGGGTGTGGTCGAGACCATCTTGTGCCTCAAGGCCCGCCCTTTCCTGGCAAGGATTCTCTCCAATGCCCAGCATGTGCATCTCCACGGTGTATGGGAACCGATCCTTGCCTGTGCGGCCGCGATCGCCGTGCGTAACGGCGTGCCCTACTGTGTCTGCCCCGCAGGAATGCTCGACACCTGGAGCCTTGAGCAAAAGCCCTGGAAAAAACGCCTCGCGCTTGCCTTGGGCTGCCGCCGCATGCTCGACCGTGCCGCTTTCCTTCATGCGCTCAATCACGACGAGGTGAGGCTGATGCGGCCGCTCGGCCTGAGAGCGCCGGCCGAAATCATCCCCAATGGCGTCTTTGTCGAAGAATTCGAAACCCTTCCCTCCGCCTCGGATTTTCCGACGCTGATCGGCCTGCCGGCCGAGCGACGCTTCGTGCTCTTCCTGTCGCGGCTGCACTACAAGAAAGGGCTGGATCTCCTGGCGAACGCCTTTCAGCTTGTGGCGCGACAATGCCCTGACGTCGATCTCGTTGTCGCGGGGCCCGACGGCGGGGCGGAGGACGACTTTCGCGATCTCGTGCGCCGCTTCGGCCTTGAGCGGCGGGTCTTCATGGTCGGTCCGCTCTATGGCAAGACAAAACTTCAGGCCTTCGTGGCGGCCGCCTGCTTCTGCCTGCCCAGCCGGCAGGAAGGATTCAGCATCGCGATTACCGAAGCCCTTGCCTGCGGCACGCCCGCCGTCATCACCGATGCCTGTCACTTTCCGGAAGTCGCGACTGCTGACGCGGGCGCGGTCGTGAGTCTTGACCCCATGGACATCGCCACGGCCGTGATCGACGTACTTTCGCATCCTCTCGCGGCCAAGTCCATGGGATCGAACGGCCGCCGGCTGGTATTCGAGAACTACACCTGGCCGCGCATCGCCCGCCTGACGACCGGTCTCTACGAAGCCTATCGGCCTGCGACGGTCTGACCGCCTGGAACGATAGCCCCTGAGCCGTTCAGATCTCGGGCGCGCCCCGCCGACGGTGGGCGACAACCCGCGCCGGATTGCCGGCATAAACCGTCCAGGGCTCCAGCGCCCGAACCGCGACGCCGCGCGCCCCCAGCACCGCGCCCTCCCCCGCTTCGGTTCCCGGCCCGACAAAGGCTTCGGCGGCAATCCAGACCCTGCGACGCAGCACGATCGGCCGCGCCATCAGCGGAAAAGCTGTCTCATGGATATCATGCGTGCCGGTGCACAGATGCGCGCGCTGTGACACGATGGCCAGCGCCTCGAGCGTCACCGGGGCGACATTGTAACAGATCACGCCCGGCCCCATCGAGGCGTTGCGTCCCATCGCAAGATTGCCCGGCCACCAGATGACCGTGCTGCCGTGCACGATGGCGGTCGGATCGAGTTTTGCGCCGAACAGGCGCAAGAGGAGGTTCCGCCAGGGGTGGAAGGGCGAAGGCGTCCAGGCTGCAAGGCAGCGCCAGGCGACGAGCCAAGCCAGCCGCATCAGCCGGAACCGCAGTGCGAATGTCGGACCACCAAGAAGCGGCGCCGCAAGGCCGGCAGAATCGAAACCGGGATCGTCATAACGGGACTTCATGAGTGCGCGATCCTCCCTTGCGCAAACGGATCGACACGGGTGTCAAGACTGCGCCGCCCGGAAACGACCGCCAGCGCCAACGACGGCACCAGGAAGAGCACCATATGCACCCAGGCCATGACCACCCAGTCCGTCTGGTGCGACACGACGTGCATCGCCGGCACGACGGAAAGCATATAGACGAGCTGGCCGGCAGCCTGCCCCTCCTTGGCGCTGGCCCACAGGCGCGCCAAAAGATAGCCGACCAGGAAGAACTTCAGCGCGCCGAAATACCAGAAGGACTGGAACGCGTCGGCCATGCCGGTCTCCGTCGTCCCGGTCAGCGCATTGTAGTCGCGCGCCATAGCCGGCGTCTTCAGCATCAGGGACCGCTTGACCGTCTCGCCGACGAGCTGGGAAGGGACATAGTTGAACACCAGCCGGTTCCAGTGGAACTTGCCATAGTCGAATTCGAGCGTGTCAGCGGCATGGTCGATGCGCAGGATTGCATTGCGCACCTCCAATCCCCCCTCATTCAAGGTCGCCCGGAAATTCGCGGCGACGTCGATCTGACCGATGTCCTGCCAGATCGGGCCGGAATTCGCCCGCGTGATCGCCCGGTAGTCGCCCATGCTGTTCATCAGGAATGTGCCCAGCAGCACGCCGGCAAGCGCGAGCGTACGGGGCGCCAGCCATCCCCGATGGAACCAGAAGGCGACGGCGAAGATCGCCACGAGCTCGATGGCTTCCGCCCGTTTTCCCGTGACGACGATGCGGTCGAGATAAAAAACGAGATCGAAGGCGACGATGGCGAAGGCGAAAAGCGATGTTCGTCTCGCAAGGCACAACACGCCAAGGGCAAGCCCATAGGTCATGAGCCGTGCGACGAACAGGTAGATCACCGGCACGCCGCTCATCTGGACGCCGACGACCATGTCGCCCGGCAGACGGCTCAGCTTGAAATAGAAATAGGCGCCGATGAGCGACAGCACCGCGGAGACGATCAGCAATCGTCGCTCGCCGAAGTTCCGGCGCAGGAAGGCGACCGGCTTGTGCGTCGAGGACCAGCCGAACCAAGTCGCCGCAAGGCAGAGGATCGTGAACGCGACCATCCGTTCATAGGCGCCGGGCGGCAGGAACGGGTCATCCATCAGGCCGGGAAGCTGCGGCAAGAGAAAGCTGACGGCCATGACGCCGACGAGGAAGGGAAGCTGGTAGATCCGCCCCGGCGCAAGCATGCCCCACAGCAGCAGCAAGGCGACCGTCAGGCACAGGACGCAGGTCAACAACACGTTCACGGACAAGCCTCCTTGCCCTAGAAGGGCGGATCGCGAAGGGTCAACCGCCGGAAGGGGAAGCCTCGTATCCTCCCGCTCCCGACGGCGGTCGCAGGAAGGCAAGCGCTGCCCCCGACGAACGTTCAGACCGACAGGCCTACCTCCCGGCGCCGCAACTCTTCGGTCTTGATGACGATCATATATTCGTAGGCGGCAAGCAGCCGGCAGTAATGATACCCTTCCCGCCCATCGAGAAATCCGCCGCGCAGCACATACATGTAGAGAAAACGCGCCGCCGGCCGGAACGGCAGGCGCATGGAAAGCTCCTTGAGGGCGCGCCGACGGACCTCCGGCACGCGGCTCGCGACGTCGCGCCACGGCACGCGCTTCTCGCGCAGGCTGATCACCGTTTCCCGCGCCTCCGAGGAGGAGTAGCGGTTGTGCTTCTCGTACCAAGCGTTCATGCCCTTGTTGAAGCTGTAGTGGATAAAATGCGCATTGAGGCGTCCTTCCGGCCCGTCGGCGAGGCAGCGCGAATGCGCGTCGCGCTCGTAGCGGACGCGATCGGGACGCACCAGCCGCGTAATCCAGGTCGGGTAGAGGCTGCTGTGCTTGATCCAGCGTCCCATGAACATGTTCTTGTAGCGGATGCGGAAGGAGCTTTCCGGCCGCGTCGGGTCACGGGCGATCGCCAACATCTCGTCGCGCAGGTCGGGCGGCGTCACCTCGTCCGCATCGGGCGTGTAGACCCAGGGATATTTGTACTCGATCGCCTTCAGCCCATAGGTGCGCTGGTGCGATTCCGTATCGTGAACCCTTTGGTAGACCCGGGCGCCGGCAGCCCGCGCGATCTCCACCGTCCGGTCGGTCGAATAGGAATCGAGCACCACGATATCGTCGCACCAATCCAGCGACGCGAGGCAGACGGGAAGGTTCTTCTCCTCGTTCAGCGTCATGATCAGTACGGAAATCGACATCGCGGTCCTCCTACGTCTGCAGCTTGACGGCCGGGCGGGCAGCCCCATGGGTCCGCCGATGTGCGGAGGTTTCGACGGCAAGAACGAAGATGCTGTGGGCAGCCGCGACGAACAGCAGGCCAGCCGCCATCACCGCGCCTGACACGCCAGACAGCAGGCCGATATAGCCGATGCCGCCGCACAGGAAGGAGATGAGAACAATGAGATAGCTGGTGGTCCCCGGTGTGAGGCCGCAGTCGATCAGCAGGTGGTGCAGGTGCCGGCGATCCGCCGACATGGGACTGCGGTGATCGAGCAGGCGGCGCACCATGAGGCTCAACGTGTCGACCACCGGAAGGATCACCAGCCATAGCAGGGAGGGGAAAGCCAGCCCCTGCGCGCCGTTCGACAGGCGCAGGATCAGATAGGCGATGATCGCGCCTAGCGCCGTGCTGCCGGCATCGCCGAGATAGACGGAGGCGCGAGCGCGCCAAGGGCTGCGCAAGTTGAAGAGGAGGAAGCCGCCGACCGCCGAAAGCAAGGCCGCGACCGGAAAGACGAGTCCGTCCTGACCGGCATGGAGCGCAAGAAGAAGAATCCAGACAAGGGTGGCGGCGGCACTGCCGCCGGCCAGACCGTCGATGCCGTCCACCATGTTCCAGGCGTTGATCAACCCGACGACAAAAGCGATGGAGATGACAAGGAGGACCGCCTGACCGCCGAAACCTGCCACCGGCAACATGTCCCCGAACGAAATCCGCCCAAGCCCCTCGGCGGCGATCAGCGCCATGGCAATCAGAGCCTGGGCGGCAAACCGGAAGCGCGCTGGCAGGGCGAACCGATCGTCGGCAACCCCGAGCGTGACGACGAGCAGTGTCGCCGACCAGAAGCCCGGCCCGACATCCATCGTGTTTGCGGTGAACAGGCTGATGCCGGAAAAGGCCAGGAAGATCGCGATTCCACCGCATAGCGGAACGGCGCCCTCGTGGATCTTCCGGTGATCCGGCAGATCGAGAAGATGGAGCGGCGCCGACAGCCAACGC
This sequence comes from Roseateles sp. XES5, assembly GCF_020535545.1. NCBI lineage: Bacteria > Pseudomonadati > Pseudomonadota > Betaproteobacteria > Burkholderiales > Sphaerotilaceae > Roseateles > Roseateles sp. XES5. The sequence continues at coordinate 45,827 of NZ_CP084754.1, forward strand.
AACAGGACGACGAAAAAGGCACTCAGCGCGAGAGACACCGAGCTTTCGAGCAGCAAGACGATCATCTGAAGCCCCTGCTGTCGCGCCGATGCCCCAGCCATCAGCGGTCAAGGCTGCATGGGCGACAATGCAAGCATAGCGTTTGAAGTCCGGCTCCGACCATCTGGGCAAAAGACCGAAGCAGCGTGCGCGAAAGGAGGATTTCACCGGATGGTCACCGCCAACCTACCCCCTTTCCATCTCCCTCTTCTCCCTTTGGGGGAAGCCGCAAAACCAGGTGGTCTTCCGCCTGGGAACAAGCAACCGTCCGGAAGACGAGAAGCAGGCGCATTTCCGCAAACCCGAGCTCGGCATGATCTGCGACCATTGCGTCATAGGCGGCGGCATCGTGGGCCTGGCCACGATCATGCGGTTGCTCGAAATTGTTCGATTCTGCTCCCGCTGGTTACCGGGTTTCATGACAATGCAAACCTGGCGAACGGCAGACGTGCAACAAATCTCGTCATAAGCGATTGCTGCGGTCAAAGGCGCACGCCCCCCTGCACCGGTCGCGCCGATGCTGAATTCGCTATCATGTCCCTAAAACGGCTTGGCTACCGCCAAGGCGGTAACACTTTATTTATGGAGACGAAAATTAGGATGGATGGTTCCGCCCTGTTGTAATGAGCCACCATCACCGGATTTCCGATCTTGCATCATGGCGACCCAAAACTCTCACCTGACTGGAGGACATCTTTGGCGCGCAGAGAGCCATAAAACGGGGCGCCATCGGGCAAGCGGAGCGAATGTCTGGATATCGCCCTACGCCGAGGCCTCACACAGCGAACGCCTCGCCCACCTGCTGCGTCCCTACCATCACCGCCTCAGGTCGAACGTATCCAGCGTCCTGAAGCCCTATCTACATTTTGTCCTCGGCATCGCCGCGATGATCGACGGCCGGTAGCTGCGCCGCGTGCTGATTGGGGAACTGCGGCTGCGTTGGCGGGCCGTGACCAAATTACTCGTCGTTAACTTGGATCATCCCCGGCGACACACTTTGAAAGCTCTCGCGGCTGACGAGCCCGGCATCCTTCAGCGCCTCCATGTCGGGCAGATCGCGCAGCGTCTGCATGCCGAAGGCGGTGAGGAAGTGTTTCGTCGTGACATAGGTATAGGGCGCGCCCGGCGTCGGGCTGCGCGGGCCGGAGGCGAGGAAATTGGCGTTACGCAGGCTGGCGACCGTGTCGCGGCTGACCTCCTTGCCGAAAATCTTCGACAGGTCGCCGCGGGTGATCGGCTGGAAATAGGCGATCGCCATCAGCACCATGGCCTCGAAGTCGGACAGCGCCGGCGTCGCACTCCGCGTCGACGCCTGCGACGCCCGGATCGCGGAAGCGTAGGCCGAGCGGCTTCGGTGCTGCCATCCGCCGGCGACGAACACGATCTCATAGGGCCGGTCACGCAATTCCGCACGCAGGTCATCGATCAGGAGATCGATGCTGCAGTCCTTGCCGACGACACGCGCCAGCGTCTCGCGGCCGACCGGTTCGGCCGCGGCAAAGATCACCGCCTCGACGCGCAACATCCATTCGCGCCAGCGCAGCTCCGGCGGCAAATCCACCAGTTCCCGATCCAGGAGGACTTCGTCCTCCGATGTCGATCTGCGGCCTCGTCGCGTGCTGGCCGTCTCCGGTTCGCTCATCATCACAACCCATAGATCCGGAACGAACTGCGGCCGGACAGTTCCCGCACGGCGCCAAAGCCTTCCAGCCGGTCAAACAGCCGGGTTGCCGCCCAACGCGACAGAGAGATGCCGGGCGCCGAGGCCGCCACGGCGTCCTCATTGTGCAGGGCGTGTATGACGGCGCCGGCGCCTTTCGTGCGAACCTTTGGCGTCGTGGCGCGCAGCGTCTCTGCGCGGCGCGCAATCTCGCCGGCGGTGCGCAGGGCCGCGCCTGTCGCCTCGGTGAGGGCAAGGCAGATGGCGCGGGCGAAGGCCGGTTCCCCCGGGCGCACGCGGCCCCTGCCCCCAAGTGTCTTGAAGGCCGGCCCGTAGCGCTCGGCCATCAGCAGCGGCACGGCAAAGTCCCATTTCAGCAGCGCAGCGATCAGCAGATCGGCCAGCGCCCAGGCGAGCGGTTCGGCATCCGGCCGCACCGCATGCAGGACCGTGACCAGGTCCGCCGCTGCAAGCGGCGCCGGGCGGCCCGATTGCAGCGCGTCGTCGGCGCGGGCGACAGCCTCGGCCAGCCGATCGTCCCAAGAAAGCCCCAACAGACCGGCAAGCTCAGCCACCGCTTTCGAGGAGAAAGCGGGTTTTCGGACAGAAAGCCTTTTGAAGGCTAAAAATACTCGACCGGCAGGGCCGGGATCGCCGCCGGCGGCCGTCAACAGAACGGCATCGCGCAGTGCCGCCTCATCCTCGCTGCGGCCCATCAGCCGGACCGCGACGGCGGCACATTTCAGGGCTTGACGCGCGCGCCAGCAGCCGGCCCAGGCGGGCGCAGGGCGGACAAGATCATCGAGTGATTTCAACGCGATGCCGGCAGCGAAGGCGGCGGCAAGATCGTCCGGCTCGCGGCCACGCGGCAGGGTCCAGCCGGGCAAGGCGGCAATCAACGCCGGAGGGGAAACGGGGGAGTCAACGGTCGAATCCATGACCGATAGCATAGACCAAACGTGCGGATTGCGCCAACATTATGCGTAATAACCGCACGGCTCGTCTTTCCTGTATAATGAGCGATAATCTTGCATTATCGCTCATTCTGTCTCATTATTGAAAAATGCGCCCTCTCGTCGAGCAGAATGCCGAAAACCGTACCGAAGCACCGTCTGCTCGCTCTCTCAGCACAGCGGATTCAGGCGATGAGTCTGAGGATACGGTGCTTGTATCGGCTCCCCCTCCCCTGCCGGACCACCTTCTGGGGCTAGCGGAGCAGGCGCGGAACTATGTCGCGGCGGCCAGCTCCGCCAACACGCGCAAGGCCTATGCCTCGGACTGGAAACACTTTTCCGCCTGGTGCCGGCGGCAGGGGCTTTCCGTGCTTCCGCCCGATCCCCAGGTGGTCGGCCTCTACATCACCGCCTGCGCTTCAGGCAGCAGCGCCGGCGCGCCGGCGCACGGGGACAAGACGATGGGTGTCGCCACCATAGAGCGACGACTGTCGTCGCTGTGCTGGAACTATGCCCAGCGCGGTGGGGAAAGGCTCGATCGCAAGGACCGGCATATCGCAACCGTCATGGCCGGCATTCGAAACCGGCACGCCGCCCCGCCGCGGCAGAAGGAGGCGATCCTGCCGGAAGATCTGATCGCCATGCTGGAGACGCTCGACCGCGGCTCGCTGCGCGGGCTGCGCGATCGGGCCATGCTGCTGCTCGGCTTCGCCGGCGGCCTGCGCCGCTCGGAGATCACCGGGCTCGACCTAGGCCGCAACCAGAGCGAAGACGGGCGCGGCTGGATCGAGATCACCGACAAGGGCGTGCTGGTGACGCTTCGCGGCAAGACAGGCTGGCGCGAGGTCGAGATCGGCCGCGGATCCTCTGACGCCACCTGCCCCCTCGTCGCACTGGAAACCTGGATCAGGTTCGCCCGGCTCGCCAAAGGCCCCCTCTTCCGCCGCGTGACCGGCAGGGGCAAGGATGTCGGACCGGACCGGTTGAACGACCAGGAGGTGGCACGCCTCGTCAAGAAGGCGGTGCTGGCGGCCGGGGTGCGCAGCGACCTGCCGGAGACCGAGCGCGGGCAGCTTTTTGCCGGCCATTCGCTGCGCGCCGGCCTTGCCTCCTCGGCCGAAGTGGACGAGCGCCATGTGCAAAAGCAGCTTGGCCATGCCTCGGCCGAAATGACCCGCCGCTACCAGCGCCGGCGCGACCGCTTCCGCATCAACCTCACCAAGGCAGCCGGGCTGTAAAAGTCCTTTCCATCGGAGGCTCCGAGGTGGACATCCATTGGGATTGGAACTCCCACCACAAAAGGAGGTAGAGTCCCGTCGCCTTTCGCATCGGTGGCACGAGGGAGCGATGTTGCACGCGCGACGGAGATCGGACAGGGGAAGACTTGCCTTGCTGGTTGCCGGCGGGCTGTTCTTCGGAACATCGCCGGATACCGCGATCGCCCAGATCGAATGGCGAGCGCCGCCTTGTACCTACTCAATGACCACCAGCACGGGCACGCTCTGCGTTCGCGAGGCCAGCTTCAATCGCGACATATGCGGTGCGCTTGCCCGTTTCGCCGGCGAGAATGATCTCCCCCCAGATTTCTTCGCGCGGCTGATCTGGGCGGAAAGCCGGTTCCGTCCTGATGCCATCAGCCCGAAGGGCGCGGAAGGAATAGCGCAATTCATTCCGTCCACCGCAAGACTGCGCGGCCTGTCAAACAGTTTCGACGCTCTGGAGGCATTGAAGGAATCGGCCGAGTATCTCGATGACCTGCGGAATCGCTTTGGCAATATCGGCCTGGCGGCCGCCGCCTACAATGCCGGAGAAGGCGGATTGCGGACGTTCCTGAAAACCGGAAGCCTGCCGCAGGAGACCCGCAACTACGTCCTCGATATCACGGCTCACGCGGCCGAGGACTGGCGCGACGACCCGCCCGTCGCGGTCGATCTGCGCCTCGACGGGCAGAAGTCCTTCGAAGACGCCTGCATCGCACTCGCCGACACACGACGCCTCAAGGGGCTGGAATTTGAAGTGGAAGGCGCCTGGGCGCCGTGGGGTGCGCAACTGGCCGGACATTTCCAGAAATCGGTGGCGGTCAGGCTGTTCCTGTCGACCGTACGGTCGCTGCCCGCACCGCTGAACAAGGAAAAACCCCTGATCCAAAAGGAACGCAACCCCGCCTTCGGGACGAGACTGCGATATACCGCCCGAATTGGCCGCCAGACGCGGCAGGAGGCCGAAGCCGTGTGCCGTGAAGTCCGCAGTCGCGGAGGCGCCTGCGTCGTGTTCAGGAACCGACCGTGACGAGCGTCTCGCGACGTTGCGCGTCGCTGCGCCGGATAAGCAGGCTCCGTGCTTCGAACGACTGCCCTCCCCTGTCAAGAATGAGGCGCCGGCGACTGGATGCAGCGACGTTACCGAGCGGCCGGGCCTTGAGCCCTGCCGTTTCATGAAACTGCCATTTTGCGGCGCCGACAAAGGCAGGTAACGATGACGTCCCCAATCCGGGATATCTGGCGGCGAGAATTCCGACCCACCCGCACAGACGCGATACAAAGAGGCTTCCATGAATCAGGACGGAAAACCGCACAATGCAGCCTGCCATTGTGGAACGGTGAGGTTCCGGGTTCGGCTGGCGGATGACTTCAAGTCGATCCGCCGCTGTACCTGCTCCTATTGCCGGATGCGCGGCGCTGTTGCCGTGTCCGCGCCACTCGAGGACATCGAGTTCGTCGAGGGCGTGGAGAACCTCACGCTCTATCAATTCAATACGGGCACGGCGAAGCACTACTTCTGCAAGACCTGCGGGATCTATACGCACCATCAACGCCGCTCGAATCCGAGCCAGTTCGGCATCAACGTCGCCTGCATCGAGGGCGTCAGTCCCTTCGATTTTGCCGAAATTGCCGTGATGGACGGGATTGCGCATCCCTCCGATGGCTCCGCGCCACGGGTGGCGGGTATCCTGAAATTTCAAGCGACGGAGTAAGTCCAGCGGCTCCTCGGCAGCCAGGACCATTCAACGTCGCTTGGAAGCTCGAGACCGGCGGCGGCCTTGCTCTCCGTGACGGTCTCGCTTACGGCCGGTCTGAAGCATTTCCAGCCGAAGCGGGATCGCTTCGGCGTCGGATAATGCGGTAAAAACAAAAAGCGAGCGCATTTCCGGCGAACCGGATTTCACCGGAAATGCCCTAGCGGCAACCGCGGGGATTTCTGGAAGGAAAAGACGCATGACAGGATCGATCGGCCCCCGCGAACGCATCGCGCTCTATGCTCTGCTCACCGCCCTGACATCGCTGAGCATCGATGCGCTCCTGCCGGGTCTGCGCGTGATCGGTACGGATCTCGGCGCTTCACCGCCGCTTTCCACGCAGCATGTCATCTCGCTGTTCATCCTCGGCATGGCGGTCGGAGAACTGCTGCTGGGGCCACTTTCGGATGCGCTGGGTCGCAAGGCGGCGCTTGTGCTCGGCCTCGGCGTCTATGCGGCTGGAACGCTCGTCGCCATGCTGGCAGGATCGCTGGAGATGGTCATTCTCGGGCGGTTCCTGCAAGGCGTCGGGGTATCCGGCCCGAAGATCGCCACGCGGGCGATGATCCGCGACCAGTACGAGGGCGATGCCATGGCCCGCGTTCTCTCCCTCCTGTTCTCGCTGTTCATCCTCGTGCCGATGCTTGCACCGGCTCTGGCGCAGGGTCTCATCGCGGTTGCGGGCTGGCGGAGCGTCTTCGTGCTCTATCTCGTGGCCGCGGGGCTGCTCGGCCTCTGGCTGATGGCGCGCCAGCCCGAAACCCTGCCGCCGGAGCGGCGCATCCCCCTCCGGCCACGGCTCCTGCTGCGCAATGGCCTGCGCATTCTTTCCCACAGGCGCGTGGCGCTTCTCATCGTCGCCACCGGCCTCGTCTTCGGCGTGCAACTTCTCTATCTCAGCACGGCAGCCGACCTCTTCTTCGATGCCTACGCGATTGCGGAAACCTTCCCCTTCTATTTCGCAGCGCTTGCGGCCAGCATCGGTCTTGCCTCCTATTTCAATGCCCGGTTCGTGCAGCGCTTCGGCATGGATGCCATGGCGCGCGCCGCCCTTGCAGGCTTGACGCTGACAGGACTGGCAATGGTGCTTGCAGTCCTGTCTTTGGAGGGGAATCTGCCGCTTGCGGCCTTCATGGCGCTGGTCTCTGCCGCCTTCTTTTCCATCGGCCTCCTCTTTGGAAATCTCAATGCGATGGCGATGCGCTCGCTGGGGCAGGTCGCTGGCCTGGGCGCCTCCCTGATAGCCTCCGGATCGAGCCTCATCGCAACGGGCTTCGCCATTGGCATGGGCCTTTTCCATGATGGTACGCCTCTCGCCCTCGCTTTCGGCTTTCTGGTGGCTGGCGCGCTTTCCTTCCTTCTCGTCGAAACGTCCGCCCGGACATCTGCCGCCCCCGTGGAGGCGGCTCGGTAAAAACACGCGCGATGCCAATCACAATGACCCATCGCCGAACAGGCGACGAAAGGCCCTACCCCACCCCGAAAGCGCACCCCGATCAGGCTCGGGCTAGGTTTGCACGCTTAGATAGGCGAAACACCGGCCATCGGGGCGGTAAGCGAAGCGGGTTTGGGAAAAGCGGAATGAGCGAGCTACAGAACAAGGCAGTCGCGCTGGCGGAACAGAGCGAGGGAGAGTTGCGCTCTTCCTTCGCGCGCGGCACGCCGTTCCTTCAAAGCGCGCTGGATCTCTATTTTGCCTTGGGCGGCGATCCGGAAAGGGCGGAAGCGCTTGCCGCCGCGCCCCGCTCCGCAGCGCCTCTGCGGGTCGATGCCGCGGTCGCCAATGTGATGGTGGAACTGGCGGTCGCCAGCCATCTCAACGATATCGATATGGTACAGGCAACCTATAACCGGCTCGATTCCGAGCTCGACGCCCTGTTGCGTCAGAAGTAAAGCGCACCGCGTCGGGCTCTTCCGCTCGGGGCGGGCATCCGCTAGAGTGCACATCGCAGGCACCGTCCTCTTGATCAACCCGAAGCGCAGCGCACCGGACAGCACCGTCTGACCGAACGTTTGTGACTTTGCCGCAAGCAGAGAGGTTCTGCGATGAACGATATCGCCGATCATGGCGTCCGGTTCGGACGCATCGCCGCCATGCTTCCCGTCCGGGATATGGCCGCCGCCCATGATTTTTACACACGGGTCCTCGGTTTTACGAAAACCTTTGAAAACGGGACGCCCGTCGGCTTCATGATCCTGAAGCGCGGCGATGCGGAGCTGCATCTGACCCTGCAGCCGAAGCACAAGGCCGCCCCCTTCAATGTCGCCCATCTTCTGGTGGACGATGTCGATACGCTGCACGCCCTCTGCCAGCGCCATGGCCTGCGCGTCATCAAGAGCCTCCAGGACAAGGATTATGGCCTCCGGGCCTTCGTCTTCGCCGACCCGGACGGCAACCGCATCGACGTCGGCCAGCGGATCTGACCGGAGATGGGCCGGAAGGCACGTCCTTTCGGCCCGTCCTACCCTTCCAATCTGTGAACGCAGCGTTCTCGTTCCCGGCCTTTTCAAGAAGGCCGGGATTGCCCATCTTGCAGGCAACTCACCTGCAACGGGCGCGTAGCGCCAGACGGACACGTTCATGAAAAAGATCGGCTTCCTTTCCTTCGGTCACTGGACCCCTTCCCCGCAATCGGAAACCCGCTCAGCCGGCGACACGCTGCTGCAATCCATCGACCTTGCCGTGGCGGCGGAAGAACTGGGCGCAGACGGCGCCTATTTCCGGGTGCACCATTTCGCCCGACAGCTTGCCTCGCCCTTCCCGTTGCTCGCCGCCGTCGGCGCGCGCACGAAGAAGATCGAGATCGGTACGGCCGTCATCGACATGCGTTATGAAAACCCGCTCTACATGGCGGAAGATGCCGGCGCTGCGGATCTCATTTCCGGCGGCCGCCTGCAGCTCGGCATCAGCCGCGGTTCGCCCGAGCAGGTTATCGATGGCTGGCGCTATTTCGGCTACGAACCGCAGGAGGGCATGAGCGATGCGGATATGGGCCGCCGTCATGCCGACGTTTTCCTCGACGTACTGAAAGGCGAAGGCTTCGCACAGCCGAACCCGCGTCCGATGTTCCCCAATCCGCCTGGGCTGCTGCGCCTCGAGCCGCATTCGGAAGGATTGCGCGAGCGTATCTGGTGGGGCGCCGGCTCCAATGCCACGGCCGTCTGGGCCGCCAAGCACGGCATGAATCTGCAAAGCTCGACCCTGAAGGACGACGAGACGGGCGAACCCTTCCATGTCCAGCAAGCCGCACAGATCCGCGCCTATCGCGAAGCCTGGAAGGAGGCCGGCCACAGCCGCGCGCCGCGCGTTTCGGTGAGCCGCAGCATCTTCGCCCTCGTCGACGACCGCGACCGGGCCTATTTCGGCCGCGGCGGCAAGGAACAGGATTCCATCGGCTTCATCGATGACAAGACGCGAGCCATCTTCGGCCGCTCCTATGCCGACGAGCCCGACAAGCTGATCGCCCAGCTCGCTGCCGACGAGGCGATCCGGGAGGCCGATACGCTGCTCCTTACCGTGCCGAACCAGCTCGGCGTCGCCTACAATGCCCATGCCATCGAGGCGATCCTGAAGCACGTCGCGCCGGCCCTCGGCTGGCGGTGAGACCTTTCCGTCCTTGAGGGGCGCCTGAACCGCCCCTCATCCGGTCAGCCTGGCATCAATTTCCGCCCAAACAGGCGGAGAGGGACCTATTTAACCCCTCTGCCCCCCTTTCAGACTGCCTCTCCCGCCGCTCCCCCTGCGGCCTGCGGACAAAGGGGTAAAGGGTCCGGCAAAGGCCAGTCTTGCCATCGCCCTATCCCTGCGCCCGTTCGAGCGCCTGGAGCATCGGATAGATGCTGAAAGCGGCGCGTCCGGCCTTTTCCGTGAGATTGCGCAGGTATCCGCCCGGCGATCGGATGGTTTCTCCCCGTTCCAAGAGAACCGCTATCACCACCGCGGCCGCTTGATTGCCCATGGCCGCCTTCGCCTTGCGCCAGGCATCCGGCGAAATACCGAGCATGGAGCGCGCCAGTTCAGCCGCCGCCAGAAGATCGGCCCAGGAGCGCACGCCACCCTTTGCATAATCGGCGATTTCCGGGCAGATCCGCATCAATCTGTCCAGGCTGACCGCCACCCTTTGCTCCGGTGCCCTCCCCTCGGCATTTGCGGCTTCGCCTGTATTAGTTTCTCGGCCGTTTATTTCAAATGTTAGGTCTGATTTTGAATTCTGAATATGATGCTCAGCATGAAGGTCATTGCCGCTCATTTCTTGCTCGGAAAGACTTGAAAGATAAGCGTTTTCCACTTCGGTGCGCAAACGCTGCAGATCGTCCCGGCGAGCCGCGAGGATGTCCGGAGACGTGCGGCGGCCCAGACCGAAGATAAGAGCGGTGAGACGTTCGGAAAGATCGAGCCAGTCTCCGGCCCTCCCCTCTTCCAGCGCGCAGGCAATGATCTTGGCGATATCGCGCTGATGCAGCGTCACTTCGCTGCGCAGCGCCCGGATAGCCCGATCCTCGGCCCGGGCAGCTTCCGCCGCCTCGAAGATTTCTCCGGCCCGTAGCGCCAGAGGCGCGAGATCGAAACCGAAGGCATCTTCCAGCACACCCTTCTCGTCGCGGCGGCAGTAACGCTTGCCGTTGGCGCTGTCGCGACGGAAGATCATGCCGGCCTCCACGAGCGCCGCCAGGTGCCGCCGGATCGTCGCCGGCGCCATGCCACGCGCACGCACCGAAAGCTCGCGGTTGGACGGAAAGACGATGATCGGCACCGTGCCGTCCAGTTCCCGCGCTGTGGTGAAGGAAATGAGGGCTTCCAGCACGGAAAGCGTGCGGTCGCCGATACCATAGGCCTGGCGGGCCTCCGTCAGCGCGCGCATCAGCTGCCACTTGTCGGCACGGCCGCTGTCATTGCCACCTTCGCCGGCGCGCAGTTTTTCCTGCCGCTCGGCCGCCTCGCGCTGACGCACGAAAAGGCGCGCACTCATCCTGCCGCCGCCGAAAGGCGTCGTCGCAATATGGTCCATCATGTCGGGTCCCCTTTTCCGAGGCAAGGAGGTCCCGTCGACGTCGCCCATACGGCATGGCGGCACTGTAAAACCTGCTGGAGGCTCTCGCGCGACATGCTTTTGGCAGACAAAGTTCATCGCTCGCACGACATGGGTGTCGGACGACTCTTGACTTTGACTGTTGGAAGTGATTCTCTCGAATTGCTACATAGAAGAGGGCTTCCGAAATGGTGACGTTTTGGGGGCCTTTTTTCTTGTCTCCGCGTGTCCTTTCGCTGGTTTCTCAGGCGTTCACCGGCCGCTCACGCAGCCGAATCACACAACTTTTCGCTCAGCTCTTCCCCGTCTTCGCGCCGTTTCCAGCGGCAAGGAAGGCTGCATAGTCATCCTTCATGCGCGCCGTCAGCGCGTCGATGAAGGCGGAATCCACATCCGGCGTGAAGGCAATGCGGACCGCCTTGCCCTTGCGTTCGATCCTGGCGAAGACCCCGCCGTCCGGGCGCGTCAGAGCCTCGCTCTCAGGCGCCGTCTTCGCCGTGCGGCGCATCAGCCGGTCGAATAGCATCTGAAAACGCTCGTCGCTCGGCGCATTGCGGAAGCGCTCTCCGGACGTCTCGTCCTCGGCTTTTTCGATTTCCACGCCATTGCCGTTCTGGAAGAGCGCGCCGAGCGCCATCCAGCGTTCGCGGCCGGCTTTGGGCGCCGGGCCGATGTCACGCACGAAACGGGAGGGCACGGCCTCCGCCACCTGCAGGAGACGCGACAGCTCGCTCTTCTGCACCGCCAGCGCATCGCAGACGAGTTTGCGCTCGAAGCCGCGACCGACCAGCGTATGGGCAAAGAGGGCACGCTCGATGAAGCTGAGATTGCGCCGCTCGGCATTTTCCTTGCCCTGCGCCAGCACCAGTTCATCGTCGCTGAGGGTCTTGATGATCGCCTTGACCGGCTGGCCGAGACGACGGGCGGCCCGGAGACGGCGGTGGCCATAGGCCACCTGATAGCGCTCGCTCCCCTCGCCCGTTCCATCCTTCGGCGCGGGACGCACGAGAATCGGCACCTGCTGGCCGCTTTCGCGCATGCTTTCAACCAGCACCAGGAAGTCCGGGTCGTCCCGCTCCTCATCGCTGAGCCGATCGTTGACGAAGGAAACATCGATCTTGTCGGTATCGAGCGAAACGATGCGCTCACCCTCCTGCAGCGCCTGGCGCAGCACCCGCGCCTCTTCCGCCTCCCGGGTGATGGAGGAAAGCGTCAGGCCCATGGCCTTGACCGCGCCGGAAGACGCGCGCGCCGGACTTCCGGCCTGTTCGTTCGCCGCCGGTATGGACCTGATCTCGGGCGCCGGCTCATTGGTAGCGGGTAATATGTCGCCACCGAACATCGCCTTGATCGAGTTCTTGCGGTCGCGGCTCGCCATCATGTGCGCCCCCATGCGGTATGAATCAGCTGTTCGATCTCGTTGTTGACGGCTTCGAGCGAATCCATCGCCCGGTCATAGGTGCCGCGTGAGAAGTTTTCCCGGCCGACTTCATAGAGCGTCTGCTTGGTGAGACCGGCATCCGAGACGGCGGTGGATTTCAGCATCGGCGAGGTCAGCACGCGATTGCCGAAGAGCGACCGCAGGAAGCCGACGATCTGCGCCTGCGGCCCGTCATGCGGCTCGTAGCGGGTGACGAGGTAACGCAGGAAGTCGAAGTTGAGCTGGCCGCCTGCCTCGCGTACCACGCCAAGCAGGTCAGACGTCATGAACAGGAACTGGCTCATCGACGCGACGTCCAGCATCTGCGGATGCACGGTAACGATGACGGAGGTGGAGGCGCAGAGCGCCGAGAGCGTGAGGTAACCAAGCTGCGGCGGGCAGTCGATGACGACCACGTCGTAATTCTCGGCGACCGAGGCGAGCGCCGTCTGCACGCGGGTGAAGAACAGGCCGTGCGGATCGCCGGGCCGACGTTCGGCGAGCGCGCGCGGCGTCGCATGTTCGAATTCCTGCAGTTCCAGATTGCCCGGCACGAGATCGAGATTGTGGAAATAGGTTTTCCGTACGATGTCGGCGAGCGGGCGGACTTCCGCATCGTAGCGGATGGCGCCATAAACCGTGTCATTGCCGGCAAGATCGAGTTCCGGCTGGTAGCCGAACAGCGCCGAGAGCGAGGCCTGCGGGTCAAGGTCGATCGCCAGCACCCGGTGGCCGGTCATGGCGAGATGCTGGGCGAGATGCACGGTCGACGTCGTCTTGCCCGAACCGCCCTTGAAATTGGTAACGGAGATGACCTGCAGGTGCTCACCACGCGAAGCATCACGCCACTTCACATAGGAGCGCGCCTTGGCGGCATTGCCCTTGGCGCGGGCCTGCTCGGCCAGATGATGACGCAGCGCATCGATATCGGCGAGCGAATACATGCGCCGCCCGCCGGGGCCAGTCGGAAGGTCCGGCCCCTCGCCGGCCAGCGAGATCTGCCGCAGGTAACCGTCTGAAACGCCGATCAGCCGCGCGGCTTCGCCCGACGTGAAGCTGCGCAGCGTCTTGCGCGACGTCGGCGGGAACAGCCGGTCGCGCATCGCCTTCAGCTGCACGGACAGGGCCTGTGCATCCTCGGCAATGGTTTCGTCCGCCGGACGAAGGATCGGCGCTTCCTCTACCATGCTTGTCTCCGACGGCAGGGCCATCCACTCTTCTCCAGTCTTGCCGGCCCGCCCGCGCCTCATGTGCGTAGCGGACCGCCTTGCCTCTTCTCTGCGCGATTCTCTTCGCCGGGGATATGCGGAGGCGACGAAATCTACAGAAGCTTTCGGCAGTAACGGCGATTTAAACAATCTTCGCCGCATTCCGTTAGGGACGGTGGGGCAAGGTCCGAGTCGCGTCAAGCCCTTTTCGGCTACCGTAAAATCTATGCACAACCTGCAGAAGGCTGGAAAATGAGGGGCTCGGAGTCGGTCGTTGACAGCTGTCAACGCACCTTGCGACCCATCAGCACCGTGAATCGATCAACCGCCATCGATTCCGTAAAGTCGTTGGACAGGATTCGCCGACCCGGCGATCTTCTCCGTATGGATGAAACACGGTCAAGTCATTTCGAGCGTCGTGATGCCGCGCGCAACATGAAGCGATTCTATCGCCTGACAATAACACGCGATCTCTTCGGCACCGTTCTGTTGATCCGGGAGTGGGGCCGTATCGGCGTGTCCTGCCAACGCCGCTGCGAGGAGAAGACAGATGCTGCCGAAGCCCTCCGTGCCGCCGCGCGACTGACCGCTCAAAAGCTACGCCGCGGTTATGCGCCCGTCGCCGGGTGAGGGCCGTTGACAGCTGTCAACGCAGCCCATCTCCGTCAACGACCCTCAGCGCCATTTCCCGGCCACATCGCCATGCCGCGCATCGTCGCTTCCGCTTCGGTCAGAAGCCAGCGACGAAAAATCTCCACCTTGCGCGTGCGGGCACTTTGCGGGCGGGTAACGACGAAGTAGCCCTCGGGGAGGGGCACGGTCGCCTGTGTCGCCAAGACGATCTTTCCCATGGCGAGGTCATCGAAGGCGGAGACATCGCGAACGAGAGCAAGGCCCTGGCCGGCGGCGGCGGCCTGAATCAGCAGGGCGTCGTCGGCATAGCTCAACCCCTTCAGCGCGCCACGTGGCGGCATGACGCCCAAGGCCGAAAGCCAGGTGAGCCAGTCCGCCCGGTTGCGATCATGGAGGAGGGGATAGCCCAGGCAATCCTCCGGCATGGCAAGAGGGCCATCGAGAAGGCTCCCGGGCGCGGCGACCATGACGAGGCGCGTCGGAAAGAGGGGCGTGACCGCGAGCGAGGGCCAGCGGCCGGAACCGTGACGGATGGCGAGGTCGATGCCCATGGCTCTGAGGTCCATGACCTGCTCGGAGGTTTCGAGACGCAGTTCGATGCCCGGATGGACACGCGTGAAGCGGCCGATGCGTTCGGCGAGCCAGCAGGCGGCAAAAGAGGGCGTCGTGCTGACGACGAGCGTGTCCGGCCCCGGCCGCCGCTCGGTAAAGGCGTGGAGGGCGTCGTCGATCTGGCGGAAGCCGGGCGCGAGGTTGCCGTAGAGCAGCAGCCCTTCCCGTGTCAGCCGGATTTCACGGTTGCCCCGTTCGAAAAGGCTGACGCCGAGCTGGCCCTCCAGCATCTTGATCTGCTGGCTCACCGCGCCGGGCGTCACGCCAAGTTCGCCGGCCGCGCCCTTGACGCTGCCATGGCGGCCGACTTCGACAAATGCGCGCAGGGCAGGGAGGGAGACAGGCAGAGACATGGCTTGAGTTTAGCCAGCCTAAACCGAACGGCAACAGGATTCGTTTGTCGGGACGCGGCGGTTTGCCTAGAGCTTGATGCAGCCTTCGCGAGGAGATGGTGAAGGCTGTGTCACCAATGTTTCTGTCGAAGGCCCCTCCCAATGGATTCCGGTTCCCGCCGCGGCTTGGAAATCACCCTGCTCTTCACCGCCTTCATCGCAGCGACCTATGGCTTCGGTCTCTATCTCTTTCCAGCAATGATCGAGCCGATACGTGCAGATATCGGCTTTTCCTACGGCGCGATGGGCGTGGTGTCCGGCCTGGCGCAAGCCGGCTTCATGATTTCCGCGCTCCTGGCCGGATTTGCGACGCTGCGCATCGGTGCTCTGCCGACGATCCTCGGCGCCATCGCCCTGTGCGCTCTTTGCCTGGCCGGCCTGTCGTTTGCGCCCAACGTCGTCGTCATGGCCGCGCTGCTGACATTGCTCGGTGGCTGCGCGGCGGCGATCTGGGTGCCGATGGTGGACGTGGCGCGGCAACTCATCCCCAAGACCCATCAGGGCAAGGCGCTGGGCCTGATGTCATCGGGCACGAGCTACGGCGTATTCCTCAACAGCGTGCTCCTGACTGGCCTTGCGGGACCCGGCGGATGGCGCATGCTCTGGCTGGTAACGGGCGTGCTTGCCGCCCTGCTCGCCCTTGCCGGCTTCTGGCGGTTGCGCGGTCTTGCCCCCGCCCGGTCTGCGGTGCAAGCTCCTGGACCTTCCATCCGCGCCCGGCTGCGCGCCATGCCGGCGGGATTGACGGCGGCCGTCCTGCTGATGATGTTTCTCAATGGTCTCGCCTGCATGCCGTTCCAGACCTACCTGTCGGCCTTCCTGCAAGGCGAGGCCGGTTATCCCGCAGAGACGGCGGCGTGGGCATGGCGCATCATCGGCCTTGTCGGCATGGTGAGCGGCTTTGCCGTGGGTGCGCTGGCCGACCACATCACGCTGCGCTGGGGCATGGTCGTGACCTATCTCATTCTCGCCGGCGCCTGCCAGGCCCTGATCACGGTCGGAGGTGGCGAAGCGAACCTGCGCCTCACCCTCGCCGCGGTCGCCTTCGGCCTCTCGTTCTATGCGATCTTCGGGCTGGTGCCGGCCTATATCGGCCAGATGTTCGGCGCGGGAAGCGCCGCACTGGTCTTCGCCTTCGGCAACATCGCGCTCGGCCTTGGCGGTATTCTCGGCAACGTGCTGGGTGGGATGCTGAAGACGGCCACGGGATCTTTCCTGCCGGCCTATCTCGTCATGGCGGGCGCGGCAGTGGCCTCAGCCTTGCTAGCCCTGTCGATGCCCGGCAGGCCGCAGGAAAGAGAACCGGCGGAATGAGGCTCGGCCACGACGAGCCCGATATTCCAGCGAAATTTCCGATTCAATAAATAAAACAAAGAGGTATAGGAAAATGCTCCGCCCCGGCAAGGACAGGGGGCGGAGCGGAGGCCTTAGCGGCCGTCGAGTTCGCCGTCCGGCAGAACGACGTAGATCAGCACGGCGATGATGGTGATGAAGAAGCGGAAGGCATCGGGCACGCCATTCCAGGTCTTCGACATCCACATGCCGAACCACTCGCCGCCGACGGACATGAAGCCTACCTGCCAGACGAGGAAGCCGAGCGTCAGGCCGGCAATGGCAAGCCCCTTGGCACGGTTGAAGACGGCGGCGTCGGCCTTGCGCTGGCGCAGCATGGCGAAGGCGCCAACCCAGCACAGCACCGCGGTCAGCGTTTCAGCCGCGATGATGGCGATATAGCCGAGGTTCTGGAGGAGGGGGCTGGTAATGGCGCGATAGGTGATCGTCGCATCGGGGAAGATGGTGTCCATCGCGAAGACATGCATGACGAAGGCGAAATTCGTGCCGTAGTCGGTGATGTTGCCGAAGGCCACCAGTGAGGCGAAGAAGGCGATGGCGGCAACGAGAGCGGTCTTGCTCAGGCGGGTGATGATCATGATGGGCGTCCTTTCCGGTTCGGGGCGCCTCGCCGTTCTTTGAAAGGCGAAACGTCCTTTCCTTTTGCTTCTTGCAGGGCCGGGCCTGTTCTTGCCGGACCTGTTCCAGGCGCGGAAGGGCTGGCTCCCTTGCCTTCCTTCCGCGTCGTCCGGGGTTGCCGCGATTCGCCCGGTGCGTTCAACGCGCGAAATATGAGGGCAGGGGGCACAACGAAAACGGGGAGGAAAGGTCCCTCTGGACCTTTCCTCCCCGTCGCAGCGATCGGGATGGCAGGGATCAACCGCACATGGCGCGCGTGATCTTTCCTGTGGCCGGGTCGGTTTCGATGGTCACGCGCTCCTGGCGCAGATCCATCGTCACGCCGTCGCCGGGCTTGATCTGGCGCACGATCGTCGCGCCCGTCAGTTGCATGGCCTCGGCATCGGTGACCTTGTCCTTGCCGACAAGCGCGTCGGCGGCTTCCCGCTTGCAGATGCCGGGTTCAGCCGTCGCGGCCGCTTCGGGTTCCTTTTCCTTCTGGCAGCCGGCGGCGAGGAAGGCGAGGACGGTGGCTGCAAGCGCAGCGGTATGACGAATGGGAAGCAAGACAAATCCTTTCTCTCGAAAGCTGCCAACAACCAACAGAATGCGGCGACAGCGGGGCACAACCCGGTTCACGCGAAGGGGGCAGCCCTCCCCTTCTCCGAAGGGCAGGGGAGGGGAGGGGAGGGGCCTCGCATTTTCAACAAACAACGAAATCGATGGAATAGGAGGACGCGAGCGTGGCAGCGATGATTTTGCAACATTCGCCGCGGGCAAATCCGTCTTCGGGGGAGGGGAGGGGCCAAACGGCCCGCATCCGGCAGCCGGGAGAAGTGTCAGGCCTGTGTGCGGCGACTGGCCGGGCGGCGCCGGGCGGTCATTTTCGCAGCAAAGGCCTGCAGCAGCGGCTTCAGGCCGGCATCACCGATGAGCGCGGCCGCCTCGCCTGGTGCAAGCCAGCGGGTCTCGCGCTGCCAGACCGCCGGCCAGATCTGGTGCTGCCGCACCACTTCGAGCGGATAGACCGCGACCTCGCAGGAGATCGACCGCCCATCCTCGTCGACACGTTTGTCATAGGTGAAACGGCCGATGGGTTCGCTGCGCACGGTGCCGCGCACGCCGGCTTCCTCGAAGGCTTCGCGGGCCGCCGCTTCCGATGGTTCCAGCCCTTCCACGGGCAGGCCCTTCGGCAGAATCCAGCGCCGGCGGCTGCGCGATGTCACGAGCAGGATTTCAATCCCGCCAGTGTCGGTAAAGCGATAGGGCAGGGCGCCGTACTGGATTTCGAGAACGGCGCTGTTCGACTTGGATTTCGCGATGGGACGTACTCCCCGGCCGGCGATCGTTCCCCGGCGCCATCATGGGCGGGGGTCTCCGCGCATCAAGCGCAGCGCGCTCCTTTTTGCTTTTCCACCGCTTCGGCACAATGCAGGAAAGGTGAATATGACCTTTCCGAAATCGTTGAATATGGCCCGCCGCACCACTCCGGCGGGCAGGACATGCCGGCACCCGCGACGCGGAGGAGGGGAGGGCCAACAAAGAAGCAACGGTGTTAGGCGTCAATCGTGGTTGCTGATTGATCACGCATTCTGGCGTTAAGAATGACGATCATCTTCCGCATGACGGCGACGAGGGCGACCTTTCCCGGTTTGCCTTTTGCCTTGAGGCGCTGGAAGAGCGCCTTCATGTCTGGATCGAAGCGGATTGCCGGCAGGGCCGCGATATAGAGCGCATCCCTGACCGGCCTTCGACCTCCGGCGATCATCCTCTTGCCCCGCATCAGGCCGCTATCCCGGTTAAGCGGCGCAACCCCGACCAGCTTGGCGATCTGCCCCTTGTCGACGTGCCCCAGTTCCGGCAGGCCGGCGATCAGGAAACAGGCTGTGCGCAGGCCGATCCCCTTGAGCGACATCAGCACAGCGGCCTTGCTTTTGAGAGCCGCATCCGCCTTCAGGCAGTCGGTCATCGCCTCGATGACCGACTGACGCTGCTCGATGAGGAAGCGCAACGTCTCCTCGATCCATTCCCGCGTCCTGCCACCGGCGTTGCAGGTCAGCTTTTCCCGCCGGTTCTTCTCCTGCACGATCATGTGCGACAATTGCCTGTAGCGTGACACCAGATCGACCAGCATTGTCTGCCCCGGTGAAGGTGGCGCCAGAACCTTGCTCTCCATGCGCCGTCCATAGTCGGCGAGCACGAAGGCATCGATCCTGTCTGTCTTGGAGAGCTGGCCGCAGGCGCGGGCGAACTGCCTGATCTGCTTTGCATTGACCTTGGCGACGGGCAGGCGGGCGGCGAGCAAGGCGTCGACCACACCGCGTTCATAGCCGCCGGTCGGCTCGATCACCAGGCGCTCTATCCCCACGAGATCGGCCATGAGAGCGATGAACGTGCAAATGCCTTCAGCCGTGTTGGCAAAGGTCGCCACCTGTCGTTCCGGCAGGATGCAGATGTCGAATGACGATTTCGATATGTCGATGCCGACAAAACGGCTAGCATGGGACACGAGGCTGGTCTCCCTTATACGCGAGCGCGAAGCTCTCTCAACGGTTCGACGAAGCCTCGAAATGCGCGAAGGGTTCTGCTTTTTTCCGAACGGAAAGTTCAAGCCGGCTAAGGCCCAACCGCTCTACGCACCGTCATCTAGGTGTTGCAACCACCCAAATGACAAACGAGGCCGGAGCATCATAACCGATGCTCCGGCCTCGCAATGTATAAGCCGGGCGCTTTTCCAGCGCCCGGCTTCCTTCATTCCTATGGATGGAGCCGTCTCAGAACTCCTGCCAGTCGTCCTGCTTCACGGCCGCGGCACCGCCGCCGAAGGTGGCGACGAGCGTGTTCACCATGCGCCGGGCCGGGGAGGGGGCCGGCGCCGAAGCGCGCGAAACGGCAGCCGGACGGCCGGCAGCGGGCGCCGCGCGCACCGCGCCAAGCTGGAAGCGGCCGATCAGCTGGCGCAGACGGTCCGCCTCGATCGCCAGCGAGCTGCTGGCGGCATTGGCTTCTTCCACCAGGGCCGCGTTCTGCTGCGTGACCTGGTCGAGCTGGTTGACGGCGTCGTTGACCTGCGAAAGGCCGACCGACTGTTCCTTCGCCGAGGTGGCGATGGCATCGAGCTGGCCGTTGATGGCGGCAACACGCTGCTCGATGGCCTGAAGCGCTTCGCCCGTGGCGCTGACGAGCTGGACGCCGCTCTGCACTTCCTCCTCGGAGTGGCGGATCAGTTCCTTGATTTCCTTGGCCGCCTTGGCCGAACGCTGGGCCAGTTCACGCACTTCCTGCGCCACGACCGCAAAGCCCTTGCCGGCTTCGCCCGCACGCGCCGCTTCCACGCCGGCGTTGAGCGCCAAAAGGTTGGTCTGGAAGGCGATCTCATCGATCACGGAAATGATGTTGGAGATCTGCGTCGAGGATTCTTCGATGCGCTGCATGGCATCGACGGCCTTGGTCATCACAACCGCCGACTGACGGGCGGATTCGTTTGCCGCAACGGCCATGGAGCGGGCCTCTTCCGTGCGGTTGGAGGAGTTGGAGACGTTGACGGTAATCTCGTCGAGAGCGGCCGCGGTCTCCTCCAGCGAGGCGGCCTGCTGCTCCGTGCGCTTGGAGAGGTCGTCCGCACTGCCGGAAAGCTCGCGTGAGCCGGAATCGATGGCCGCGGTTGCCGCGGCGACGGCGCCGAGCGTTTCGCGCAGCTGCGTGACGGCGGCGTTGAAATCACGGCGCAGACCTTCGAATTCCTCGGCGAAGGGTTGTTCCAGCGCCACGGTTAGGTCGCCGGCCGAAAGGCGGGTGAGGCCGGAGGCAAGGCCGCCGGTCGCCGCGGCCATGGCTTCGGCGCGCTGCCGATCGGCTTCGGCGGTACGCAGGCGATCGGCCTCGCGGGCTTCGCGGGCGGCGTCGGCATCGCGAGAGAGTTCGCGAGCGCGCAGGCCTTCGTCCTTGAACACCTGCACGGCGCGCGCCATGGCGCCGACTTCGTCCTTGCGATCGGTGCCATCGACGCCGGCGGAGAGATCGCCGCCGGCCAGCACCGTCATCGTGCCCTCGAGCTTGCGGATGGGCAGGACCAGCCAGCCACGGATCGCGATATAGCCAAGACCGATGACAAGGGCGAGGCCAATGACGACGGAAACGAGCATGACCTTGACCGTCGAGGCGGTCAGAACTTCGAGGTCATGGCTCTTCCGGTCTGCCTCGGCGACGACGGCATCGGTTTCCTTGGTGAAGCGCGCGGCAACCGTGCTGAACTGCGGCTGGCAATCGGCGGTGAAGGCATCCTGCGAGCGGACGATATCGGCCGAGACCGTCGCGGCCTCCGCAAGGCGGATTGCCGGGCCGCAGATATCGTCGAGCAGCTTCAGACCATCCGCCTTCAGCCCGGCCAGCGCCGGGTTGGCCGGCATGGCAGCCATGGCCTGGCCCATGAATTCTTCGAACTTCGCCTTGTTGCCGTTGAGCTCGGCGATGGCGGCGGCGTTGTTCTCGGCGGTGCGGGCAATCATCAGGTCGCCAATGGCGCCGCGCGCGGCCTGCAACGCGCGGTTGGAGCGTGCCATCATCAGCGAGGCCTTCGCCTCGTTGTCCAGCAGGGCCGTGTTTTCCCCGTCGATATGCCTGACCTGCACGCTCCCGTAGATCGCGACAGCCAGCGAGAAGAGGCCGAAAATCGCCATGATGACGATGAATTTGCCGATAATGGGAATGTTTTTCATGGAACTTCTCGATTGTAGGAGGGCACGTTCCACTCTTTTGTCGGGTATTCCTTGAAGAATTCATTAAACTTGCGCTTGCCGAATACAACTTTTTATCAACCAAACAGCGTAAACTGTTTTTCCGCAATTCCCGTATGGGCAGGGCTCTCCAGGAAGACTCGATGCCACCGGGAGTGGTACCCTTGTCAACCGCTCCGGTTTGGCAGAGCATGGACCGTCACTGCTCCGCGTACCGAAGCAGCCCACTCGTTCCGGAGGATCATCGCATGGCCTGCACACGCGCCGCGACAGTCGCCCTGATCGCACTTTGCGTCTCGTCTCTCACCGCCTTCGCCCAGGAAACCGAACAGCCGCGGCCATGGATCGCGCTTTCCGGTCACAATGCCGGCGCTGTCGGAACATGCCCGGATGTCGACGGCGGCGAGGGCAACACCTGCTACATCGTGCGCTGCGAGAAAAAGGCCGGGCCGGTCTTCGTCATCCAGACGACGGGCGGCGAGGAAGACGACGTGCGCAGCGTGCGCCTCGGCATCGGCAGCTACAAGGCCGTGATCAAGCTGGATAAGGGCGGTGCCGGCGAACGGCTTACCCGCTTTTCCGATCAGCCGCGTCTGTTGAAAGCCCTGACATCCGGCCGCCGCTGGGCCGATCTCGAAACCGTCGATGCACCGTTCCACTATACGACGCAGTTCGAGCTGACGAATGCAAAACGCCGCATCGAACAGGTGCTGAAGCACTGTCCGCTATAATGCGAGTCGGATACCGAAATGTTCCATAATTAAACTTATGCAATCATCTTGACGACGCGGATGCTATCCTTCAAGCGCGCACCTCCTCCCGAAACAGGCCGGAGGTGCGCTGTCGGTGCCCCTACCTGCCCGCGAAGGTGTAGGCCGCAATGGATCCGGGTTTCATCTCGATGGAGAAACCCGGCAGCGATGGCGGCATGTAGGCGGCGTTCTCAATGCGGCAGGGATCGATGAAGTGCTCGTGCAGATGGTCGACATATTCGATCACGCGGCCTTCCTTCGTACCGGAGACGGCGACGTAATCGATCATCGATAGATGCTGGACATATTCGCAAAGGCCGACGCCGCCGGCATGGGGCCAGACCGGCAGGCCGAATTTCGCGGCCATCAGCAAGACGGCCAGCACCTCGTTGAGACCGCCCATGCGGCAGGCGTCGATCTGCACGATGTCGATGGCCCCGCCGGCGATCATCTGCTTGAAGACAATGCGGTTCTGGCACATTTCACCGGTCGCGACCTTCACCGGATGCACGCCCTCGCGGATCGCCTTGTGGCCGGCGATATCGTCCGGGCTCGTCGGCTCCTCGATGAAGAAGGGCTTGTAGGGCGCGAGCGCCTTCACCCAGTCGATGGCCTCACCCACCTCCCAGACCTGGTTGGCGTCGATCATCATGTAGCGGTCGTCGCCGATCACCTCGCGGGCGATCTTCAGCCGGCGGCGGTCGTCCTCAAGGTCGCGGCCGACCTTCATCTTGATATGGGTGAAGCCCGCCTCGACGGCTTCGCGGCAGAGGCGGCGCAGCTTCTCGTCGTCATAGCCGAGCCAGCCGGCCGAGGTCGTGTAACAGGCATAACCTTCCCGTTCGAGGGTTGCGATGCGCTCTGCCTTGCCGGCCTCGGCCTTCTTCAGCAGGACGAACGCCTCCTCCGGCGTCAGTGCGTCGGTGAGATAGCGGAAATCGACGATAGCGAGGATTTCCTCCGGGCTCATATCCGCCACCAGCCGCCAGACCGGCTTGCCGGCCTCCTTGGCGAGCAGGTCCCAGACGGCATTGACGACGGCGCCGGTCGCAAGATGCATTGCCCCCTTGTCCGGGCCGATCCAGCGCAACTGGCTGTCGCCCGTGACATGCCGCCAGAAGCGGCCGGGATTTTCCCGCACGGCGTCGAGATCGAGGCCGACGACAAGGTGCTTCATCGCCGTGATGGCGGCGCAGCAGATCTCGTTGCCACGGCCGATGGTAAAGGTGAGGCCATGGCCTTCCAGCCCGTCACGATCCGTGCCGAGCACCACATAGGCGGCGGAATAGTCGGGATCGGGATTCATCGCATCCGAGCCGTCGAGGCTCTGCGAGGTGGGGAAGCGCAGGTCGATGGCGCGGAGGCTGGTGATCTTGGTCATGGCGCGGCCTTTGCAATAGGAAACCCTGCCGCCGGTTGCGCCGGCAGTTCGGGACGGGATCGGTTGCGCCGCCGGCGACCGGCGACGATGGCGTGTCAGATGGTCCAGCCGCCGTCGATGGCGTAGGCCTGGCCCGTCGTGTAGGTGGCGCCGGCAAGATGCACGGCGAGATCGGCGATTTCCTCCGGCGAGCCGATGCGGCCGATCGGCTGGCGGGCGATGAAGGCGGCGCGCGCCGTCTCGTAGTCGCCCTGCGCGCGCAGGCGATCCTGCAGCGAGGGGCTTTCCACCGTGCCGGGGCAGATGCAGTTGCAGCGGACGCCCTGCCCCACATAGTCGGCCGCCACCGACTTGGTGAGGCCGACGACGGCCGCCTTGGTGATCGTATAGGCGGCGCGGTTCGGCACGCCCTTCAGGCTGGAGGCGACGGAGGCCATGTTGATGATCGCCCCGTCCTTCCGCTCCAGCATGGCCGGCAGCACGGCGCGGATCATGCGAACCATGGCGCGCACGTTGAGATCGAAGGCAAAGTCGAGATCCTTGTCGGCCATCTCGAGGATCGTGCCGGCATGGACGAAGCCGGCGCAGTTGAAGAGCACGTCGACAGGCCCCCCGTCGGAAACCACCTGCCGCACCGCCTCGTCGCTGAGAACGTCGAGGATGCGGGTCTCGATCCCCTCCCCCGCCAGGCTTTCCAGCGCGGCAGCGTTGATGTCGGTCGCCAGCACGTTCGCGCCGGCGCTCGCGAAGGCGAGCGCGCTCGCCCGGCCGATGCCCTGGCCGGCGGCGGTGATGAGGACGCGCTTGTCTTGAAGGGGAAGGGACATGAAAAACTCCTTGGCTCAGGCGCTGGGGCGGCGCGAAACGATATAGATATGGTCGGCGGCAAGCACGACCTCGCCCTTCTGGTTGACGACTTCCGTGCGCTCGATCACCCGGCCGGCCTCCGCCCGCTTCGGATCGTCCTCCTTGCCGGTAATGGTCACGCGGGTGTGGATCGTATCGCCGATGAAGACGGGACGCACGAAGCGCAGGCGGTCGTAGCCATAGGAGAAGGCCGCAGGGTTGATGACGCTGGCGGTAAGGCCGACGCCGATGGAAAAGACCATGGTGCCATGGGCGATACGCTGGCCAAATGGCTGCGTCTTCATGAATTCCGCATCCATGTGGTGCGGGAAAAAATCGCCGGTATGGCCGGCATGGACGACAAAATCGGTCTCGGTGATCGTCCGGCCGCTGGTCGCCCGCCCCTCGCCGATCGCGTAGTCTTCGAAATATCTTGTCTGTTCCATCCTGGATCCTCAGGGCTTTTCGGCAAGGGGCGTGGCGGGCGCGGCGCTGGAGGCATAGGCCGCCTCGACCAGCGCCATCGTGGCCCAGGCATCTTCTACCGAGGAGACCAGTTCCCTATCCTCGCCGGAGACGACACGCTGGAGGTTCGCCATGCGACCGACAAAGGCGTCGGGGAACCACGTGCCCGTCAACGGCACGGGCACCCAGCCCTCGCCGCCCCTCGGATAAATCTCGAGGATATCAGGCTCGCCGCGCGGATAATCGAGATTGACGCCGAGCTGGAGATAGGCCGCGCCTTCGGTGCCTGAAACACGGAATTCGCAAGCCTGATGCCGGCGGCCGAACCGGTGGTCGTGGTTGATCGAGAGGGCGCAGCGCACGCGCTCGCCATAATCGAGGATCGCCGTGGTGCGCGTCTGCGCCATCCGGTGGTTCGGGTGGCCGATGGATTTGGCGTGCACGCCTGTGGGATCGCCGAGAATCTGGCGGATGGCATCGAGATAGTGGATCGAATGCATGGCGATCTCGATGCGCGGCAGGCCTTCGAGGAACGACCAGAGCTGCCAGGGCGTATCGAGCGCCAGATAGACGTCGAAATCGACCACCTCCCCGAGGAGGCCCCTGGCAATGGCGTCCTTCAGCGCCAGCAGCATCGGCGCGAAGCGAAGCTGGAAATTGACGGCGGCGGTGAGCTTTTTCGCCCGGCAGAGCTGCAGGATCTCCGTCGCGGCGGCAAGGTCCGCGCCCATCGGTTTCTGGACCAACGCCGCCGCACCGTCCGGCAGCGCCGACAGCACCCTGGCATGGGCGGCCGGCGGGATCGCGAGATCGAAGACCGCGCCTTCGACCGCGGCGGCCTCCTCGACGGTGCGATAGGCGGTAACGCCCCATTTTTCCGCCAGCGCCTTCGCCTTGTCGTGGTCGGGATCGTAAAGCCCGGCGATCGGGAAGCCACCCTTGCGATAGGCGGGGTAATGGGCATCGCCGACGATGGAGCCCGCGCCGAAGGTGACGATCGGCCGCGGATTTGCAGGCAGCGGCCAGGATTGAACGAGCGATGTCGGATCAAACAGCATGGCACGCCTCCCGGCAGGACAGAGGGGGGTGACGCGCGACGACAGCTTCACGCATGGAAGAACACCTCCTCCATGCCGGCCCACCATTCGCCCGCCTTGCGGGTTTCCAGCGGCGCCTGGCAGGGCATGCAGACGGACCACCATTCCTGCGTCTTCGGATCCGCAGCCATTTTGGCCATGTCGGCGGCATAGTCGTCGCCATGGTATTCGAAAAAGGAGAACAGCAGGTTCTCCGGCTCCTTCAGAAAGATCGAATAGTTCCGGATGTTGCAGGCGGAGATCATCGCCAGCACGTCGGGCCAGACGGCGGCGTGCAGGCGCTTGTACTCCGCGATCTTCTCCGGCCGGATGCCGATCACCATGCCGATGCGCTGCATGTCATGCTCCCTTGCGGAAATCGCGCTCGAATTCTTGAATCGAGCGGCTGCGGATGGCATCCCAGTCCCAGTCGATACCGAGGCCCGGCGCGGTGGGGGCGAGCGCCATGCCGTTCTCGACCACCATTTTCGTCGCGGTGATGTCGTCGAGCTGGGGGATGTATTCGACATATTTGCCGTTCTGCACCGCGCAGGCGAGACTGACATGCAGTTCCATCAGGAAATGCGGGCAGACGGGCATGTCGAAGGCTTCCGCCGCATGGGCGACCTTCAGCCAGGGCGTGATGCCGCCGATGCGGCCGGCATCGACCTGCACGATGGAGCACGCGCCCTTCTGCATGTATTCGCGGAAATGGCGGATGGAATAGAGCGACTCGCCGATGGCGACCGGGGTGGCGGTGGCCCTGTTCAGGCGGACATGACCGTCGATATCGTCGGCCGGCAGCGGCTCCTCGATCCAGCCGAGATCGAGATCGCGCAGGCGCTCGGCGCGGCGGATCGCTTCGTCGACGGAAAAGCCCTGATTGGCGTCGGTCATGATCTCGTAGTCGTCACCCACCGCCTTGCGCACGGCGGCAAGGCGGGCGAAGTCCTCGGACCCATGCGGCTTGCCGATCTTCACCTTCGAGCCGGAAAAGCCCCTCGCCTGCGCCTCCAGCGCATCCTGGACCAGCGCCTCCACCGGAATGTGCAGCCAGCCGCCCTCGGTCGTATAAAGCGGGCAGCGATCCTTTGCCCCGCCGGCGAGCTTCCACAGCGGCAGGTTCTGGCGGCGGGCCCTGAGGTCCCAGAGCGCGGTATCGATGGCGGCGAGCGCAATCGAGGTGATCGCGCCGATGGTCGTGGCATGGGTGGCGAATTCCAGCTCGTGCCAGATCGCCTCGATCCGGTCGGCATCGCGGCCCAGAAGACGCGGGACGAGATGATCGGCAAGGAGGCGCATGACGGAAGAGCCGCCGGTGCCGATGGTGTAGCTGTAGCCCATGCCGACCGCGCCGTCGCTGTCGGTGATGGTGACGAGCGGCGTTTCCTGCGACACGAAGCTCTGGATGGCGTCCGTGCGCTCGACCTTGGGGCGAAGGTCGACCATTTTCAGTTCGATGCGTTCGATCCGCGCCATGTCAGCCCCGCAGCGTCTTGCCGGTCGCGCCATCGAAGAGATGGGCCTGCGACAGGTCGAAACAGAAGGACAGGGCCTCGCCCGTCCGCAGCGGCTTCGGGTTCAGCATGCGGCCGACCCATTCCGCGCCGCTGAAACCGGCGAAGACCAGCGTCTCGTTGCCGAGCGGTTCCGTCAGGATGACGGGCAGATCCACCTTCTGCACATCGGCATCCGTACCGGAATGAAGGCCATGGCCGGCGGGATAGAGATCGTCCGGGCGCAGGCCGAACGTCACCTTCTGGCCGGCCGAGACGCGCTCGCGGAAGCGCGACGGCAGCGGCAGGCGGTCACCATTCCCGAAGACCATGTTGCCATCCGAAATCTCGGCATCCTTCAGGTTCATGGGCGGGGAGCCGATGAAGCCGGCCACAAAGGTGGTGGCGGGGCGCTGGTAGACCTCCTCGGGCGTGCCGATCTGCTCCATATGGCCACCGTTCATCACGATCATGCGCTGGGCCAGGGTCATGGCCTCCACCTGGTCGTGGGTCACGAAGAGCGAGGTCACACCCAGCTCGGTGTGCAGCTTCTGGATCTCCAGACGGGTCTGGGCGCGCAGCTTGGCGTCGAGGTTGGACAGGGGCTCGTCGAACAGGAAGACCTGGGGGTTGCGCACGATGGCGCGGCCCATGGCCACGCGCTGGCGCTGGCCGCCCGAGAGCTGCGAAGGACGGCGATCGAGGAGATGGGTGAGGTCGAGCGTCCGTGCGGCCTCCTCGACGCGCGGGGCGATCTCGGCCGGTGTCATGCCGGCGATCTTCAGCGAGAAGCCCATGTTCTCGCGCACCGTCATGTGGGGATAGAGCGCATAGGACTGGAAGACCATGGCGAGGTTACGCGCCCGCGGCGGCAGGTCGTTGACGATCTTGCCGCCAATCCTGAGATTGCCGCCGGAGATCGGCTCCAGCCCGGCGATCATGCGCAGCGTCGTCGATTTGCCGCAGCCGGACGGGCCGACCAGCGCGATGAATTCGCGGTCCGCAACCTCGAGGTCGATGCCGTGCACCACCTCCAGTGCGCCATAGCGCTTGACCAGCTTTTCGAGCGAAACGGTTGCCATGGACTATCCTTTGACGGCGCCGGAGGTGAGGCCGGACACGAGATGCTTCTGCACCACGAAGGTCAGCACGAGGGCGGGAACGATCATGATCACCGCCAGCGCGCACATGCCGCGCCAGTCGATGGTGAATTCCGCGGTGTAGTCGAGCAGGCCGACGGGCAGGGTCTTGGAATTGACGGAGCGGGTGAGCTGCGAAGCGAGCGCGAACTCGTTCCAGGAGGTGAGGAAGGCGAAGATGCCCGCCGAGGCGATGCCGGGGCCGGCGAGCGGAAACTCCACCTGCCAGAAAGCCTGCCAGCGCGTGCAGCCGTCGATCTGCGCGGCCTCCGCCAGATCCTTCGGCACCTGCCGGAAGAAGCCGTCGATCAGCCAGATGGTGAAGGGCACGTTGAGGGCGACATAGGCGAGGATCAGCCCGAAATGCGTATCGATGATACCGAGCCGCGAATAGACGAAGAACAGCGGTAGCGAAAGTGCGATGCCGGGCACCGTGCGCGTCAGCATCAGGCCGAGGAAGATCGACGACTTCGCCTTGAAGCGGAAGCGCGCGAAGGCATAGCCGCCGGCCATGCCGATGACGAGCGCAATGGCCGTCGAGGTCACGGAGACGATCAGCGAGTTGCGGAAATAATCGATGACCGGAATACCGCCCTGCCCGACGCCGGAGAACATGGCGACATAGGCATCGAAGGAGAGATCCTGCGGCACCCAGACGGGGGGCTTGGCCATGATCTCCACCGTCGGACGGAAGGAGGCGAGCACGATCCACAGACCCGGCAGACAGATGACCGTCATCGCCAGGAACAGGCCGATCTTGTGGGCGGCGGAGAGAAGGAAGCCGTTGAGGCGGGCTTTTGCGTTGTCGTTCATCTCACCACTCCGCCGCGATCTGGCTGCGTGCTGCCGCAAGCTTGCGGAAGAAATAGACGGTGAAGAGGATGGAGAGCAGGATCGCCACATAGGCCATGGCATTGGCAAGGCCCATGCGGGCATCCGAATAGGCGGTGCGCGAGACCAGCGTCCAGAGCAGTTCCGTACGTTTGGCCGGGCCGCCGTCCGTCATGATCTTCACGATGTCATAGGCCCTTGCGACGTCGAGCGAGCGGATCGTCATGGCGATATAGGCAAAGGGCATGATGAAGGGCCAGGTGACATAGCGGAAGGTCTGCCAGGGCGTGCAGCCGTCGACCCGTGCCGCCTCGATGGGCTCCTTCGGCATGGCGAGCAGGCCGGCAAGGATGAGGATGGCGAAGACCGAGGTGGAGGACCAGATTTCCGCGATCAGGATGGCGACGAAGGCCAGCGTGCCGTCGATCAGCCAGGGGATCGCCTGGTCGGTGAGACCGAGCGACTGCAGCGCGTTGTTCACGAGGCCGATATTGTCGTTGAACATGAACTTGAACTGGAAGCCGACAAGGATCGGCGAGAACATCATCGGAAACATCATGATGGTGCGCAGCAGCCGCTGGCCGCGCGTCGCCTTCTCCACCAGCATGGCAAGACCGAGGCCGAGCAGCATTTCCACGTTGAGCGCGACGGTGAGCAGCAGCACGGTGCGGCCGAAGGCCGTCCAGAACTCCAGGTCGGCAAGAATGCGCGCATAGTTGCGGAAGCCGGCGAAGGTGTAGAGCGAGGCGGGCTGGGTCAGCCGGAAGGGCGTGAAGCTCGAATAGAGCGACAGGATGAGCGGCACGACGACCACGGCGGCGAGCACCACGACGGCGGGCAACAGCAGCAGAAACGGCGCCGATGGCCTCCAGCCTTTCATGAATGCATCCTCCCTCGTGATTGCGGCACGCCATTGGAAGGGCCGCGGATACGGTCCTTCGCTTGTTGACGGAAGCGCCCGCGTCCGGCCTGCCGGCCATCTTCTCCCGCACGCGGGGAGAAGGGAACGGGCCGCTCCCTGTTCTCAGTCTATCGTCAGCTGTGGTGCAAGTCCCTCTCCCCGCGCGCGGGGAGAGGGTGAGAATGCGGAGGCAAACGCGCCCTCAAAGCGCGCCCGCATCCTCCAGGATCTGCGTCGCCTTCTCGGCGGCCGCGTCCAGCGCCTCCTTGGAGGTCTTGTCGCCGAGGATGGCGGCCTGCAGCTCCGGGTAGACGGCGTTGGAAATCTCGATCCAGGACGGCGTCTGCGGTACGGCGAAGGCATGCTTGGCCGCTTCCTGGAAGGCCGTCAGGACCTCCTTGCGGTAAGGATCGTTTTCCGCCTGCTGGATGTTGTAATCCCAGACGGCGGTGCGCGTCGGCAGCGGACCGGCGGAGGATTCCAGCTTCTGGCTGTCCTCGTTTGTGAGGAACCAGACGAGCGAGGCGGCCGCCTCCTTGTTGGCGCAGCTTTCCGTGACCGAGAAGCCGTGATGGCCCGACCAGCCGGTGCGCTTGCCGGAGGAACCGGCCGGCTGCACCTTCACGCCGACATTTCCGGCGACCTTGGACGACTTCGGATCGTTGAAGAAGCTCGCCCAGCCAGGCCAGTCGAGATTGAGCGCGATGGTGCCCGAGGCAAAGCCCTGGCCAAGATCGTCCCAGAGGTAGTTCGTCGTGCCGGCCGGCACGGCTTTCGCCTTGTAGAGATTGACGAACCAGTCGAGCGCGCGCACGCCCGCCTCCGAATTGAAGGCCGGTTTGCCGTCGGCATCGAGATATTCGCCGCCTTCGGCCACCAGCATCTCGTAGAAGCGGCCGTTGATCGCCTCTTCCTTGCCGGCATATTGCGTGCCGTAGAAATCCGGCGGGCTGGCGAAGAAGATCGCCTGGTCCGTCACCTGCTGCCAGGTATCCGGCGGGGCGAGGTCGTAGCCGTACTTCTCCTTGAACGCCGTCTTCTTGGCTTCGTCCTGGTAGAGGCTCTTCTGGTAGTAGAGCGCCGAGACGTCGAACTGGGCGCGCGGCAGCATCACCAGCTTGCCGGCGAGCGTCGAGGACGCGATGTTGGCCGGCACGAAGGCGTCGATCTCCTCCTTCGGCAGCAGCGCCGAGAGGTCGGTGTAGATATCGGGATATTGCGGGGCGAAGGACGAATGGTTCGAGCCGACGCACCAGCCGATACTGCCGGTCGCGATGTCGGACTTGATCTCCTTGTCCAGTTCGAAATGGTTCTTCTTGGAAAGCACGTTCACCTTCGCGCCGGTCGCCTTCTCCCATTCGGCGATGCGCGCATAGAGCGCTTCATACTGCTGGCCGCCGATGAGTTTGGCATCGATGGTGACGCCCTCGAACTTACCCGGCAGATCGGCGGCAAGCGCAGACCCGGCCCATGCGCAGATCATGGCGCCGGCGGCAACGCCGGCTAGAAATCTCGACATCTTCTCCTCCCGTTTGGCTCCTCGCCAGCCCTTGTCCGCAAGAGCTTCCTTCATATACAAACTAACTATTCATAAGTCGTCAAGCGAAATTCGGTCCTGCGGGATTGTCAGCCGGCATTTCTGCGTATATGAAATTAGTCATTTACCAGAGAGGGCTCTAGTGTCGGACGAAGACAATGATCGCTACCGCGCGCCGGCGCTGGACAAGGGGCTCGATATTCTGGAGCTTCTGGCGGGCGTCGACGGCGGCCTCACGCAGGCGGAAATCGCCAAGCGGCTCGACCGCAGCCCGAACGAATTCTACCGCATGCTCGACCGGCTGGTGAAACGCGGCTACGTCACCCGCATCGACGGCGACCGCTTCTCGCTGACGCTGAAGCTGTTCGGCCTCGCCCAGTTGCACGCGCCGGTGCGCCGCCTCGTCTCATTCGCCGTGCCGCTGATGCGCGAGCTGGCGGAGGCCTCGCGGCAGGCCAACCAGCTCGTCGTCTTCGACCGCGGCAATCCCGTCGTCATCGCCCAGCAGGAGGCGCCCGGCTATTGGGGCATCTCCATCCGTGTCGGCTCGCGCATCGGCCTCTTCGACACCGGGTCCGGCCATGCCCTGCTCGCCTTCCACACGGCGGAGGAGCGCGCGCGCATGATCGCCGAGCACACCGGCGAAGGCAGCGCGGACGGGCGCGTGACGGCGGAGTTCCTGGCGCGGCTCGATCTCATCCGCACGCGCGGCTACGAGATGATGCCGAGCGCCCAGACGGCCGGCGTCATCAATCTTTCCGCCCCGGTGCTCGGCGCGGACGGCACCGCCATCGCCTCGCTCACCGTGCCCTATATCACGCTGATCAACGCACCGGGCGCACCGGATATTTCCGCAACGATCCAGCTTCTGGTCGATACGACCCGCAAGCTCTCCGAAATGACCGGGGCAGGTTTCAAGTCCGAGGGCTGAAGCTCTTCAGGAACAGCGCATTGAGGTCCGCGACCGCCCTGGCCGCCGGCTCCCGGCCCGTGACGGCCGCATTGATGCGTTGCGACGCCGCCTCCTGAAAGGGCATGTAGCCGTTGTGCCGCGGTCGCAGCCATGCGCCTTCCAGCGTGCGGCGCGTGTTGCGGTAAAAACCGAGCGTTGCCGCATTGGCATCCTCATCTTCCCAGGCCGCCGCGTGACCGGGCTGGCCGCCGGCGCGCCAGTAGCGGCCCGCCTGTACCGCACCGCCCGCAATCGCGTAGGCAAAATCGATCGCCGCCTCCCGATGAACGGAGAAGGCGGAGACTGCAATGCCGGTGCCGCCGAGCGCCGAGCCGACCGGCCCGCCCTGCCCTATGACGGGCATATCGGCAAAGGCGATGCGGCCGGGGCGGAAGCCCTCCAGACTATAGCTGACATAACCATAGATCAGCGGCGCCAGACTGTGGCGTGCGTCCGGGCCGCTCATACGGTCCAGCACCGCGATGGGATCCATCGCAATGCAGGCAGGATCGATCAGGGCGGCGAGTTCGCGGATCGCCTCGATGGCCACAACGCCCGCCTCCGCATCGATGAATGGTCCTTCCCGTTCCACCCCGCAGGGTCGGCCGAGATTGCCGCAAAGCGTGAAGAGGCACATCAGCGAATGGGGCGGGCGCAGCGGCAGCAGCACCTCCCCTTGTCGCGCGAGGTCGAGCACCTCACCCCAGGAAGCCGGCGGCGCGGCCAGCCTGTCGGGCCGATAGGCGAGCACCTGGGTCGCCGCATCTATGGGAAAGGCCCATTGCCTTGCCTGCCAGTTGTAGCTCGGGAAGGACGCACCGACCGAGCCTTCCGCCAGCGCCGCGAAAGCGGCGTCCCGGCCAGGAATGTCCAGCGGCGCAAGGCACCCCTCGGCCGTGATCTGGCCGACATGGGGATGGTCGATGACGATGAGGTCATAGCGCCGCGCCAGTTCCTCCACCGGATAGCTCTCGAAATCCTGCAAGGAGCGCTTGTCCCAGTCGACGGTAATGCCGGTCTCCGCCTGCCAGTCTGCGGCGCAAGCCACCATCGGGTCGTAGCCGCGCGGGTGGCTCCAGGTCATGCCCTTGAGGGTGATGCCGGTCATGCGGAAAACTCCGCCCGAATGCCGGCCGTATGTTCGCCGATGCGCGGGGCCGCCCTTCCTCCCGCTGGACGGCGGCCGTCGACCCTCACCGGGCAGCGTGTCGTGCCGATGGAAACATCATCCTCGCGCGTCACGGTCTGCAGCATGTCGAGAATGCGGAAGCCTTCGCTCGCCAGCAGCTCCGGCCATTCCAGCACCTTGGCGCACCAGATATCGGCCGGCTCCAGTACCGCGAGCCAATGTTCGACCGTCTCCTCACCGATGCGCGCGGCGATGATGCGCTTGATTGCATCGCGCTCGGTGAACCAGGCCTTGGCATCGTCGCGATAGGGCGAGAGCGCCGCGATGCCCAGCAGATCCTGCAGGCGGCCGAGCGGCGTCATGGCGATGGCGAGATACCCATCCCTGGCCGGATAGACGCCGTAGGGCGCGGAGAGATAGGCATGGGCACTGCGGAAATCCGAGCGTTTTGGCCGGCGGCCGCCGTCGTTGAGATGGGTCGTCAGGACCTCGAACTGGAAGTCGACGAGGCTTTCGAGCAGGCTCGTCTGGATATGGGCGCCCTTGCCGGAGATACCCCGCCGCACCAGCGCGGCGAGAACGCCCTGGCAGGCATTGGCCCCAGCCAGCATGTCGGCCACCGCGAGGCCGAAGGGCACCGGCCCCTGCGCCTCGTCGCCGTTCAGCCACATCAGGCCGGAACGCGCCTGCGCCAGGAGATCCTGCCCCGGCCGCATGACCCAGGGCCCCTCCTCGCCATAGCCGCTGATCGAGGCATAGACGATGGCGGGGTTGATCGCCTTCACCGCTTCGTAGTCGAGGCCGAGGCGTTCGATGACGCCGGGGCGGAAATTCTGGATGAGCACGTCGGCCTTGGCGAGCAGCCGACGCAGGAAGGCGAGATCGTCCGGGTTCTTCAGGTCGATGCCGAGGCTTTCCTTGCCGCGGTTGATGGCATGGAAGAGCGTGGAATCGCCGCCGACTTCCGTGTCGCTGAGATAGAGCCGGCGGGAGAGGTCGCCGCCGTCCGGCCGCTCGACCTTGATGACGCGCGCGCCGAGATCGGCAAGACGCAGCGAGCAATAGGGACCGGAAAGAAACTGGCTCATGTCGACCACGGTCAAACCGGCCAGCAGTCCGCTGTCGTCTTGCATGCCTCCTCCTTGGAATTCTTATTTAAATCTATGCTTCATATATGAGAGTACACAGACAGCTTGTCAACGACGAACGACGCCGGCAGCAGAGCCGCCGGCGTCGTTGCCTGTTTCGCGGTGGGAAGGGTCAGATCAGGCTTTTCAGGTCGAAGGCACTGTCGGCCACCTGTTCCGGCAGGGGCGAACGGCCTGCCTCGATCAGGCGCTTGCCGACCATATAGCTGCGCGGCTCGTTCATGGCGTCGACGGCGAGCAGCGTGTCGCCGCGGTAATACCAGTGGGAGCGCGCCTTCTCGCTTGCGCCGGGGCGCGTCACCACGCGGTCGAAAGCCATGTTCAACCCGGCGATCTGCAGCTTGACATCGTACTGGTCGGACCAGAACCAGGGCTTCGGCACATAGTCCGCCTCCGCGCCCAGCATATTGGCGGCAACCGCTTCGGCCTGGTCGATGGCGTTCTGCACGCTTTCCAGCCGGATCATCTGGCCGCGATAGGGCAGGCGCGCGCAGTCGCCGGCCGCCCAGATGGCGGCATCGCTCGTGCGCCCATGCGCATCGACGAGAATGCCGCCGTCGCAAGCAAGACCTGCCGCCGCCGCCAGCCCGTCATTGGCCGCGACGCCGATGCCGACGATGACGAAATCGACCTCGCGGCGCGAGCCGTCCGACAGCCCCACCGTGATCGCCTCCCCGCGCGACAGCCCGGCTAGCCCTGCCCCTTCCAGGATCTCGACGCCGTTGCCGGCATGAAGACCCCGGAAATAATCCGACGTCTCCGGCGCGGCGACGCGCTGGAGGATGCGGGGCGCCGCCTCGATCAGCGTCACCTTGAGGCCAAGCTTGGCCGCCACCGCCGCCGCCTCGAGCCCGATATAGCCGCCACCGACGACCAGCACACGCCGCCCCGCCTCAAACTCCGGTGCCATGCGATCGACATCGGCAAGGTTGCGCACGACATAGACGCCGGGCAGGTCGCCGCCGAGCGCCGCCGGAAGCGCGCGCGGCGTCGCGCCTGTCGTCAGCGCCAGCTGGTCGTAGGAAAGCAGCTCTTCGCCGAAGCGGATCTGCCGCATGGCCGGATCGATGGCATCGACCTTCCGGCCGAGATGCAGGGAAATGTCGTTGTCGGCATAGAAGCGCTCGGGCCGCAGGTGCAATTGCTCCAGCGTCATTTCCTTCATCAGATATTTCTTGGAAAGCGGTGGACGCTGATAGGGCAGCGTGTCCTCCTCGCCGATCAGCGTGATCCGCCCGCCGAAGCCGAGGCCGCGCAGCTTTGCCGCCAGCGACGAGCCGGCCTGCCCGGCCCCCAGGATCGCAATATGGTTCATGCCTTCCTCCCCTTCGTTTCTGCCTGCGTCACACCTGTGCGGGAATTGCTCTAGGCCACCTTGTTCTCCGGCACCCTGCCGAGGAAAAAGGCCTCCAGATTGTCGAGCGCCGTCATGCCCATTCCCTCGCGCGCGGCGCGGGTCGCCGAGCCGAGATGCGGCAGCAGCACGACATCGTCGCGCTCGCGCAGCGCCGCCGGCACGGCAGGCTCGAATTCGTAAACATCGAGTGCCGCTCCGGCGATCTGCCGGCTTTCGAGCGCGCGGATCAGCGCCGCCTCGTCGACCACCTCGCCGCGCGAGACATTGATGAGATGCGTATGCGGCCGCATCAGCGCGAAGGCGTGCGCGTCGATCAGATGGCGCGTCTCGCTGCCGCCGGGAACGGTCAGCACGATGAAATCGGCGCGCTGCAGCAGATCGTCGAGCGGCACCTGTTCCGCCTCCACGCCCGGCACCGCCTTCGGCGACCGGTTGTGGAACAGCACCCGCATGCCGAAACCGGCCGCGGCGCGGCGGGCCACCTCCTGCCCGATGCGCCCCATGCCGACAATGCCGACCGTGCTGCCGTAAACGTCCTGGCCGAGAAGCTGCACCGGATGCCAGCCCTGCCACGTGCCGGAGCGCACCAGCCGCTCGCCCTCGCCCGCGCGGCGCGCGGTCATCAGAAGAAGCAGCATGGCGATATCGGCGGTCGGCCCGGTAACGGCGCCCGGCGTATTGGTGACGGCGATGCCCGCGCCCGCGGCGGCGGCAAGATCGATATGGCTTACCCCGACGCCGAAATTGGCGAGGATCCGGCAGCGCGGCGCGGGCGCGCCGGCAAAGACGTCAGATGAAAAAACATCGCCAAGCGAGGGCAGGATCGCGTCGTGGTCGCGGAGCGCGGCGGAAAGATCGGCGGCGGTCGTCGGGCCGGTTTCCTTGCGGATCGTCAGGTCGAAAAGCGCTGCCGCGCGCGCATGGACGGGCTCCGGCAGGGGCCGGGTGATCAGCAGGCGCGGTCGTCTCATAAGTCCCTCCCAGACCCTGTTCCAGTCGCCCTCCCGGCGGCCGGAAATCACGAATAAACATGATGATAATCAAAAGCTTATCGTAACATCCGGGAATATCATACCAAATAGTTTGACCATTTGCTATGAATTTGTTTATCTAACCTCGGAGGAAGAGGAGGAGCAAGATGGAGTTTCTGTCAGCAACAGGTATCCCTGGCGGCACGGAGGCTTCGCGATGAAGCGCTTCTGGGCCGACTATTCCAGCCGCGATTTCGCCGCGCTCGACCGCGATCGCATCATCGCCGTCCTGCCCATCGGGGCCATCGAACAACACGGGCCGCACCTGCCCATGTCCGTCGACAGCTGTACGGTCGACGGGGTGGCCCGCCGCCTCGCCAGGGCCCTGCCGGAGGACAGTCCGGTGCTGTTCCTGCCGACGCAGGCCGTCTGCAAGAGCGACGAGCACATCGACTATCCCGGCACGCTCACCCTTTCGGCGGAAACGCTGATCCGCGTCCTCACCGAGATCGGCGCCAGCGTGGCGCGTTCGGGCGTGCGCAAATTCGTCCTTCTCAACGGCCATGGCGGCAATATCCCGGTCATGGACGTCGTGACCCGCCAGTTGCGCGTCGCGCACGACATGCTGGCCTTCTCCGTCAACTGGTTCGGCTTCGGCATGCCCGACGGCATCTATTCCGACATCGAGCGCACCCACGGCATCCATGCCGGCGACATGGAAACCTCGGTCATGCTGGCGCTCGACCCCGGCAACGTGAACATGACGGCCGCCCGCGACTTCCGCTCGCGCGGCCAGGACCTTTTCGAAACCTATCGTCATCTCGGCCTTGGTCGCGGCGCAAAGCCCGGCTGGAAGACGCAGGACTTCAGCACCGCCGGCGCCTGCGGCGAAGCGCACCTCGCCACCGCCGCCAAGGGCGAGGCGACCCTCGACCACGCCATCGTCCGCCTCGTCGAGGCCATGGCGGAAATCGACAGCCTGCCGGCCGACTGGCTGGACAGAAAACCGGAGTGGTAGCATGAACGCGGCAAGCCCCCTCCCCAAGGCCGCCGGCCTGACCGAAAGCCCCGTCCTCATCGACATGAAGGACGTCTCCAAGCGCTTCGCCAACGGCACGGTGGCGCTGCGCGGCATGTCGCTGCAGATCCGCAACGGCGAGTTCGTCTCCTTCCTCGGCCCGTCCGGCTGCGGCAAGAGCACCGCGCTGAAGATGGTTTCCGGCCTGCTGTCGTTTTCCTCGGGCTCGATCACCGTCAACGGCCATCCGGCCGGCGAAAGCCCGCATGGCAGCGATATCGGCTATGTCTTCCAGGAGGCGACGCTGATGCCCTGGGCGACGGTCTTCGACAACGTCTTCCTGCCGCTGAAGCTGCAGGGCCTCGGCAAGGGCGAAGCGAAGGCCCGCGTGGAAGAGGCGCTCTCCATGGTCGGGCTTGCCAATTTCGCCCGTTCCTATCCGCGCGAACTTTCGGGCGGCATGAAGATGCGCGTCTCCATCGCCCGCGCGATGGTGACGAAGCCGAAGCTGCTGCTGATGGACGAACCCTTCGCGGCGCTCGACGAGATGACGCGCTCCAAGCTCAACGACGAGGTGCTGGGCCTCTGGCGCTCGCACGGGCTGACGGTGATCTTCGTCACCCACTCGGTCTTCGAGTCCGTCTATCTGTCCAGCCGCGTCGTGGTCATGGCCGCACGCCCCGGCCGCGTGGTGCACGACATCGCGCTGCCCGGCGCCGAGACCCGGACGAGCGCCTACCGCATGACATCCGAGTACACCGAGAACTGCCGTCTGGTCAGCAACGCGCTCGAAGGGACCATGGACCATGTCGATCTCAACCATTGATCCGGCTGCCGCCGACAGCGAAATCGTCGATCCGCGCATCCTTTTCGAACGCCGCGAGCGGCGCCTGCGCGTCATCATGCCCATCGTCTCGATCCTCGCGGTCCTCTGTCTGTGGGAATTCCTCGTCTGGTACAACGAGGTGCCGCACTATCTCATCCCCGCGCCGAGCCTGATCGCCAAGACGCTGGTGCAGGACTGGTCCTCGCTGATGCAGAGCGCGGCCTTCACGGTGAAGCTGACGCTGCTGTCGCTGAGCCTTGCGATCATCGGCGGCGTACTGCTCGGCATGCTCTTCGCGCTGTCGCGCACGGTGGAAATGTGTCTCTTCCCGTTCGCCGTCATCCTGCAGGTAACGCCGATCATCGCCATCGCACCGCTGATCCTCATCTATGTCAGCAACACCTTCTTCGCGCTGCTCATCTGCGCCTGGATCGTCGCCTTCTTCCCGATCCTGTCGAACACGGCGATCGGCCTGCGCAGCGCCGACCATAACCTGCGCGACATGTTCCGCCTCTACCAGGCGACGCCCTGGCAGCGCCTGCGCTATCTGCTGATCCCCTCGGCGCTGCCCTATTTCATGGCGGCCCTGAAGATCGCCGGCGGTCTCTCGCTGATCGGCGCGGTCGTCGCCGAATTCGTCGCCGGCACGGCGGGCCAGAACACCGGCCTTGCCTCGCGCATCCTCGAATCGAGCTTCCGCAACGAAATCCCGCGCATGTTCGCCGCGCTGTTCCTCGTCTCGGTGCTCGGCGTCGGCATCTTCCTCGTCACGTCCTGGCTGTCGAACCTCGTGCTCGGCCACTGGCACGAAAGCGAAATCAAGCGCGAGACGTGAGCGCCATGCGGACCGCTGACAACACCATCGCCGATGCCGGCGCCGGCGGAGCGCGCCTTGCCGGCGTCCGTATCGCCGGCCGGGACGGCCATTGGGATATCGCCATCCGGGGCGGCCGCATCGCGGCCCTCGATCCCTCCACGGAGAGGGACGGCGGCCTCGTCCTGCCGCTGATGGCCGATATCCACACCCATCTCGACAAGACCTTTACCGCGTCGCGCATGCCGGCCCGCGCCACCTCGCTGTTCCATGCCATCGAAATGATGCAGGCCGACGCCGCGCGCTGGGATCATGTCGACCTCACCCTGCGGGCCGGCCGAGGGCTGGACCGGGCATATCGCCACGGCACGGCGCTGATGCGCAGCCATGTCGACTGGTATGGCGCAACGCCGCCGGCAGGATGGCATGTGCTGCGCGATCTTGCCGGCGAATGGCGGGGCCGCGTCGATCTGGAACTTGCTTCCCTGACACCGCTCGACCTCTTCGCCGAGGTGGGCGAGGCCATCGCCCGCGAGGTCAAGGCGGCCGGCGGCGTGCTCGGCGCCTTCATCTATCGCAACGACGATCTCGAAGCGCGGCTCGCCGCGGTCTTCGACCTTGCCGAAAAGCACGATCTCCCGCTCGATTTCCATGTCGACGAGGGACTGGACATCGAGGCGCGCGGCATCGATGCCATCGTGGCAGAGACCGAGCGACGCGGCCTTGCCGGCCGGGTGCTGTGCGGCCATGGCTGCGCGCTATCGGTGCGCGATCCAGACGAGGTCGCGGGAATTCTCGCCCGCGCGGGCGCCGCAGGCGTCGGCCTCACGGTGCTGCCCGGCTGCAACGCCTATCTCCAGGACGCCAGGGCCGGCCGCACGCCGCGCCTGCGCGGCCTTGCGCCCCTGCACGAGGCGCGCGCCGCCGGGCTGGAGGTGATGATCGGTTCGGACAATGTGCGCGACGCCTTCTTCCCCTTCGGCGACTACGACCTTTTCGACGCCTTCCGCGGCGCGGTCCTCCTCGGCCACCTTCAGCCCGAGGATTGGCTGAACGCGGTGAGCGAGGCGCCGGCCCGCTGGATGGGCCGGAGCCTGGCGCTTGCCGAGGGCGGCCCCGCCGATTTCATCCGGCTCGACGCCGAGGACCTGACCGATGCCCTGAGCCGCCCCCGTGCCGACCGCGCGGTCTGGCGCAACGGCCGCATCCTGACCGATCACCAAGGAGAACAGACATGACCGGACACCGCGACTGGGCGTCGATCAAGGCGGCGCTGAACGGCATTCGCGCCCATGACGACGAGAACTACATCGCCGCACGTTCGCGCGATTACTTCTGGTACAGCCCGATCCTCAACGAGCAGCTGAAAGACAAGCTCGGCGAACTGATCGTCGTGCCGCAGAACATCGAGGAGGTCGTGCATGTCGCCTCCGTCGTCGCGCGTCACAAGGTTCCGCTGACGCTGCGCGGCGGCGGCACCGGCAATTACGGCCAGTGCGTGCCGCTGGAGGGCGGCATCGTCATGGATCTCACCCGTCTCGACCGGGTGATCGAGATCACCGACGGCCATGTGCGCGTCGAAGCGGGCGCCCGCATCTCGCGGCTCGACGATGCCGCGCACGAGACCGGCCAGGAACTGATGATGTATCCCTCGACGCGCCAGATGGCGACCATCGGCGGTTTCGTCGCCGGCGGCTCGGGCGGCATCGGCTCGCTGCGCCACGGCATGCTGCGCGATCCCGGCAATCTCACCTATGCCAAGGTCGTCACCGTCGAGCCGGAACCGCAGGTGATCGAACTCTTCGGCGAGGACGTGCAGAAGGTACAGCACGCCTATGGCACCAACGGCATCGTCGTGGAACTCGGCGTCGGCCTCACCCGCGCGACGGACTGGATCCACACCGCGGCGCTTTTCGACGGTTACGATGCCGCGCTGCGCTTTGCCAGCGACGCGCAGGAAAAGGGCCTCGACTGCTACCTGCTGACCACCGTCGAGCGCCGCTTCGCGCCCTTCTACAACAAGCTCGGCGATCTCTTCCCGGCCGATCGCGACGCGGTCTTCGCCATGGTCGCGCCGGAGGAAATGGCCCGCTTCACCGCCGAGGCCGAGGCCCATGGCGGGCGCATCTCCTTTGCCATGAGCAAGCCGGAAATCCGCGCCGCCGGTCTTCAGCCCGCCTATGAATGCGGCTGGAACCACACCACGCTGCAGGCCCTCAAGGCCGACAAGAGCTGGACCTATCTCCAGGTCGCCTATCCGCGCCCCTTCGATCCCGAACTGGTGCTCCGCCAGATGGCCCGCTACGGCGAGGAAATCTACTGGCACCACGAGATGGCGCGCATGGACGGCGAGGTGCAGATCTTCGCCCTGCCGCTGGTGCGCTATCGCGGCGAGGAAGCCATGTACAAGCTCATCGCCGAGCTCGAGGAAACGGACGGCTGCACGATCTTCGATCCCCATGTCGTGACCATCGAGGACGGCGGCATGAAGCAGATCGACCAGACGCAGATCGAATTCAAGAAACGCGCCGACCCGTATGGCCTGATGAACCCCGGCAAGACCCGGGGCTGGACCGACGGCATGGCCCGCACCGATATCTGAGATAGCAAAAGGGGAGAACTTCCATGAAGCGCATGACAAGTCTTTTCGCCGCCGTGGGCCTGCTGCTCGCCGCCGGCTCGTCCTGGGCGGCCGACAAGGTCGTCTTCGGCACCAACTGGCTGGCCCAGGGTGGCCACGGCGGCTTCTACCAGGCCGTGGTGGACGGCACCTATGCCAAATACGGCCTCGACGTCGAGATCAAGATGGGCGGCCCGCAGGTCAATACCCGGCCGATGCTGCCGGCCGGCCGGCTCGACTTCCTGATGGGCGGCAACCTGCTGCTCGCCTTCGACAACGTGCGCAACGGCATTCCGACCACCGTCGTCGCGGCGATCTTCCAGAAGGACCCGCAGGCCTTCATGGCGCACAAGGGTGAATATGCCGATTTCGCGGCGCTCACCAACGCGCCCTCCATCCTCGT
Source organism: Roseateles sp. XES5 (assembly GCF_020535545.1). NCBI lineage: Bacteria > Pseudomonadati > Pseudomonadota > Betaproteobacteria > Burkholderiales > Sphaerotilaceae > Roseateles > Roseateles sp. XES5. Next base: position 89,138 of record NZ_CP084754.1, read on the forward strand.
TTCCAAGGACGGCCAGTTCAGCTTCTGGCAGTGGATGGTCACCCGTCTCGGCTTCAAGGACGAGCAGCTTCGCCCCTACGGCTTCAACCTCGCGCAGTTCCTGAGCGACAAGAAGATGGTGCAGCAGGCCTATGGCACGGCCGAGCCGCTCTATGCCGCGAAGGAAGGCGCCGACGTCGACGTGTTCCTGCTCGCCGATCAGGGCTGGAGCACCTATGGCTCGATCATCGAAACGCGCAGCGAACTGGTCGAGAAGAACCCCGACCTCGTGCAGCGCTTCCTCGACGCTTCCATCGAGGGCTGGAACAACTACCTCTACGGCGACCGCAAGGCGGCCTATGAGGCGATCATCGCCGCCAATCCAGAAATGACGGTCGAAAAGCTCGACGCCGAAATGGCGCAGTTCGACAAGCTGCAGATCATCGATTCCGGCGATGCCGTGGAAAAGGGCATCGGCGCGATGAGCGCCGAGCGCATCAAGGCCTTCCATGACCTTGCCGTCGAAAGCAAGATCATCGAGGCTGGCTCGGTCGACCTCTCCAAGGTCGCCGACACGCGCTTCGTCAACAAGGGCAAGGGCCTCGACATCAAGGCCAAGCTGACGGGCAAGTAACCGAAACCCCGGGCCGGCGCCACGCGCCGGCCTGCTCTCCATCGCCAGGACCGCCATGAGCACTGTTCAGAAAAAGCGCAAGGAAATCCACGCCGCGATCCGCAATGCCGCGATCCAGGAATTCGCACGCAACGGCCTGTCGGGGACCTCCACCCAGGCGATCGCCCAGACGGCCGGCATCACCAAGGCGCAGCTTCACTACTACATCACCTCGAAGGAAGAGCTGTACCAGGATGTGCTGAGCGACATCGTGGAGGCCTACAAGGACATCTTCTTCCTCTCCGCCTCGCGCGACGATCCGGCGCTGGCGATCACCCAGTATATCGAGCGCAAGGTGCGCCATACGCTGGAATTCCCGGATCTCTCGCGCTTCTTCGCCAACGAGATCGCCCGCGGCGCGCCGGAAATGACGCCGCACTGGGGCGCGCTGAAAGCCGCCGTCGAGGAAGCGAATGCCGTCATCCAGCAATGGGTGGACAGCGGCAAGATCGCACCGGTCGATCCGCTGCTCTTCCAGATGAACATCTGGGCCGTGACCCAGCACTATGCCGAATACGAGGCGCAGGCCCGCGTGCTGATGGGCAAGCCCGACGACGAACCGCTCGACGCGGAGCGCATCATCGCCGAGGCGAGCCAGCTTTTCCTGCGCCGCTGCGGATTGAAGGAGGCCTGAAACGATGAAGAGGCTGCAACCCGCCGCCCTGCCCGCGCCCTTCGGCCGTTACTCCCATGGCGTCGCCGCTGAGAAGATCGTCGTCACCTCCGGCCAGCTTGCGCTTTCTCCCGATGGCACGATCCCCGAGGGCGTCACCGCACAGGCGGAACTGTGCTTTGCCAACATCAAGGCGATCCTCGCCGAGGCCGGGGCGGACTTCTCCCATGTCCTGCGCTTCAACGCCTTCGTGACGGAGCGCGCGCACATGGCCGAATACATGGCCGTGCGCGACCGCCTCGTCGCTGACTTCGAGGTCAAGCCCGCCTCCACGTTGATGATCGTTTCCGGCTTCACCCGGCCCGAATTCCTGGTCGAGGTCGAGGCGACGGCGGTCCTGCCCTAACAGACAAGGAAGAAGCGATGCTCCAGATCACCTTTGTGGAACACGGCGGAAACCGCCATGTCGTGGAGGCCGCCGCCGGCGTGACGCTGATGGAAGCGGCGCGCGACGACGACGTACGCGGCATCGTCGCCGAATGCGGCGGGGCCTGCTCCTGTTCCACCTGCCATGTCTATGTCGCGCCCGAATGGGTGGATCGGCTGCCGGCCATTTCGGCGCTGGAACAGGACATGCTGGACTTCGCCCACGCGCCGGATCCGGCTCGCTCGCGCCTCTCCTGCCAGATCAAGCTGACGGACGCGCTGGACGGGCTCATCGTCGACCTGCCCGAACGGCAGGGATGATCACGCCTTGCCCTTCAGGTGCCCGGTCGGCAGCGCCGTCGTGTACTTGATCTGGCTGAGGGCGAAGCTGGAGCGGATATTGGCGACACAGGGAATGAGCGTCAGGAAATCCACCACCAGCGCCTGGAATTTCGACAGATCCTCCACGACGACGCGCAGCATGTAATCCGCCTCGCCCGTCATCAGGTAACATTCGACGATCTCCGGTTTGGTGCGGATGGCCGCGTCGAAAATATCCAGCGATTGCCGGTCCTGCTGCTTGAGCGAGACCTGCACGAAGACATTGACCGCCAGCCCCAGCGAGGGCGCATCGACCAGCGCCACGGAGCCCTTGATGACGCCGCTTTCCTTCAGCTCGTTGACGCGTCGCCAGCAGGGAGACGCCGAAAGGCCGGTCGCCTCCGCAAGCTCCGCAACGCTCATCTCGGCGTTCTGCTGGAGGAGGTCGAGAATGCGGATGGAGGCGGCATCCAAGGAATGAGGCATGATTGACCGGAATTTTGCGAAGAACCGGTAAAACCATTCGCAAAATCCACCAAGAAGGTCAACTGAGATCAGTTTTTTCCGGGAACGGGGTGTAGAATTTCTGCGGAATGGGAAGTGAGGAGCAAGACACCATGACGAAGCCGGCCGTATCGCCTGCGACCCTGGCATGCCTGAAGGATCTGGAACGACAGGTCCTGTGGCACGCCTGCTGGATGATCCACAATGCCAACCATCTGCGCGAGAAGGGCGAGGTGAAGGTCGGGGGGCACCAGGCCTCCTCCGCTTCGCTCGCCGCGATCATGACCGCGCTCTACTTCCATGTGCTGCGGCCGGAAGACCGCGTGGCCGTCAAGCCGCATGCTTCCCCCGTCTTCCACGGCATCCAGTATGTCATGGGCAACCAGACGCGCGAAAAGCTTGAGAATTTCCGCGGCTTCGGCGGCGCGCAGTCCTATCCGAGCCGCACCAAGGATATCGACGACGTCGATTTCTCGACCGGCTCCGTCGGTCTTGGCGTCGCCATCACCGCCTTCGCCTCCATCGTGCAGGACTACATCGCCGCCAAACAATGGTCGAAGCGCCCCGAGGGCCGCATGATCGCGCTGGTGGGCGATGCCGAACTCGACGAGGGCAACATCTACGAGTGTCTGCAGGAAGGCTGGAAGCATGACCTTCGCAACACCTGGTGGGTGATCGACTACAACCGCCAGAGCCTCGACGGCGTGGTGCGCGAAGGCCTGTGGCAGCGCATCGAGGGCATCTTCACCGCCTTCGGCTGGGACGTGAAGGTGCTGAAATACGGCGCATTGCAGGAAGCCGCCTTCAAGGAGCCGGGCGGCGAGGCGCTGCGCGGCTGGATCGACCGCTGCCCGAACCAGCTCTATTCGGCCCTCACCTTCCAGGGCGGCGCAGCCTGGCGCAAGCGCCTCACCGACGAGATCGGCACGGAGCCGGGTGTTGCCGCGCTGCTCGCCGCGCGCAGCGACGACCAGCTCTCCGACCTCATGAACAATCTCGGCGGCCACTGCCTGGAAACGCTGATCCGTACCTTCGAGAGCATCGACCACGACCGGCCGACCGTCTTCCTCGCCTATACGATCAAGGGCTGGGGCACGCCGCTGGCCGGTCACAAGGACAACCATGCCGGCCTGATGACCAAGGCGCAGATGGAAACCTTCCAGACCCGCATCGGCGTCAAGTCCGGCGAAGAATGGGACACGTTCGGCGCAATCTCCTCGCCCGAGCCGGTGCGCGCCTTCCTGAAGTCCGTACCCTTCTTCGCCGAAGGTGCACGGCGCTTCTCCTCGCCCGCCGTCGCCACGCCCGGTCCGGTCTTCCTCGACGACCGGGAGCTTTCCACGCAGGCCGGCTTCGGCAAGATCCTCGACGCGCTTGCCCAGCGAAACGACGCACTTGCCGCACGCATCGTCACCACCGCACCCGACGTCACGGTCTCGACCAATCTCGGCCCCTGGGTCAACCGGCGCGGCCTCTTCGCCCGCGGCAAGCTGGCCGATACGTTCCGCGACGAGCGCGTGCCCTCGGCACAGAAATGGGAGTTCGGCCCGGCCGGCCAGCATATCGAGCTGGGCATCGCCGAAATGAACCTCTTCCTGCTGCTCGGTGCGGCAGGGCTTTCCCACTCGCTGTTCGGCGAGCGGCTGCTGCCCATCGGCACGGTCTACGATCCCTTCGTGGCGCGTGGCCTCGATGCGCTCAACTACGCCTGCTACCAGGACGCCCGCTTCATGATCGTCGGCACGCCCTCCGGCGTGACGCTGGCCCCGGAAGGCGGCGCGCACCAGTCGATCGGCTCGCAGCTCATCGGGATGAGCCAGGACGGGCTGGCGAGCTTCGAACCCGCCTATCTCGACGAGCTCTCGGTCATCATGGACTGGTCGTTCGACTATATGCAGCGCGACGGTGGCGGCACGCATGACACGCGCACCTGGCTTCGCGATGGCACCGGCGGCTCGGTCTATCTGCGCCTCACCACCCGGCCGCTGGAGCAGATCGCACTGCGCCGCGAGGACCCGGCCTTCCGGCAGGGTGTGATCGACGGGGCTTACTGGCTGCGCGCGCCGTCCGCCCGCACCCGTATCGTGCTCGCCTATCAGGGCTGCGTGGCGCCGGAAGTGCTGATGGCGGCCGGGCAGCTTGCCGAGGCGCATGGCGATGTCGCGGTTCTCGCCGTCACCTCCGCCGACCGGCTGAATGCCGGCTGGACGGCGGCGCAGCGCGCCCGTCGCCATGGCGACGCCAGCGCCTGCAGCCATATCGAAGCGCTGTTCGACGATGTCTCGCGCGCCGCGACCGTCATCACCGTCACCGACGGGCACCCCGCGACGCTCGGCTGGCTCGGCTCGGTCCAGGGCCATCGGACGATCTCGCTCGGCGTCGAGCATTTCGGCCAGACCGGCACCATCGCCGATCTCTATGCCCATTTCGGCATCGACACCCACGCCATCATCGAAGCGGCGGACTCCGTCCTCCGTGTCGAGGCGCAGCCGCGCCGGGCCGGCGCGGCCTGAAAACAGGATCGAAGGAGAAAGGGCGGTGCCGATGGCGCCGCCCTTTTGCGTTCAGCCGTTGCGGCGGAAGCCTTCGCTCGCCGTGAGCAATCCGCGGGTATAGTCCGCGTTCACCTTGCGGGTGGCGAGGTCGCCGGAGGCCAGTTCCTCGACCGCGCGGCCGCCGCGCATCACCAGCAGGCGCTCGCACATATGCGTGACCACGCCCAGGTCGTGGCTCACCATCAGGAAGGAGAGGCCGCGCTCGCGGCGCAGCGCCTCCAGCAGGTTCAGCACCTCGGCCTGCACCGAGGCGTCCAGCGCCGAGGTGGGCTCGTCCAGCAGCAGGATCTGCGGCTCCAGGATCAGGGCTCGCGCGATGGCGATGCGCTGGCGCTGGCCGCCGCTGAGCTGATGCGGATAACGGAAGCGAAAGCCCTGGCCCAGGCCCACCTCGTCGAGCGCGCGGCGGATGCGTGCCTCCGCATCGGGCATGCCGTGGATGGCCAGGGGCTCGGCCAGGATGCGGTCCACCGTGTGGCGCGGGTGCAGGGAACCGTAGGGGTCCTGGAACACCATCTGCACTTTGCGATAGAAGGCCTTGTCGCGTTTTTCACCGAGCGGCTTGCCGTCCATCGTGATCGTGCCGGCGGAAACCGGCGCAAGGCCCGCCACGGCGCGCAGGAGCGTCGACTTGCCCGAGCCGGACTCGCCGACGAGCCCGAAGGATTCACCCGGCGCGACCTTGAGACTGACATCGTCCAGCGCCACGAAATCGTCGTAGGCGACGCCGAGGCCGTCGATGGCGAGAGCCGGCGTCATGTTCTCCACTCCGGTTTGCGGTCGAGCACCGGCAGCGGATGCCTGTCGGCGCCGATCTCGGGCATGCAGTTGAGAAGACCCCTCGTATAGGGATGCTTGGCCTCGGAAAGCTGTGTCGCCGGCAGTTCCTCGACGATGCGGCCGGCATACATGACGATGACGCGGTCGCAGAAAGACGAAACGAGGCGCAGGTCGTGCGAGATGAAGATCAATCCCATGCCGCGCTCGACGACGAGACGGTCGAGGATGGCGAGCACGTCGAGCTGCACCGTCACGTCGAGCGCCGAGGTCGGCTCGTCGGCGATCAGGAGTTCCGGACCGGCGATCAGCATCATGGCGATCATGGCGCGCTGTCCCATGCCGCCCGAAACCTCGTGCGGGTAGAGATCGAAGACGCGCTCGGGGTCACGGATCTGCACGGCGGCCAGCATGTCGAGCGCGCGCTTGCGCGCCTCCGCGCGGCCGACCGGCTCGTGGGCGCGCAGCGTCTCGACGATCTGGCGGCCGATGGTCATGACCGGGTTCAGCGAATATTTCGGATCCTGCAGGATCATGGCGATGCGCTTGCCACGCAAAGCCCGCCGCTCGGCCTTCGAGGCCTTGAGAAGGTCGATGCCGTTGAAGTCGAGGCGCTTTGCGTCGATGACGCCGTGTTCGGCGGTGAGGCCCAGGATGGCGCGGCCGGTCTGCGACTTGCCGGAGCCCGACTCGCCCACGATGCCCAGGCGCTCCTGGCCCAGGCTGAAGCTCACACCGCGCACGGCCTCGAATACGCCGCCGTCGCGGGTGGGGAAGCTGACCCGCAGGTCATCGACCTCGAGCAGGGGAGATGTAGCGTCGCTCATTTCTTGGGATCCAGCGCGTCGCGCAGGCCGTCGCCCAGCAGATTGAAGGCCAGGCTGACGACGAAGATGGCCAGGCCCGGCCCCGCGGCCACCCACCACTGGTCCAGCACATACTGGCGGCCGGCGGCGATCATGGCGCCCCATTCGGGCAGCGGCGGCTGGGCGCCCAGGCCCAGAAAGCCCAGGCCGGCGGCGGTGAGGATGATGCCGGCCATGTCCAAGGTGACACGCACGATCACCGAGGGCAGGCACAGGGGCATGATGTGGCGCAGCACGATGCGGCTGTGCGAGGCGCCCACCAGCTGCACGGCGGCGATGTAGTCGGCCTGGCGGATGGTGAGGGTCTCGGCGCGCGCGATGCGGGCATAGGGCGGCCAGGAGGTCAGGGCGATGGCCAGCACCGCGTTCTCGATGCCGGGCCCCAGGGCGGCCACAAAGGCCAGGGCCAGGATCAGTCGCGGGAAGGCCAGGAAGATGTCGGTGATGCGCATCAGCGCCGCATCGATCCAGCCGCCGCGATAGCCGGCCACCGTGCCCACGATCAGGCCGATGGGCGCGGCCAGCACAGCCACCAGCACCACCACGAAGAGCGTGATGCGCGAGCCGTGGATCAGACGCGAGAGGATGTCGCGGCCCTGGTCATCGGTGCCGAACCAGTGCCCCGGCCCCGGCGTCAGCAGGCGCGACTTGGCGAGGTCACCGACATAGGGCGAATGGGGCGCCAGCAGCGGCGCGAAAACCGCGAGGAAGACGAGGCCGAGGATGATGAGAAGGCCGAGCACGGCGAGCCGGTTGGCCGTGAAGCGCCGCCAGGCGACATAGGCGCGGCCAAGCCGGGCCTGCAGGCGGGACTGCGGCCGGTCGGTCAGGAGCCATTCGCGGCGGGTCATGGTCGTTTCGCTCATCGTGTCCTCGTGCGCGGGTCGAGCAGGCGGTACAGCAGATCGGACAAGAGATTCAGGGCGATGAAGATGGAGCCCACCACCAGGGTGCCGCCCAGCACCGCGTTCATATCGGCGTTCTGCAGCGAGTTGGTGATGTACAGGCCCAGGCCCGGCCAGGCGAAGACGGTCTCGGTCAGCACCGAGCCCTCCAGCAGGCCGGCGTAGGAGAGCGCGATCACGGTGACCAGGGGCACCATGGCATTGCGCAGGGCGTGGCGCCAGACGATGCGCGCCTCCGACAGGCCCTTGGCACGCGCCGCGATCACATACTCCTGGCTCAGCTCATTGAGCATGAAGCTGCGCGTCATGCGGCTGATATAGGCCAGCGAGAAGTAGCCCAGCAGGGCGCCCGGCAGGGCCAGGTGGGAAAGCGCATTGAAGAAGGGCTCCCAGCCATTGCCCTCGAAGCCGCCCAGGGCGGTGTCCACCAGCATCAGGCCGGTGACCGGCGTGATGCTGTATTCGAAGGCCACGTCGATGCGCCCCGGCCCGGCCACCCAGTCCAGCTTGGCATAGAAGACCACCAGGGCCATCAGGCCCAGCCAGAAGATGGGCACGGAGTAGCCGATCAGGCCCATCACCCGCACCGCCTGGTCGGCCAGACCGCCGCGCCGCACCGCGGCCCAGACGCCCAGCGGCACGCCCAGGCCGGCGCCCAGGATGATGCCCACCGTGGCCAGCTCCAGGGTGGCGGGGAAGACCCGGCCGATGTCCTGCAGCACCGGGTTGGCGGTGAGGATGGAGGTGCCGAAATCGCCCTGGGCGATCTTGGTGAGGTAGATCCAGAACTGCTCCCAGAGCGGCTTGTTGAAGCCCATCTCCTCGCGCACGCGCTGGATCACATGCTCGGGTGCGCGGTCGCCCACGATGGCCAGCACCGGGTCGACCGGCACCACCCGACCGATGAAGAAGGTGACGGCCAGCAGACCCAGATAGGTGGTGGCGACGACGACGAGGAAGCCGGCCACCGCCTTCAGCCGTGCATGGGCGCGCCGGTTGGCGCGCCGCACGGGCTTTGCGGTTTCAGTCATGCTCAAGGAAGATCATTCCTTGGAGACGGGTGCGAGCGGGTTCGAGTCGAAGCTCGGACCGAGCCTGTAACCCTTGACCTTGCCGCGCACGCCCGCCACTTCGATCTGCTGGAAGATCATGACGAAGGGGCTGGTGTCGAGCGCTTCCTGCTGGAGCTTCTTGTACATCTCGGCGCGCTTGTCGGCGTCACGCTCAAGAAGCGCGGCCTTCGCCTCGGCCGTCAGCTCGGGGATGTCCCAGGCATTGCGCCAGGACAGGGGCTTGGCGTTGGCGCTGTCGCTGTTGTCCGGGTTGCGGGCAAAGGTGTCGGCATTGGTGTGCGGGTCCCAGTAGTCGGTGCCCCACTGGCCGATGTAGATGTCGTGCTGACGGGCGCGGTACTTGGTCAGGGTCTGCTTGCCGTCGCCGGGGATGATCTCGATGTCGATGCCGGCGCGCTTGGCGGTCTGCTGGAAGTTCTCGGCGATGCCCTGCACCGGCTGCACGGTGCGCATGTCGATGCTGACCTTGAAGCCATTGGGCAGGCCGGCCTTGGCCAGCAGGCCCTTGGCCTTGTCCACGTCCAGCTTGAAGGGGTTCTCGGTGCTGGCGCCCAGCAGACCCACGGGCAGGAAGTTCTGGTGCACGCGGCCGATGTGCTGGATCAGGGTCTTGCCGATGCCCTCGTAGTCCACCAGGTACTTCATGGCTTCACGCACCTCGGGCTTGGCGAGGTTGGCGTTCTTCATATTGAAGCTCATGTAGAAGACCGTGCCCTTGGGCTGGGTGGCGATCTTCACGTCCTTGCTCTCGGCCAGGGCGCTCACGTCCTGGGGCGCCAGGTTGCGGGCGATGTCGATATCACCCTTCTCCAGCAGCAGGCGCTGGGTGGCGGCTTCCTTCACGTGACGGTAGATCACGCGCGCCAGCGGGGCCTTGGCGCCCACGCTGTAGTTGGGGTTGCGCTCCAGGGCGATGATCTCGTTGGCGCGCCACTCGCGCAGCTTAAAGGGGCCCGAGCCGGCGTAATTGGTCTTGAGCCAGCCGTAGCCCATATCGGTGTCGTACTTGTACTCGTCGCTCGGCGTGGTGGCAGCAGCGTGTTCCATCACCAGCTTCTTGTCGAGCACGGCGCCGACGGTGGCGGTGAGGCAGTTCAGCACGAAGCTCGGCGCGTAGGGCTTGTCCACGGTGAAGACGAAGGTCGTCTCGTCGACGGCCTTGGCCTTCTCGGCGACGTTCTCGCCCGTCAGGCCGAACTGGGTGAGGATGAAGGCGGGGCTCTTGTCGAGCTTGACGACGCGCTCGAAGGACCAGGCGACATCCTCGGCGGTAACAGGGTTGCCGGAGGCGAACTTGATGCCCGGCTTCAGCTTGAACGTATAGGTGAGGCCGTCGTCGGAAACGGTCCAGCTGTCGGCGACGCCGCCCTTGACCTTGGTCGTGTCGTCGATGTCGAGACGCACCAGCATGTCATAGGCGTTGCCGATGAATTCGGCCGGCGACAGCTCGAAGGATTCCGCCGGGTCGAGCGTGATCGTGTCGTCGATCGCCCAGGCCTGGACGAGCGTGTCGGCCGGCGTTTCGGCGAAGGCCGGCGCCATGCCGCCCGAGACGAGCAGCATCGAGAAGGCCGCGCCGGCGAGCAGCGGGCGAATGCGCGTCGTGATCTTTTCCCTGTTCATTCCAGTTCCCCGTTTTCCACGATTGTCCTTGTGGCGCCCGGTGTTCCGAAACGCCATTTTCGAAATTCAATCATACTATTGAGGGCAAATATAGTCCCCCTGCCCTATCATTCCCGACTGCTAAAACAGCGCCCGCCGACGCTGGCCGGGAAACCGGCTGCGTGTCGGGCGGGCGCCGCTTTCAGCGGGCTGTGGACGAGGTTTCAGGCGTAGCGCCGGCGACGATCGGTAAGGTGGATCAGACCCTTCTGGAGCAGGATGAACGTGAAGAGCAGGAGGCCGATGAGGATCTTCGTCCACCAGCTCGACAGCGAGCCGTCGAAGGTGATGTAGGTCTGGATGAGGCCCTGGATGAGAATGCCGACCAGCGTGCCGGCAACGAAGCCGGAACCGCCCGTCAGCAACGTGCCGCCGATGACCACGGCCGCGATGGCGTCGAGCTCCACGCCGACCGTGGCGAGCGAATAGCCGGCCGAGGTGTAGAGCGAGAAGACGATGCCCGAGAGGCCGGCGAGGAAGCCGGAGAGCGCGTAGATGCGGATGGTTGTCGCGCCGACCGGCACACCCATCAGCCGCGCCGTCGCCGCCCCGCCGCCGAGCGCATAGACATTGGCGCCGAAGCGGGTGCGGTGGGCGATGAGGATGCCCGCCGCGAAGACCAGCAGCATCAGCCCGCCGATCAGCGTGATGCGCCCGCCGCCGGGCAGCTTGTAGTAGAGGCTTTTCAGCGTGGCGTAGAACGGATGCTTGATCGGGATGGAATCGATCGACAGCACGAAGGCCATGCCGCGCGCCAGAAACATGCCGGCGAGCGTGACGATGAAGGGCGGCATTTCGAGATGATGGATGATCGCCCCCATCAGCGCGCCGAAGGCCGTGGTGACGGCAAGGGCCAGCGCGAAGGCGAGTAGTGGATGGATCGACGTCGATTCCAGGAGCACGGCGAGGAACACGCCGGTGAAGGCGATGACCGCGCCGATGGAGAGGTCGATGCCGCCGGACAGGATCACGAAGGTCATGCCCACGGCCGCGATGCCGAGGAAGGCGTTGTCCGTCAGGAGATTGCCGATGACGCGCGTCGACAGCATGTTGGGATACTGGCCGATGCAGACGGCGTAGGCGATCAGGAAGATCGCGACCGTGGCGGCGAGCGGAAGATAGCGCGGGTTCATTTCACCTCCTGCTCCGTCTTGCTCGTCTTCGGTTGCGGGCGCGAGAGGAAGACGAAGGCCGACTGGGCGCGCGGCGACTGGATGACGAGGATCAGCACGATGATCGCCGCCTTGATGATGAGGTTGAATTCAGGCGGGAAGCCCGAAAGCAGGATGCCGGTATTGACCGACTGGATGATCAGCGCGCCGATAAGCGAGGCGGCGATGGAGAAGCGCCCGCCGAGCAGCGACGTGCCGCCGACGACGACCGCAAGGATCGCATCGAGCTCCAGCCAGAGGCCAGCATTGTTGGCGTCCGCGCCGCGGATATCCGCCGCCGCGACGATGCCGGCAATGGCGGCGCACAGGCCCGAGAGCACATAGGCGGCGATCAGCAGCACGCCCGTCGAGACACCGGCGAGCGTGGAGGCGCGGCGGTTGACGCCGAGCGCCTCGATCAGCATGCCGAGCGCCGTCCGGCGCACGACGAGCGCGACGACGAGGCCGAAGACGAGCCAGATGACGACAGGCATCGGCAGGCCGAGAAAGGCCCCGCTGCCGATGAAGATCAGCCCGGCATCGTTGAAGGTGAGGATCGCGCCCTCGGTGATGAGCTGGGCGATGCCGCGACCGGCGACCATCAGCACCAGCGTCGCGATGATCGGCTGAATATCGAGCACGGCGACGAGGATGCCGTTCCACAGGCCGCACAGGATGCCGGTGCCGAGCGTGATGAGCAGCGTCATCGCCAGTCCATGGCCAGACGTGATGCAGGCGGCGGCGACCGCGCCGCAGATCGCCATGACCGCGCCGACCGAGAGGTCGATGCCCTTGGTGGCGATGACGACCGTCATGCCGATGGCGAGCAGTGCTACGGGCGCGCCGCGGTTGAGGATATCGATCAGGCTGCCATAGAGCCGTCCGTTCTGCATTTCGAGGCGGAAGAAGCCGGGAAAGGCGATGGAGACCATGACGAGGATGATCGCGAGCGCGGCAACCTGCGGGAAGAGCCTGATGGCGTAAGTTTTCAATGTGGATGTCATGCTTCCACGCTCCCCGCCGAGGCGGCGATGGCCTCGACGATCCCCTCGGTCGTGACCGCGCTGCCGGTCAGTTCGGCGACATGGGCGCGGTCGCGCAACACGATCACACGATGCGAATAGGCGACGAGTTCTTCGAGCTCGGATGAAATCACGATCAGCGACATGCCTTTCTCGCAGAGGGATTCGATGAGGCGGATGATTTCCGCATGGGCGCCGACGTCGATGCCGCGCGTCGGCTCGTCGAGGATCAGGAAATCCGGATTGGTGGCGAGCCAGCGGGCAAGGATCGCCTTCTGCTGGTTGCCGCCGGACAGCAGCCGGATCGGCTTTTCCCGGTCGCTGGTGCGGATATCGAGCGCCTTGATGTAGTGGTCGGCCAGCTTGTCCTGTTCGCTGCGGCTGATCGGCCGCGCCCAGCCGCGCCGTGCCTGGAGCGCCAGCGCGATGTTCTCGCGCACCGAAAGGTCGCCGACGATGCCGTCGACCTTGCGGTCCTCGGGACAGAAGCCGAATTTCTCGCGGATCGCCGCGCGGGGCGAGGACAGGTCGAGCGGACGGCCGTCCGCCGCCGCCGTGCCGCTGTCGGCGCGCTCGGCGCCGAAGAGGATTTCCGCCGTCTCCGTGCGGCCCGAGCCGAGCAGGCCGGCGATGCCGACGACCTCTCCGGCACGGATGTCGAGATCGAAGGGCTGGATATGGCCCTTTCGGCCGAAGCCCTGGAAGCGAAAACGCACGTCGCCACCCGCACCCTTCGCCCCGTGCTCGCCGGCGACCTCCTGCACCAGCTCGCGGCCGAGCATCATGGCGATCAGTTCGCGGCGCGGCAGGTCGGCCGTCTCGCGCGTGCCGACGAGCTGGCCGTTGCGCAGCACGGTGATGCGGTCGGCGATCTCGTAGACCTGCTCGAGGAAATGGGTGATGAAGACGATGCCGAGGCCGCGTTCCTTGAGCCGCCGCACGATGCGGAACAGCATCGCCACCTCATGCGCGTCGAGGCTTGCCGTCGGCTCGTCGAGGATCAAAACCTTGCCGGAGAGATCGACCGCGCGCGCGATGGCGACGACCTGCTGCACGGCGACGGAATAGGCGGCAAGCTCGGCGGTGACATCGATGTCGAGATCGTATTCGGCCAGCAGCGCCTTGGCGCGGCGGTTCATCTCCCGGGCGTCGACAAGACCGAAGCGCCGCGGCTGGCGGCCGAGAAAGAGGTTTTCCGCGACCGTGAGGTTCGCGAGCAGGTTCACTTCCTGATAGACCGTGCCGATGCCGAGGTTCTGCGCCTCGAGCGTGCTCTGCGGGTCGGCCTCAGCACCGTCGACGAGAATGCGTCCGCCGTCGCGGCGATAGGCGCCGGTCAGGCATTTGACCAGCGTCGACTTGCCCGCGCCGTTCTCGCCGAGCAGCGCATGCACCTCACCGCGCCGCAGGGAAAAATCGACACGGTTCAAAGCCCGCGCGCCGGGGAAGATCTTGTCGATCCCGGTCGCGGAGAGAACATGGATATTGTCAGGCTGCATGATCCGACCCTGATGGCAATGGCCGCCCGCCGTCCCCGCGGGAACGGCAGGCGGGCAAGAGCATTTCCAGCCAAAACGGCATCGCCTCGGCGTCGGACAATGCGACAAGAACAAGAGGCCAGGGCAATTCCCGTAAACCGGTATTCACCGGAACTGCCCTGGTCCGATGCCCAACGCCCGGCTTGAGACCGGACGCAGGACATCGGGAGAGATCAGTAGCCGAGGCCCTTCTTTTCCTCGTACACCTTCGCCGGGTCGTCGGCCTGGGTGTAGAGCTTGGACTCCGTCTGGATCCATTTCGGCGGCGCCTTGCCGTCCTTGCGGAACGCGTCGAGCGCGTCGAAGGCGGGGCCGGCCATGTTCGGCGTCAGTTCCACCGTAGCATTCGCCTCGCCGGCCGCCATCGCCTGGAAGATATCCGGAACGGCGTCGATGGAGACGACGAGGATGTCCGTGCCCGGCTTCAGGCCGGCTTCCTTGATCGCCTGGATGGCGCCGACGGCCATGTCGTCGTTATGGGCATAGAGCGCGCAGATGTTCTTGCCGCCGTCTTCCGCCTTCAGGAAGCTTTCCATGACTTCCTTGCCCTTGGTGCGGGTGAAGTCGCCGGTCTGGCTGCGGATGATCTTCAGGTTGTCCTTGCCTGCGAGCGCTTCTTCAAAACCCTTCTTGCGGTCGATGGCCGGCGAGGAGCCGGTCGTGCCCTGCAGCTCGACGACGTTGCACGGCTTGCCGGCGACGGTGTCGACCAGCCACTGGCCGGCGACCTTGCCCTCGTGCACGAGGTCGGAGGTGACGGCGGTCATGTAGAGGTCCTCAGGCGCATCGACCATGCGGTCGAGCAGGATGACCGGGATTTCCGCGTCCTTGGCTTCCTGCAGCACTTCGTCCCAGCCCGTGGCGACGACAGGTGCGACGAGAATGGCGTCGACGCCCTGCGCGATGAAGGAGCGCAGCGCCTTGATCTGGTTTTCCTGCTTCTGCTGCGCGTCGGCGAACTTGAGATCGATGCCGCGCTGTTCGGCCTGCTGCTTGGTGAGCGTCGTCTCGGCGGCGCGCCAGCCGGACTCCGACCCGATCTGCGAAAAGCCGACCGTCATGTCAGCGGCGGATGCGGCGCTGAACAACGAGGCAGCAAGGATCGTGGCACTGGCAAGTGCGGTGGTGAATTTCATGATGTCCTCCCAAAGAAAGCTGCTCCTCAGCAGCGAGGTTAAAACATCATATTGTATTACTATTGTAAATCGCAAAATTGCGGAAAGGCACATTTTCGCTCGCAGACGCCCCCAGGCGAACAAAGCAAAACCGCCGCGCCGACAGGGGTAAATCCCTGCCGGCGCGGCGGTGAAAATCGGAAACGGCAATGAAACGAGCGGTTTGGCGCTCAGACCTTGAGGAACAGCAGCGCGCGCAGGATCTCGGCGAAATCGCGGCTCTCGAACGCCACGGCGCGAGGACCGTGGGATTTCGCACCGGGATACCAGCCGGCGCGGTAGGCGCATGTCGGGTCGTTGAACTCGAGCACCACCTCGAAGCGGTCTGCCAGCTTGGGCAGAGCGCCGGCAAAATCGCCCTTCAGCGCAGCCTCCACCCCTTCGCGGATGAGACGCCGGGCGCGGACGGGCGCGATGGAGTTCGTGGCGCTGCCGTTGCCGTCCAGCGTCTCGACCGTGGCGAGGCCCGGCACCATGTCCCGCGCCTCGCCGCACATGGCGACGTCGCCCGAAAGAAACACGGAGGGTACGCCGTAGCTGGCGGCGCAGAGCGCATTGAAGGTGAACTCGGACGCGACCTCACCGTTCAGCAGCAGGCGTGAGATGCGCAGGTTCGAGGTATGGGCAAGCGGGTTTGCCTCGCTGCCGGCCTTGCAATGATAGCCGGTGTAGAGCGCGGCGGAAAAGCCGGCGTCGATGCCATACATCATCTCGTCGGGGTGGCCGGACCAGCCGCGCACGATGCGGGCATAGTCGGGCAGCCGGTCGAGGATGAGGTTGCGGCCGCTGGAATGGGCGTCCTTGATCACCACTTCCTCCGCGCCCGCGGCGCGCGCGCCCTCGCAGGCCGCGACCACCTCTGCCGTCATCAGCGCGCGGAATTCGATCCAGTCGGGATGCTTTCGGTCGGCCTCGTTCCAGTGGGCGATGCCGGCGGTGCCTTCGATGTCGGCGGAGAGGAAGACTTTCATGGGGGATTCTCCTTCAGAATGATCATGCGCAGCGCGCATCGGCAAAATGATCATACGCAGCGCGCATAGGCGATGCCGCGCGCCAGCCAGCAGCCGAGCGTCAGGCCGCTGACGCGCCCTTCGCCGTCGCGCTGCACCTGCAAGGTCCACTCGCCCGGCGCGGGCGCATCCATGGAGCGGCGCGTCACGAGGGTCCAGAGGTCCGGCCCGGCGGGCAGCACGATCTCCGGCCGGCCGATGCCGAGAAAGCCCTCGGCCCACAGGAACGTACCGCCATCGCGGCATTCGATGACGATCTCGGCGTCGATCTCGGCCGAGCGATAGCGCCCGGCAATATCGGTTGCCGGCAGCGCGGCGGGGACCGGAGCCAGGGTCTCGCTGAGATTTTCCTGCGGGCGCCGCATCACCAGCGCCTCGCCCTCCAGCCGGACCGTGACCGTGGTCGAGACAAGATCGCCGTCCGGCGTTTCGCAAAGCGTGTCCGGTCCCGTGCCGAAGCGCAGGGTCGCGGTGTCGTAGCCGGGTTCCAGTCGGGCCAGGAGGCCGGTCTCCTGGCTGATCCAGCGGCCGGCCGGTCGCCGGCTGAGCGGCGTGGACACGGGATGCGGCAGGCCGAGCGCCGCGCGCAGCAGGCGCTGCACCGCCCCGCCGGCATCGCCGTGATGATTGAACATGACCACGACGGAAAGCCGCGCCTCGGGCGAATAGAGCCGGCCGGAGCGGAAGCCGCGCAGGCCGCCGCCATGGCCGGTGAAGGCGAAATCGCCGGTGCGCGAATGCTGCAGGCCGAAGCCGTAGCTCGCCGGTGCGCCGTCCCGGAACGTCTGCGGCGTGGCAATGCGCCGGTAGAGGCTGTCCGGATCCTCGCGCGTCGCGTCGATCCAGCATTCATAGGCCAGCATGTCGTCGAGCGAGACGGAGAGGCCGGCATCGCCGCGCCAGTAGATGCCGTTCTGCGCCGGCAGGTAGCCGGCGGGATCGTTGCCCTCATAGCCGATGACGCCGTCGGCGGGCACGCGCGTATCGGCGGTCAGTTCCGCGCGCGCCATGCCGGCGGGCGTGAAGATGTGCCTGCTGTAGAGCGTTTCCAGCGTTTCGCCCGTCGCCTCTTCCAGCAGGTCGGAGAGGAGACGGAAATTGCCGTTGTTGTAGGAGTAGCGCGTACCGGGCGCGAAATGCCCCGTGCGCATGCGGGCGAAGGCCGGCGCGGCATCCGCGCGGGAAAAGGTCTGTTCGGCCCTGCCGCCATGCAGCACGGTCAGCGCCCAGTAGTCGCGCAGGCCCGACTGGTTGTTGCAGAGGTCGCGCACCCGCGGCAACGGGCCGGTGAAATTCGGCAGATGCGCGGCAAGGCGGCCGTCCAGCGCCTCCGGCTCGCCGCAGGCGGCCAGCAGGGCCGCGCAGGTGAACTGCTTGGAGATGGAGCAGATCGGCAGGCGCGTGTCCGATGTCATCGCCTGATGCGTATCGAGATTGGCGAAGCCGAAGGCGCGGCGGGCGACGACACGCCCCTCGCTCACCACCCCGACCACGCCGCCCGGCCCGGAGAACCGCGCGGGAAGCGCATCCAGTTCCGCGTCCAGCCGCTTGCCGTCGATCATGCCCTGCCCTTCCGTCGCTGCGATTCTCGCGGCGGATATTGGTCAAAGCCCGTGGGCATGGCAACTCTCACGCGCCGGAAAGCGTGCTGCGATGGCTCGCCTTAAAGAGCGTGCGGGTATAGTCGGCCTGCATGTCCCCGGCGCGCAACTGTTCGCGGGTCAGCGTTTCCACGGGCGAAGCGTTCTGCATCACCATCAGCCGGTCGCACATATAGGAAATGACCGCGAGATCGTGGCTGACGATGACGAAGGTCAGGTCCAGTTCCCGCCGCAACCGATTGAGCAGGTTGAGGATTTCCGCCTGTACGGAAACATCGAGCGCCGAAGTCGGCTCGTCGAGCAGGAGAAGGCGCGGCGACAGCGAAAGCGCGCGGGCAATCGCCACGCGCTGGCGCTGGCCACCGGAAAGCTCGTGGGGAAAGCGGAAGCGGTGCGCCGCCGTCAGACCGATCATCTCCAGCAGTTCGACCGTGCGGCCGTCGGGGTCCGGCAGGCGGTTGATGCGCATCGGCTCGGCGATGGCCTGCCCGATCGTGTAGCGCGGGTGGAGCGAGGCATAGGGGTCCTGGAACACCATCTGGGCAAGACGGACCAGCTCCGCCCGCCGCCCCTTGCGCAGGTCGATGCCGCCGAGGCTGACGTCGCCCGTCCAGCTGCGGTTGAGGCCCATGAGGGTGCGCAGCACGGTGGATTTGCCCGAGCCGCTTTCGCCGACGAGGCCAAAACTCTCGCCCGGCGCCACGGAGAGACTGAGGTCGCGGACGGCAACGGCGCTGCCGAAGCGCACGGTGAGGTTTTCAATGCGGATCATATGCCGGCCTCGCTCCAGCTCGCTTCGCGCGCAAGGGTCGGCAGCGGCGTCAGCGGCCCGTCGATGGCGGGAAGGCAGGCCAGCAGCCCGCGCGTATAGGGGTGCTGCGCCTCGTGCATGCGCCGCGCATCCAGCGTCTCGACGATCCGCCCGGCATACATGACCAGCACGCGGTCGCAGAAGCTCGACACCAGGCGCAGATCGTGCGAGACGAAGATGAGGCCCATGCCGCGCTCTTTCACCAGCTTGTCCAGGATGGACAGCACCTGCAGCTGCACGGTCACGTCCAGGGCCGAGGTGGGCTCGTCGGCGATCAGCAGCTGGGGCTCGGCAATCAGCATCATCGCGATCATCACGCGCTGGCCCATGCCGCCCGAGACCTCGTGCGGATAGAGCTTGTAGACCCGCTCGGGGGAACGGATATGCACTGCCTCAAGCACCTCCAGCACCTTGCGGCGCACGGCAGCGCGGGGCATCGCGCGGTCGCCGAGCCGGATCGCCTCGGCGATCTGCTTGCCGACGCGCATGACCGGGTTCAGCGAGAATTTCGGATCCTGCAGGATCATGCCCATGCGGCTGCCGCGCAATTGCCGGCGAAGCCGCGGCGCGGCCGAGAGAAGATCGATGCCGGCAAAGGACATGGCATCGGCCGAAACCCGCGCGTGAGGGGGCAGAACGCCCATCAGCGCCCGGCTGGACAGGCTCTTGCCCGAACCGCTTTCCCCGACGATACCAAGCTTTTCCCGGCCGACGCGGAAGGTGACGCCCTTGACCGCCTCCACCACGCCGCCGCCCTCGCCGGCAAAGCCGATACGCAGGTTTTCCACATTCACCAGGGTCTCGCTCATGCGCGCCTCCTCAGATGCGGATCCAGCGCGTCGCGCAGGCCGTCGCCCAGCAGATTGAAGGCCAGGCTGACGACGAAGATGGCCAGGCCCGGCCCCGCGGCCACCCACCACTGGTCCAGCACATACTGGCGGCCGGCGGCGATCATGGCGCCCCATTCGGGCAGCGGCGGCTGGGCGCCCAGGCCCAGAAAGCCCAGGCCGGCGGCGGTGAGGATGATGCCGGCCATGTCCAAGGTGACACGCACGATCACCGAGGGCAGGCACAGGGGCATGATGTGGCGGAAGACGATGCGGAACTCCGAGCCGCCGGCAAGGCGCACGGCATTCACATAATCGCTGTCGCGCACGATCAGCGCCTCGGCGCGGGCGAGCCGCGCATAGGGCGGCCAGGCGGTGAGCGTGATCGCCAGCGCCGCGTTGACGATGCCGGGACCGAGCGCGGCGACGAAGGCGAGCGCCAAAAGCAGCTTCGGCACGGCGAGGAACACGTCGGTGATGCGCATGAAGACGGCATCGACCCAGCCGCCCGCCGTGCCCGCGACGGCCCCGACGACGAGACCGATGGGCGCGGAAGTGGCGACGACGAGACCGACGATCAGGAGCGTCAGCCGCGCGCCGTAGAGGATGCGCGAGAAGATGTCGCGGCCGAGCTCGTCCGTGCCGAACCAGTTCTGCGCGCTCGGCGCGGAAAGGCGGCGGACAAGCTCGGGCAGATAGGGATCGTGCGTTGCGAGCAGCGGCGCGAAGACGGCGGCGAGCACCAGCACGGCGAGGATGAGAAGGCCGAGCATGCCGAGCGGATTGCGGGCGAAACGGCGGGCGAACTGCTGCAACTCGCCGAGGCGCGCGCGCCGCAGCTGGCGCCGGCTTTCGGCACGGGCATCGATGGGGACGACGGTCATGGCAGCCTCCTACCGGCGACGAAGGTTCGAGCGCGGATCGAGCGTCTGGTAGAGCACGTCCGAGACCATGTTGAGCAGGACGAAGACCGTGCCGACCAGCACCGTGCCGCCAAGCACGGCGTTGATATCCGCCCGGAACAGCGAAGAGGCGATATAGTTGCCGATGCCGGGCCAGGCGAAGACCGTCTCCACCAGCACAGAACCCTCGAGCAGCCCGCCATAGGAGAGTGCGATCACCGTCACCAGCGGGATCGCCGCATTGCGCAACGCATGCAGCATGACGGCCCGGTACTCCGTCGCGCCCTTCAGCCGCGCGGTCAGCACATATTCGCGCGAGAGCTGGTCGAGCATCAGCGAGCGCGTCATGCGCGAGATATAGGCGAGGCTGTAATAGCCGAGCAGCACGGCCGGCAGCACGATATGGCTCCAGGCATTGGCGAAGACCTCGTATTCGCCCGCGATCAGGGAATCGATCAACAGCGACCCCGTCATCGGCTTGACGATGCCCTGGTAGAAAACGTCGATCTGCCCCGGCCCGGACACCCAGTCGAGCCGCGAATAGAAGACGAAGAGGCCGACGAGGCCGAGCCAGAAGATCGGCACGGAATAGCCGATGAGGCCGATGAAGCGGATGAGGTAGTCCGGCCAGCGATCGTGCCAATAGGCGGCCGCGACGCCGGCGGGCACGCCAAGCAGCGTGCCGAGGATGAGACCGAAGGTCGCCAGTTCCAGCGTCGCCGGGAAGAAGCCCGCAAGATCCGACAGGACCGGCCGGTTGGTGACGAAGGACGTGCCGAAATCGCCTTGCGCCAGCTTGCCGGCATAGGCAAGGAACTGCTGCCAGACCGGCTTGTCCAGCCCCATTTCGAGGAAGACACGCTGATAGACTTCCTCGCTCGCCTTCGGCCCCACGACCGAGATCACCGGATCGATCGGCACCACGCGACCGATGAAGAAGGTGAGCGTCAGAAGGCCGACGAGGGTGATGCCCACCGTCAGGAGCAGCGAAAGGACCCGGCCGCTGAGACCGAGGACCCGGTGGATGAAAACTGCCGACACGACCGCGCTCCGGTTTCTGACTGGCGAGCGGCGCCGGGCTAGGCCCGGCGCCGCTTCGCGCTTCTTACTTGCTCACGTTCCAGTAGCGGTCGTCGGAGAAGGTCTGGCCGAGCACGAGACCCTTGACCGAACTGCGCACGCCGACCTTGCGCACCTGCTGGAACATGTAGAGGAAGGGCGAAGTGTCGGTATGGGCCTTCTGCAGCGTCTCGTACATGGTGCGACGCTTGTCCGCGTCCTGCTCGCGCACCGCTGCCATCGCATCCTCCGAGAGCTTGCCGGCATCCCAGCCGAAGCGGTCGGCAAGGCCGGTGGAGCCGTCCGGCGCATCCTTCTGGTTGACGGCGAAGGCCTTGGCGTTGGAATGCGGATCGGGATAGTCCGGCCCCCACAGGCCGAACCAGATGTCGAGGCTTGCGGCACGGTAGCGCTCCAGCCATTGCTGGCCGTCGACCACTTCGAGGTTCAGCTTGACGCCGGCCTGCGCCATGGTCGCCTGGATGGCCTGGGCGAAGTCC
The DNA here is from genome assembly GCF_020535545.1 of Roseateles sp. XES5. Lineage (NCBI taxonomy): Bacteria > Pseudomonadati > Pseudomonadota > Betaproteobacteria > Burkholderiales > Sphaerotilaceae > Roseateles > Roseateles sp. XES5. The sequence continues at coordinate 111,088 of NZ_CP084754.1, forward strand.
GTATAGGGCGGCGTGTTCCAGACCACGGAGTCCAGCGTGAATTCGCCGGAAACGCCGGCCTCGCCAAGCAGCGCCTTGGCCTTGTCGATGTCGAGCTTGTAGGGGTTGTAGTCGATGGCGCCGAGGAAGCCCTTCGGCACGAGCGTCTGGTGCACCTCCATCGTGCCGCGCGAGATGGTGCCGGCAATGCCCTGGTAGTCGACGAGATATTTCAGCGCCTCGACCACCTTGGGCTTGGCGAGATACTCGTTCCGCACATTGAGGCCCATATAGTAGATCGTGCCGGAGACGCCGTCGACGAAACCGACATCCGCATTGCCTTCCAGCGCGCCGAAATCGTCCGGACCGAGCTTGTTGGCGATGTCGATGTCGCCCTTTTCCAGCAGCAGGCGCTGGGCGGCGCTTTCGGGAATGTGCTGCAGGAAGATGCGTTCGAGCCCGCCCGTCTCGCCGGTATAGTTCGGGTTGCGGGTGAGCAGGATCGACTGCTTCGGCTCCCAGCGCGTCAGCACATAGGGACCGGAACCGGCGGAATTCTCGCTCTTCAGCCAGGCATTGCCGAAGTCGCCGTTCGCCTCGTGCTCCTGCACCAGCTTGGAATCGACGATGCCGCCGACATAGGAGGAGAGGCAGTAATAGAGGAAGGACGGCGCGTAGGTGTCGCCGATCTCGATGACCAGCGTCGTGTCGTCCGTCGCCTTGATACGGTCCTTGACGTTTTCCGGCGTGAAGCCGAACTGGGTCAGGATGAAGGCCGGGGTCTTGTCCAGCAGCACGGCGCGGTGCAGGGAATAGACCACGTCCTCGGCGGTGAGCGGATTGCCGGAGGCGAACTTCAGGCCGGGCTTGAGCTCGAAGGTAAAGGTCTTGCCATCGGCCGAGACGGTCCAGCTCTCCGCGAGAACGCCGATGATCTTGCTGGAATCATCCGGCGCGACGCTGACCAGCGGCTGGTAGATCTGGTTGGCGGCCAGCACGCCGCCAAGCTCGGAGACTTCGCCCGGATCGAGCGTGATGATGTCGTCGATGGTGTCGGCCACGACGAGCGTGTTCTTCGGCGTCTCGGCCATTGCCAGAGCCGTGGTCATTGCCAGCGCCACCATCGCGCCGCCGATCAGTCCGTGTACGCGCATGCTTCCTCCTCCGGGGACGGGTTCGACCCGCCGCCTCCTGTTTCCCGCGTTCCGTTCAGATAGTCTTCCCCGCGTTGCCGCCGGGGCCGTCTCCTCCGCCTGCCAGCCAACCTCGGCAGGCGGTATTTCCAGGCTCGGGCGGCTCCTCCGGCCGCTCCGAAACTTTAGTCAGGCTAAAGTTTATCGCGCCCGCTTGTCAATGGCTTTCATGCGGCTTTTCCGAAAGAAACGACGCCGCACAAAAGCCTAGAGTTTGTCGGGGAAAAGTGGGAACCGGTTTTCCCGAAAAGACAAACGAAAACAAAAGAATTCAGAGCATGTCTGGTTCAATCTGAACCTGACATGCTCTAGCGATCCGGAATGATCCGCGTCGTGCCCACCCACAATTCCCGCGCCTCGCCGGGGCCGATATTGCGCGCCCGGTGCGGCAGGGAGGCCGGGAAATGCAGCGTGTCCCCCGCGCTCAACCGATACTGCCGCTCGCCGATTTCGTAGAGCATCTCGCCTTCGATGAGATAGAGGAAATCCTCGCCCTCGTGGCGCGTCAGTTCGGAGACGTAACCGGGCGGCATATGGGTGATGCAGCTGTTGAGGCGGGCGTCGGGAAAGCCGCGCTGCAGGATCTGGTAGACGCGCTCTTCCTTGTCGAGGCTGTAGCCCGGCCGCTCGGCCGCATGGGACACCATGGAATGATCGCGCTGCGGCACCTGTGGCAGGAAGGCCTCCACGCTGGTCTCCAGCGTCGAGGCGAGATTGTAGAGCGAGATCAGCGAGGGCGTCGAAAGCCCGCGCTCGATCTGGCTGATGAAGCCTTCGCTCAAGCCCGCTTCCTGCGCGACCTGTCGCATCGTCTTGCCGATTTCCTTGCGTCGCTGCCGCAACGCCCGGCCGAGCGACAGCGCAGGCAAGAGGTCCGCCGCCGCGCGCCCCTGCCCGGCGTCCTTCCCTCGCGCCTCCCGTTCATCCATTTCCATGCCATCCCGCCGCATCGTTGATCGCGTAGACTTTAGTGTGACTAAAGTCAATTGCGCAAGATCAAAATGATGCGGGCGGGCAGGTCCTCCCCGGGCTATTCGAGGTTCTCCTGGATGAAGACTTCCGTCACGTGGATCTCGGTGATTTCGAGCAGGCCCGGACCCAGATTGACGAATGTGTGCAGCACGTTTGCCGGGCCGAACACGACCTCCCTTTCCTTTTCCCGCACGATCACTTGGTGCGTACATCCAGCCCGAGGGCCTCGGCGATGGCGATGGTCTGGTCGATGGTGATGATCGCGTCCTTGAGGCGGACGTTTTCCGGATTGATGGCGCTGAGGTCGCTGCCCCGCAGGTCACAGGCCGAAAAATCGGCGCCATGCAGCCAGGCGCCGGAGAGGTCGACATCCCGAAGCGACCCGCCCTTGCAGGATGCCCCCGTCAGATCGGCCTCCCGCAGGCGCGCATCCTTGAAGGTGGCACGGTCGAGCACGGCCCCGGGCAGGCCGGTGAAGGACCAGTCGCCGCCCGTCACCTGCATCTGGTCGAAGTCGCAGGCATCGAACATGCTGCCGACGAACTTGCACTCGGTAAAGCGGCTGTCGAAGAACTTGCAGGACACGAAGGTGCAATTGACGAAGGCGCTCGCCTGGTGGGTGGACGCGTTGAAGCGGGCGCGTCGAAACGTGCATTCGTGGAAGATCGCGCCATGGGTCTGCGCCTCGATCATGTCGAGGTCGACGAACAGCGTGTTCGCGTGGCGCTCGCGCTCGATGGTCCGGCCGTACCAGTCCGCTCCGGCCAGCGTCGTATCGGTCTTCGGCGGCGCTTCGCCATATCGTCTTTCAGCCATCGTCACCCACCGGAATCGCCTCTCCGCACGATAGGCAAAATGGCGGAAACGACAAAAGGGAAAAGACGCCGGCGCGCCGAAATCCGGCGATTTTGGCGCCGGTGGATCCAGGTCGAAACGAAAAACTACAACCATTGGTTATTATCGTACGTCTTCGGTCGTCGCCGGAAACGAACACGTTGAGCCGCGAACAAGGCGGCGTCCGGTCGGCAAAATCGCATCACATCCTATGTAATTGGTTTTAATTGATTTATTGCGCATTCAATTTCAACCAGATCACAACCAAAAAGTGATGCTCCCTAGAATACCCTCATAGGTTAACCAATTCTTCACTATCCGCTTAACTCCTAAAGTGGCATGAATTAAAACACCTCAACCGGAGGTGATAAATATGGTCGATATTGATAGAGGTGGAAAGCAGGAAACGCAGGGCGAATATACGTCCTCAGGTAGAATTCAGTTGACCCCGCCCGCCCTTTCTCCGGTGGAAGATGCCGCATGGAGCCTGCCGCCGATTCCGCAGGCGCTGATCGGGGGCATGAGCATCGCCGCGCTCGATCGCGAGGCGGCCGCGGCACTCATGATCGCCGCCGCGCGGCACCGCGGCAAACGGCCGCTCTACTTCACCTCGGCCAATGGCGAGGTTCTGGCGCGGGCACATTCCAATGCCACCATCGCCAAACTCTTCCGCAGCGCCGATCAAATCCTCGCCGACGGCCAGCCGCTGGTTTTCGCCTCGCGCTGGCTGTGCCGCGAGAAGCTTCCCGAGCGGGTGGCGACGACGGACCTCTTCCATGACGTGGCGCGCCGGGCCGAGCGGGAACGGGTGACGTTCTATCTGTTCGGCGCGAGCGAGACGGCGAACAACAAGGCCGTCGCGGCCGTACGCAAACGCTATCCGGCGCTGCGCATCGTCGGCCACTCCCACGGCTACCTCACCGGCGCGGCGCTTGACGGCAAGCTGGAGGAAATCAACGCGCTGGCGCCGGATATCCTGTGGCTGGGGCTTGGCGTGCCGCGCGAGCAGGTCTTCGTGCGCGACTTCGCTGCGCGGCTCAACCGGGTCGGCCTCATCAAGACATCGGGCGGGCTGTTCGATCATCTGGCCGAGAAGGCGCCCCGCGCGCCCGTCTGGGTACAGCAGGCCGGTTTCGAATGGCTGTGGCGCACAGCGATGGAGCCGCGCCGTCTCCTGTGGCGCTACCTCACGACCAACCCGCACGCCCTCTACGTCATCCTGCGCTATTCCCGCTGATGCGGCGGGATGTCCGTTGAGCAACCATGAAGAGCATGATTAGAAATTTCGAAAGTAACCATGGCGAGCATTTCCGATAGCGTCGCGGCGCAATCGGGGTTATCTCCATCCATACGCGCATTGAACGCATCGCCGATGCCAGTTCAATCAAAAGGACATGCCGTGACCCCTGGCGAACGTTTCCCGCTCCGCACCCTCGCCCGCAACGGCGCGGCCACCGGCGTCATCAAGCTGGCGAGCGCCGGCCTCACCTTCCTGCTCTTCGTGGCGGCGGCGATGGTCACGGATCAGCGGCAGTTCGGCCTGTTCAGCACGGCCTATGCGGGGGCCAGCCTCGTCTCCTTCTTCGCGATCGTCGGCCAGCATGCCGCCGTCATGCGCTTCTGGCCGCAGCATGCCGGCAGCGGCGACATCGCGACGGCAAACGGGCTGCTCGCCCGCGCCATCCGTCTCACCCTGATCGGCATCGTCGTTTCCAGCCTGCTCGTCGCCGCTGCCGCGCTCCTGCCCTTCTTCCGCGAAACGCCGGAATGGGCGGATCTCTGCCTTGCCACCGCCGTGCTCGCCTTCGCGCTCGGCTGGTCGGAATTCACCGCCTGTGCCCTGCGCGCCAAGAACGTGTTGTTCGGTGGCCTCCTGCCGCGCGACATCGTCTGGCGTGTCGTCAGCATCGCCGCCTTCCTGGCTATCCGGCTTTTCGCGCCGGGCGTGAGCGCGGTCGAGGCGACATGGCTCATCGCCGTCCTGCTTCTCCTCTGCGTGCTGCCCCAGACGATCGTGCTGCTGCGCGACACGCGACGCCTGCCGCGCGGGCCGCTCGGCGCGGCGGAAAAGGCGGAATTCAAGGCCGTGACGTTCGGCCTGTGGGGCGTCACCGCCCTGCCGCCGGCTTTGGCCCAGGCAAGCACGCTGCTCGTCGCCGGCCTGCTGGGGCCGGAAGCGGCCGGCGCGCTCTTCGTCGCCGACCGGGTCATGCGCCTTGCCGTGCTGGCGCTCAACGGCATCAACCAGGCGCTCGCCCCGCAGATTTCCGCCAGCTTCCATCGCGGCGAACGGGCGCATGTGCAGCGCATCGTCGGGCTCACGGCCATTGCCGGCTTTGCACTGGCGCTCGCCATGCTCGTCGTCTTCATCCTGTTCGGCCAGCCGATCCTCGCCATCTTCGACCACGCCTATGCGACGGGCACCATGCATGCCGCGCTGGTCATTCTCGGTCTCGGCGCGCTGGTCGGCACCGCCTGCGGGCCGACGGAGCTGACCATGCAGTTGACCGGCCTGCAACGCGAACTGTTCCGCACGCTCATCGTCGTCAACACGCTGGGCCTTTGCGCCACCGCCGCCTTCACCCTGTCCTTCGGCCCGATCGGTTCGGCCTGCGGCATGGCGGGCACGATGGCGGTGTGGTGCGTCATCGGCGCGGCCACCACCCGCCGGCGCATCGGCATCGATCCGTCGATCCTCGGCTTTCTGTCTTCCGAAGATGCAATCGCCGTGCGCGCCATCCTGAAAGGCCGGTCATGAAGATTCTCCAGGTCCAGACACAGGCGGAAGCCGGCGGCGCACAGCGCATCTCCGACATGCTGGGCAAGAGCCTGCGCGCCCGCGGCCACGAGGTGCGGACGGTGTTCCTCTACCGCAAGACCGATGTCTATGATCGCGATCCGCATGCCGATTTCATCCTGACGGAACCGCCGAAGGGGCCTCTCGGGCAGATGCGCGCCGTGCTCGGCCTTGTCGGCCATATGCGCAAGGCGCGCCCGGATGCCGTCGTCTCCTTCCAGCATTACGGCAACATCGCCGGAACGCTTGCCGCGCGGGCCTCCGGCGCCCGGTCGATCCTCGCCAACCAGAGCGGCGCGCCCGAGATGCGCGGCCTGCGGGGCCTTGCGACCGGGGTCGATGTGCTGATGGGCATGACGGGCCTCTATCAGGCCAACATCGTCAATTCCGGCTGGACCGAGACACAGTTCGTCAATTTTCCCACCGCCTATCGCAGGCGCCTGCGGCGTATCGACCATGGCGTCTGCGCGCCCGACCGGAGTTTCGACAAACGGGAGGCGCGCGCGGCCTTCGGCCTGCCGGCGGACGTGCCGCTGGTGCTTTCCTCCGGCCGGCTGGCGGCTTCCAAGAACCAGGCGGCGCTGGTGGGCGCGCTTGCGCTGGTGCCGCACATGCACCTTGCCATTGCCGGCACGGGGCCGGAGGAAGGCAATCTGCTGGCCCTTGCCGAGCGTCTTCATGTGCGGGACCGCCTGCATCTCATCGGCGAAGTGCCGCCGGCCCGCATCTTCGCCTTCCTGGCGGCGGGCGATGCCTATGCCTTCTCGTCGATGACGGAAACCTTCGGGCTTGCCGCGGTCGAGGCGGCGATCGCCGGCCTTCCCGTCGTCGCCGGCGAGCTGCCGGTGCTGCGCGAGGTGCTGACGACGGATGAAGGACAACCGGCCGCCCTGTTCGTGCGGGCCGATGCGGATGGCATTGCGGGCGGCCTTGCCGACCTCTTCGCCGATCCGGTGCTTGCCGACAATCTCGCGACCGCCGGACGGCAGTTGCGGACGCATTACGCGCCCGAGACGATGTGCGCCGCCTACGAGGCCTTGCTTCTCCAGGGCTTCGGCACCGCGACAATCCCGTCGATCACCTCGAGCGGACCGGAGCGGTTGAGCGTGTGAATGCGCGGATAGGGCCAGTCGCCATCCGCCTGGATCGGTCGCGGATGGGCAAGGCGCACCGTGCCACCGTCCAGCGCCAGGAGCTCCGACAGGCCAAGCCCGCCGCCATAACCGAGCGTGCCGTCCTGCACCGGCAGGAACAGGCTTCCCGAGGCATCGCGCAGGAACGCGCCGCCCGGCCGCGCCCGACGCCGGTCGATGATGACGGGGTTCAGCGGATGGGGCTGCCACGGCCCCTTCAGCGTCAGGGCAGAGAACACCACCAGCGTGTCGGAAGTGCTGCCGAAGCCGTCGCGCAGCGTGGCGAAGAGCCAGAGCCGGCCGCCATGGTCGAGCAATGTCGCATCGGAAACCTCACCCTCCAGAAGCACCGCCTCGGCGACCCAGCGGTCCGGGAAATCCGCAGCGCGGTAGAGCGTCAGCCGGCCGCTCGTGCTCGCCTCCGGCAGCATCCACACCGCGCCGTCGCGGGCGAAGACCTGCGGATAGGAAAGGTGGTGCGGCTCCTCCAGCACGACACGGGGCGTACCGGGACGCCGGGCGGTATCGAAAGGCACGACCGAGATCACCGCCTTGCGGGCGGCATGCACGTAATCCTCGACGAAGAGGTAGGATCGCCCCTGCCAATGGAAGGGAAAGGGATCGGCATAGAAGCGGTCGCCGCCATCCGGCAGCACCTGCCAGCCGGTTCCGAGCTGTCCCTCCTCCGCCACCCCCGGCCCGTCGCGGAACCGGTAGCCGACGCGCCAATGCGCCTGGTGGAAGGAGACGCGGCGCAGCGCCTCCCGCGCGAGGCGTGGCAGGGCGCGGGCGAGATAGGCGCCCGCAAAGCCGGCGCCGCTGCCCTCCGGCATGGGCCGGCCGTGGCAGGCGAGCCGCCCTTCGGCAAAAGCCTTCACGGTTGCGGCGAGCAGCGTGACGGCGCGGGCGAGCACATCGTCAAGGCCGAGCGAGGCGGCCTCGCGCCGGTCGATCATCGGCCAGGCCCGGCCCACCACCGTGCGTCCGTCGAGGACCGCCTCGATGACCGGCAGCCCGCCCGCCGCCACCACCGCGGCGACGGAAAGATCCAGCGCGGAACGGCCGAAACGCAGGGCGACGGTCGGCACGGAGCGCAGCGCGGCATAACCGGCAAGATCGAGCCGCAACTCGGGAGGACGCCGGCCCGGACGCTCCGGAATGCCATTGAGCGGCGCGGCAAGCCCTTCCCCGCGCCGGCGGAAAATCACCCGCTCCAGCGCGACGAGCGCATTCGCCGTGCCCGGCCATGGCCGCGCGCCGGGATCGTGCAGCACGGCGATATCGTGGCCATCGGCCGCAAGCCGGCGGATCAGCACATCCTGCCAGCGTCGCGGCTTTTCACGGGGAACGATGATATCGATGGCGAGGGAACGGTGCATCATGAGCCGAAAACGACGAATTCCGTGAAGGCGAGATCGCCCGGCGCCGGCGGGTTCGGCCCCTTGGCATATTTCGGCCCGATGTCCGGGAAATACCGGCCGACGAGACCCGGAACCGGCGCAGAGGCATCGACGAGGCCGAAGAGCTGCCCTCTGCGCAGGAGGTAGCGCCCGAGCGCGCCGACGCAGGCGGCAAGCTCGGCATGGGAGCGGCAGAAGATGACCTGGCTGCATGGCACCAGCCCGCGCAGCACGCGCCGCGTCTTGAAGACGAAGGGATGGGCAACGCCGTCCCGCATGCAGATCAGCGCCTCGCAGCCAAGCGCGGCATGATCGAGCAACAGGAGACGCTCGCCTTCGGAAAGGCCGTCCAGCTCGGCGATGCCCGGCCGCGCCGCCACCACCCGCGCGCCATGGGCGGGCGCCAGCAGCGGCACGAAGGCATGCTGCCCATCGGCAAAACGCTTGAAGCGCAAGGCCTCCGTCACCTTCAGCGTCACCGGGGCGGGCGTGATGCTAAGATAGGTCACGTCGCGGCGGCGCATCGCCGTCATGATGAGTTTGCCGGCATAGGCCCGGAAATCCTCGTCCACCGCCCAGCTCGACAGGTTGCAGCGGATCGGCGCATCGGCATCGCCCGAAGCCCGGAAGAACAGCGTCAGGATGACGCCGACGATATGCCCGTCCTTGACCAGCGCGTAGCCGTAGCGGGTCAGGTCCTCGACTGCCGGACGCAGCGCCATGCGCGACAGCGCTTCCTGCCAGTGCTCGACCGGCCGTTCAGGAAAGCCGCGCCCGAGGCAGGCAATGACCTCCGCGCGGTCCGCCTCACCGATGGGTCGGCAAACGAGGCCTTCCGGAAGGCTTCCGAGGATGCTCATGGCAACTCCCTACGCTGTAATCACCGATTGCATCGTAAGACAGATACTCTTAAAAATATATGTCCGCCGCTAAACCCTTCAATTCGCCAGCACCGACGTCCGATCCAGCGCGGTGGCAAAGCCCTTCAGCGAGATGGTGAAGGGAATTTCCGTCCCGCCATCGGCTATAGCCTTGACGTTGAGGACCGCTCCGGCGCGCAGTGCCTCGGCCATCGCGCCATCGAAGACCAGGGGAACGAGGCAGCCGACAGGCAGGCAGGTGCGGAAGCGCACCGGCTCCAGCGCCGCCTGTTCGTCCACCTGGAAACGCACGCCGGAATCGAGCGCCAGCCCGAAGGGAAGCACCAGCGTGCCGGTCACCTTGTTCTCGCGAGGCGCGGCGAACTCGATGGCCAGCATGCGCTGCCCGTTCTGCTGCGCCTGGATCTGCGACAGCGCGCAACGCTTGCCGTCCCCCTGCAACACGCAGGAAACGCGCCAGTCCTCATAGGTCTCGTCCAGCGAGGAGGCCCCTCCCGGCAGGACGGCGACAGCCTGCGCCAGCGCGAAACGCTGCGGCTCCGGGTCCGGCAGGCTCGACATCGAGGCTGCCCGGCTTGTGGTCGGCAGCAGCAGGCCGGGTGCAAGCACGAGCCCCGCGCCGGCGGCAAGCGCCAGCAGCAGGAAGGAAGAAAGGCAGAGATAGCTGGTCCTGGTGCGCATCGTGGGCGTCTTCCATCGGTTGAGCAGGAGCGGGAAAGGCGGGCCGTCCTCACCGGGACGGCTCGAAAGGGGGTGGTCCGCCGCGGGGGCGGCGGACCAGGGTGCGGTGGTTTCAGAACTTCACGTTCAAGGTCCCCTTGAAGGACTGGTCCACCGCACCCGAGCCGAACTGGCCGCTATAGGTGATGCCGAGCGTCGCGCTGGGCGTGAGCGTCATGTCGAGGCCCGCCTCGACCACGGCCGCATCGCGCGTGATCGGCACGCCGCTGATGGCAAAGGCATTGCCCCCGCTGGCAAAGCGCATGGAGGAAGACGGCGTCTCGTCGCCGAAGGCGTGGCGCCAGCCGACCATGCCACGCGCCGTCACCGCCGCGCCGGCAAGGTCGAAGGCGGTGGAGGCGCGCAGGCCGAACGTCGAAAAGGCCATGTCCGTGGTTTCGTCCCGTGTCACGAGCGCCGCCGCGCCGCCGCGCTCGGTAAAGCCATCCGTGTGCAGGCTGACATAGGCGAGGTTGGCGAAAGGCTCGAAGGCCAGGCCTCCAACCTCCATGCGATAGCCGAGTTCGCTGAAGACCTGCGCCGTACCCGCGTCGTAGTCGCCCTTCAGGCCGTCGGAAAAGCCGGTGAAGGAGACAGTGCGGCTGGTCGAGACATCGTGCCAGGTATAGGCCGCGCCGGTGCGCAGCGCGACGTCGCCCCAGGTCGCTCCGCCATAGACGCCGACATGGTAGTCGTCGCTCGAGCCGGAGGATTGGCGGTCCTTCACAGAGAAGGACGAGTGGCCGTAGCCCGCCACCGCGCCGAAACGCCAGGTATCGAAGACCGGCGCATCCGCGCCGACGAAGAAACCACCGGTCGAGCGGTCGAGCCGCGCGGCATTGCCGTCGCCGCCGACATGACCCCAGGAGCCGAAACCCTGGCTCCAGAGAGAAAGCCCGTCGGCAGACGGCGTCGGCACACCGTTCTCGTCGAGCGCCACGCCGCTGTCGAGCGTCCCGCGCAGATGGTCGTTGACCGCGTTGCGCAGGAAGCGGCTGTCATCGAGCATCGCCGTGCGGGCGGACGCATGGATCTCGCCCGAAAGCTGGTCGAAGGCTGCGCGGGCATCGTCCGTCGCAAGGCCGAGCACAGCATCGTAGACCGCATTGCCGGCGCCCAGGCTCTCCGCGCCGCGCCCGGTGGCGATCTGGTTTGCGGTGCGGCCGATGCTTGCGAAGTCGACTCCGTTGCGCGCCAGCGTCAGATAGACGTTGTTGGCGTCGTAGCCGAGGGTGGGGTCGAGGAAGGCAAGGTTCGAGGTGACGCCGGTGAACGTACCGGTGCGCCCGCCATCGGCCGTCAGGATCGTATACCGGGTCCGGGCCCCGTAGTCGCCCGTCCCCGCCAGGACGCGGACCGTGCCGCCGGCGATGGTCGCCCCGCCGCTGGCGAGGATCTTGTCCGCCTGCCCCGCCGTGTCCGCTTCCACCTCGAAAACCGAGCCCGCCGCGAAGCTGATGTTGCCGGCGACGGTGAGCGTGCCGATGGAATTGCCGGGCGCGATGGTGCCGTTCACCACGGTGTCGCCGATGGTACCTGTGCCCTGAAGGCGCGCAGCCGCGGCAAGGTCGAGATGCCCGCCGAGCCTGCCATTGACGGCGAGCGTGCCGCCCAGCACCGAGGTCGTGCCGGTGAAGGCGGCGGATGAGCCGGTCAGTTCCAGCCGTCCCGTGCCGGTCTTGCCGAAGCGGCCTGCCCCGCTGAGCACGCCCGCATAGACCGCATCCGCCTGCTGGTCGAAATCGAGCGACGCCCCGGAAGCGATAGCCGCATTGCCACCGAACCGCTCGGCCGCCGTCGCAAGACCGCCCGCCTCGACGGACCAGTCGAGCGACGAGCGCCCGGCCAGGGCGAGCGTACCTGCGCCGCGCTTGGCCATCGAGCCGCGCGTGCCATCAAGGCCGACGATATCGCCGGCAAAACGACCGTCTGCCGCCTGGTCGAACACCACCGTGCCGGCATTGCCGACCGTACCGGACATCGAGCCGGCGTGGCCAACGAGCGTGCCGGCGCGCACGAGAGTATCGCCATAGGCATTGGACGCATTGTCGAGACGCAGCAGGCCGGCCCCGGTCTTGACGAGGTCCGCGCCGCCGGAGACGGCGCCGGTCAGGCCAAGGGTCGTGCCCGCCGCCACGTCGAAGGTGCCGGCCTGCACGAGGGTAACAGTGCGGGCCGTGTCGAAGCTTGCGGTCGTCGCCAGCCTGCCCCCGTTCATCGTCAGGCCGCCCGCGGCCGCGCCGAGATTGGCGTCACGCGAGACCTGCAGCGTGCCGGTGCGGATTTCCGTGCCGCCCGTATAGTCGTTGGCCCCTTCGAGGATCAAGTTTCCATGGTCCGTCTTCACCAGCCGGCCCGCACCGCCAAGGCTGGAGCCGATGGTGGCCGTGGTCGAAGCACCCGAGGCCGCGCCGTTGCCGACACGCAGGATGGTTTCGCCGCCCGCGCCGCCGAGCGTGATCGCGCCACCTTCCAGCCGGTAGCCGTTCGTCTCGAATTGCATGCCGGTCACTGCCAGGGTGCCGGCCACGGTGACGGTCCCGGCCGCGCCCTGAAACACGGCGAAGCGGTCGGACCAGGCGTCGTTGACCTCACCATTGGCGCGCGTCCAGTTGGTCGTGGCCGGCCCCCACGTTCCCGCACCGCCACCGATGCGGCCATCCGCCGTGGTCCCGCCGCCATCCCAGAACTGGATGTCCGGCACCGGGCCCGGATCCGGGTCCTCGCCGGCGACGACGATGTTGACCTGCCGCGCGATGGCCGTCTGCAGGGAGATGTCGCTGAACGGCGTGCTGCCGGGCACGCCGATAATGTCGAGGCCGTTGTCGGTGAGCGAACCGCCATAGTCGAACAGGCGATAGACGCCGCGCCCGAAACCACCGGCATCGGCGATCGACAGGCGCCCGTCGAGGATGAGGTTGCCACCCACGTCGAAGAGCGCATCGGTGCTCGCAGCGCCGAGGCGGGCATCGATATAGGAACTGTTGTTCAGGGTCAGACTGCCGGTCATCGTCAGCTTGCTGCCGGAGCGGCCGGCCAGCATGCCGCCGCTCTGGATCGTGACGTCCCCCTCGACGGTGCCGCTGCCGGTCAGCGTTGCGTCGGCGAACACGGTCACCGGGCTCCGGATACGTCCGTCCACCTGCAAGGTGCCGGCCTCGACGTCAGCGTGATCCATGATCGTTCCGGTGCCCGCCAGCACCAGCGTGCCCCCGCCATGCTTGTTGAGGCCGAGGTCGCCGCCGGCCGGACTCATCTCATAGAAGCGACCGCCCAAGGTGCCGGTCTCGCCGTCGCGCACCTCGATATTGGCATCGTCCCAGGTGAGTTCCACATCGTTGTCGAGCCGCACGCCATCGCGCAGGACCAGCATCGTCTCGTCACCGAACCGGACCCGGCCGGTCCCCAGCGCGCCCGACGCCGCGGCGACGAGCGTTCCCTGCGCGATGGTGGTGCCGTCCTCGTAAGTGTTGCGACTGCGCAGCGTCAGCACGCCCGCGCCCTCCTTGCGGAAGCTGCCGCCACCCGTGATGACCCCGCCGTAGCCGGTATCGGCATCGCCGATCACCGTCAGCTCCGAGTCGCTGTCCTCGATCCGCACCACGCCCTGACCGATGACTTCCTTGACCGTCTCGTGACCGAGGACACGGAACGTTCCCCTGCGGTCGATGATGATGCTCGCCGCATCGGAGAGGCCATCACCGCCGCTGGCATCGCTGGTCAACGTCCCGGCATTGAGGAAGATGCGGCCGTCTGCAACGTGCTCGCCGCGAAACACGAGTTCGCCGGCGCCGACCTTGAAGACATCCCCCGTGCCGCTGATCGGACCGCTCATCGTGGCGGTTCGACCGCTCTCGACGTCGAGGCTGAGCGTCGCATCGTGCATCACCACGCTGTTGTCGAGGGAGGCTCCGCTGCCAAAGGCGATGGAGGAGCCCAGGCCATCGACCCGCACCGTCCCGACGCCAAGCGCCTGGCTGTTGCTGACCCGCACGCTGCCCCCGGCAAGCACCGTGCCCCCGCCATAGGTGTTGAACTCCGTCAGGAGAACGCTTGCACCGCTTTCGACACGCAGGCCCACCGATCCGTTGCCGTTGACGATCCTGCTTTGAAAGCCGGTTTCGCCGGTGGCTGCACTGAAGATCAATGTCGCGTCCGTGCCGGTCGTGTAGTTGCCGACTGTCGAGCCGCTGAAGCCGGAGACACGCCCCAGGGTAAGGTCAGCGCCGGCGAGATCGAGGGTGCCGCCCGAGAGATAGAAATTCGCGCTGTTGGCGATGAAGCTGCGCGCGACCGCGCTGCCAAGCCGCAGAGTGCCCCTTCGCATCTCCACAAAGACACGGTCGGCGGTCTGGTTGGTCATCGCCGTCGGCGCGAAGACCAGCGTGCCGTTGCTGCCATTGTCGAGGCCGAGATGCAGGCTGTTGTTGTTTCCCGTCTGGAACGTGACGGTGCCGGCGAATGTGGCGGTCCCGGCCGCCGGGGTCGCGTAGATCCGCGACCCGCCCGCACCGACCACCACCGCATCGGTATGCGGGCCGGGCGTGGTGTATTCATAGTCGGCCGCCCCTGCCGCCTGCGCCAGCAGCGCACCCGCTGCGGCAAGCGCCGTTGCAGAAAGAAGGCGGGTTTTGCGGCGCGAGAGGGAGGACACGGCAGGCTTGGATTGACGAGCTTTCATTATCGAACCTTTGAAAAATGCTATAGGCCGCGGGCCGCAAGGCCGGCGTTTCATTCGGATGGGCGAAGGAGAAGCGCACGCAGGCGCGGGGCAATGGGGCGCACGGCATCGGCGAAAGCGGCGCCCTCGGCGCGCCGCGCAAGAAGCCGTCCATATTCCTCGTCGATGGTCTTCAGCGCCTCCGCCGCCCGGCTTCCGCCCAATTGCCGAAGCGTGCGGATGCCGCCGCGCAGGTCCTCATGGAGAGCTGCCAGTTCGTCCTCGCCCATGGAGGCAATGAAGCCCTGCACCGTTTCCCGGACCGCGCGGCTCCAGCTTTCGGCGGTAAAACCCGCCTCCTGGATCACGCGCCCCTCTTCGGCGTCCTGCGCGAACCAGTCCCGCGCGATCTCCTCGTCATAGGCGAACCTGCCGAGCGTCGGCGTCAGCGCGACGAGAAGGTCCGTGACCTTCTCGGCCTCGTCAGACGTCAGGGCGGCGGCCGGGCTGGAGACCGCGGTCGCGCCGGCCCAGAAGAGCGCGGCCAGGAGCCGCCCTGACCGTCGGCGCAAGCCGCCAAGACCGCGTCCCGTCCAGCCGCCGGCCCGCTCGGTCTCCCCGCTCCGCTCCGGCAAACACCCCACCGGAAAACCAGCGCCGAAGTCTCCGACCGGCCGCCGGCTTCCGGAAAGGAGCTGCGCTCCTGATAGATCCAACCGTTTCACGGGGCTTCCCCATATCCGTGCGGCGCGGAAGGAGCCCGCGCCGGTCGTGGGGGAAACTAGGAAGACCGCCGTCGCCCGTCTCCGTCAGGGATGAACGACCTTTGCGCCAGATGAACTCGGCCGGGCTTTTCTGCCGGAAAACCGTCGTTCCATACGGGAAAACGGACGCAAGCCCTGCCTGCGGAACGCATCCAGGACTGAAAGCGGATCGGGGAACTGCGCCTCTGCGCGAATCTTCTTCAGGCGGCGGAACGTCCGTCATCTGCCGCGAAACAGCCAGCGGCGGCGCGGCGGCAGCGTTTCCACCGCGGCCTCGTCCTCGTCTTCGGTAATGCCGTACTGGTGCAGGAAAGCGGCATTGTCCTTCGCCATCTGCGCCTCCATCTGCTTGTGGGCGCGGATCATCAGCGCATCGCGCGCCGTCCGGCCGGCGCCCATCGCCACGAGGCTGCCGACGCCGGAACGGTCGAAGGAGGCGGCGATGCCGGCTGCGCCCTGCATGGTGCCGAGCGCGACGGCTTCGGCCTGGAGCTGCTTTTCCAGCGCCCGGGTTTCATCCGAGTGGCCGGGACCTTCAAAGCTCGACTCCGGCGTCTGGCATCCAGCCATCAGCAGCGCGACCAGCGCGATACGGACGGCCGGATGCAGAGAGTGCCCACCGTTTTCCCTGGCCATCCGCTATGCTCCGCGCTGACATCGACACCCTCCGCACTCCGGCGGAGGGATCGATATGGCGCGAACGGTCACCCGCCGTCTCGGCGCTGAACGGCAAGCCTTTGCGGGAAACGAACAATCGAAGGCCTGGAGGGCGCCTCCCTGCTCCGGCGCAGGCGGACCTTATGCAGCCTTCCCATCACCATGCAAAATCCGCATGGCTCCGGTGCAAGCATATGCATTTTTTCTAGGCACGGAATTGGCTATCTATTCGTCAACACAAAGGGGTTGATCATGAACGTTTTCGCAAAGCTCAAGAAGAACGTAGCCGACCGTCGCGCCGTCCGCGAACTCAGCGCCCTCGACGACCGCGCCCTTCAGGACCTCGGCATCTCGCGTTCGAACATCCAGTCCGCCGTCAAGGGCTTCCTGGTCTTCGGCTGATCCTGCCTTTATGCAGCGGGGCGCGCATCTGCCTGCCCTGCCCGATCTGACCGGATGATCCGGACAAGATCACGACGCCCCGGCCTCATCCACCGTCCTCCCAGGTTAATCGATGAGGCCACCGGCGTCCGACATTTCCCGGAAGACGACAGTGCCTTTTCAGAACGGCGGCTATAGCCAGCCGTTCTTGCGGAACCGCCAATAGAGGAAGGTGCAGGTCGCGGCGATCGCCGTCAGCACGATCGGGTAGCCGTAGGCCATGCGCAGTTCCGGCATGTCGCTGAAATTCATGCCGTAGATGCCGGCGAGCGCCGTCGGCACGGCAAGAATGGCCGCCCAGGACGCAAGCTTCTTGGAGATCGCGGTTTCCTGGCTCTGGCCGACCAGCAGGCTCGCCTCGAAGGCGAAGGCCAGCACCTCCCGCAAACTGTCGATCTTTTCCTGCACCGTTCGGATATGGTCCGTCACGTCGCGGAACAGCGGATGCATGGCCAGTTGGATCTGCGACAGGTCGGCGCTCGTCAACCGCCGGCAGACCTCGACCAGCGGCAGCGCGGCATTGCGCAGGCGCAGAAGGTCGCGGCGCATCATGTAGAGCCGCTCGATATCGCTCGCCGTCATCGGCTTGACGAGCACCTTGTCCTCGATCTCCTCGACTTCGTATTCCAGCTGCTCCAGCACGGGCATGTAATTGTCGACGATGAAATCGAGGATGGCGTAGAGCACGAAATCCTCGCCCTTGGCCAGCGAATGCGGACAGGTCTCCCAATGCTGACGGACCGTGGCATAGGAGGTCGACGGGCCGTGC
This sequence comes from Roseateles sp. XES5, assembly GCF_020535545.1. NCBI lineage: Bacteria > Pseudomonadati > Pseudomonadota > Betaproteobacteria > Burkholderiales > Sphaerotilaceae > Roseateles > Roseateles sp. XES5. The sequence continues at coordinate 128,288 of NZ_CP084754.1, forward strand.
CGCACGCTGACGATATAGCCCTTGCCGACGAAGAGATGCGTTTCGCCGAAGGTGACGCGGCGCTCGATGAGTTGCGCCGTGCGCGCCACGATGAACAGCGCATCGCCATATTGCTCCAGCTTGGGGCGCTGGTGCGGATGTTCGGCATCCTCGATGGCGAGATCGTGCAGGTTGAACTGCGCCTGCACGCGCAGAAGAAGGTCGCGGCTCGGCTCCAGAAGGCCGATCCACACCACATGGCCTTCCTTGCCCGCCCAGGCGCCGGCCTCCTCGATGGGAATATCCGCGACGCGCCGGCCCGCCATATAGACGCTGGAGGCGACGATCCCGGCTTGCGCGGATCCCCGCGCCGACATGCGGCCATCATCCATCCACACCTCCCGAATGCCGGCATCCTTGCGCGCGAAAGCGCTAAAATTAACCTAGAGCAATTCCAGACAAAGTGCGACGGGCTTTTCATGCCCTTGATGCCGGCCCTTGACCCCGAGCCCTTGACGCCGGCCCGACGCGCCTGCAACGAAGCCGCCGACGGCCCCGAAAACAAGGAACGAGCGCATTGGACGAGGACAGCAAGGCCACCACAGCCCTCATGATGGCGGCCATCGACGCGCCGAAGCGGGACAATACGGACTATCTCCGTGCCCTTGCCGAGGTTCGCCGCGCCTTCGCGGACGCCGAAGCGACGCTCGGGCCCGGCCTGCTGGTGCGCACGAAACGCAAGAAGAAGCGCAACGGCGATCACGTGGTGAAGCTGATCTTCAAGAAAAAGAAATGAGACGCGTGTCGGGCGTGGCTCTTCTGGACGACCCGCCTGCAAGAACACGCGAACGCGATGCGCCATGACGCGCGGACAGGAAGAGACATGCTGTACCGTCTGGACGGCTCCAACATCCTGCGGCTGAAGCCTGCAATGACGACGCTCCTGAGGGAGATGGACATTCCGCCTGCAAGTGCGGACTACATCCTGCGGCGCGTGGCGCGAACCCTGCTGCCGGGCGGCAAAGCGACGATCGCCGCCTTTGACCGCGACGGGCGCAGGATCGGCTACACGCTCGGAATGAACGGCCTTTCCATGGCACCGTCCTGCCGGTTCTTCCTGCTGCACGCGCCTGACGATATCGGCGACATCGGCTTCCTGCTCGAATCCATCGTCGCGGAAGCGCGTATGGATGGCAGGGTTTCCCTCTTCACCGAGGTGGAGGAAGAGGACCGGCAGACCACGATGGCGCTGGAGGCCGCAGGCTTTGCGCTGCGCTTCACGGAAAACGCGATGACGATACCCGTCCCGAGCGCCGGCGGCCCTGCCGCCGCCGAAGGGATCCAGTCCTTTCGGGATTTCTTCGGCGCACCATCGCTCGCCCGTCTCGCTTCGGTCTGCCATCTCTACAGGAGTGCCTATCCCGACGTGCCGACATCCTTCGATGTCGGCGACATTCCCGAGGAGTTTTCCCTGGGCGAACTGCAGGACAGCGATGTGATGCCGGACGCCTCGTTCTTCGCGCTGGACGACGGACATCCCGTCGGCCTCATCCAGACGGTGCGACGGGGTGGCGACGATGCCGCGCCCAATATCGAACTCGTCCTCGTCTCGCCGGAATACCGGAACCGCGGCATCGGGTCGAGACTGGTCGACGCGGCGCTCGGAGCCCTTGCCCTGCCAGGCTATCGCGAGGTCTCCTCGCTGACATGGGGCGGGAACAGCGGCATGAACGCTACCTTCGCCAGGCGCGGTGGAAAGACGGGATCAGCCTATCTGACCTATAGCTTGACGACCTGAGGCCACCCGGCCGGCGCTATTTCCACTCGTAGGCCTTGGCCGTGCGATAGGGTCGGGCTGCGACGAGCGCCGCAGCATCGGCGCTCTCGACGTAGGACGCGGCATCGGCCGCGTCGTTGAAGCCGACGAAGACCATCAGCATGGTGCGCGCGGCGGGCTGGCCCTTCTTGCGGTAGCTGAAATTGACGGCACAGTGGGGATATTGCGCATCCAGCGCATGGTCCCCCTCGCCGGTAAGGGCGACGAAAGCGCCAAGGGCGAGGAAGCGGTCGATGGCGGTAAAGGCGGTGGCCTGCGAGAGCTGCCGGTTGGCGCCATTCTCGGCGGCGCGGCCGTAATAGAGGCTGTCGGTCTGGCCCTTGCGCCGCTTTGTCTCGTAGACGACGAGGCTGCCCGCCGCGGCCAGTTCCAGGCGCACGTCGAAGGTCTGGAAGCGGTCGGCGTCGCGATCCAGCTCCGCAAACAGCGCCCTCAACTCCGCAACATAATCGGCATAGTCCGCAAACGGCATCGCGCGTCATCCTTCCTTCAGATGCCGGCTCCCTAACACGGCCGCGGCGGCGGACAAACCGCTTTTCCCCAGCCTGCGGCGGGTGCCGCGTATAAGCGAAGAATAAACAATTGACAGATCGCGTTTTTGTGGTAGCGTTGATTAAACGTTTAATCACGGCGGAAAACACTGTGAAGCCTTCGCGACCGAACCTTTCGGAACTGGCGCGACACCTCGGGGTGTCGATCGCGACGGTGTCGAATGCATTGTCGGGCAAGGGGCGCCTGTCGCCGGAACTGGCCGCGCGCATCCGCGATGCCGCCAGCAGCATGGGCTATGTTCCGAGCCAGGCCGGCCGGGCGCTTCGCACCGGCCGCAGCGGCGTTCTCGGCCTCGTGCTTCCCGACATCGGCAATCCGCTCTATCCGGAGATCGCGCAGGAAATCGAGCGCGTGGCGACCAATGCCGGCTACGGCGTGCTGATCGCCAACTCCCGCGACGAGATCGCCGCGCAGGACAAGGCGATCTTCCAGCTCATCGAACGCGGCGTCGACGGCATCGTCATCGTTCCCCGCCGCGGCACCACGGTGCCGGAAACCGCCTGCCCCATCGCCATCATCGACACGCCGAAGACGCCGCGCAACACGGTTTCGGCCGATCATTTCGAGGGCGGCCGCCAGGTTGCCCGACACCTCGCCGCGCTCGGCCACGGGAAGATCCTGCTGGTCGGCGACGACCCCAGTTCCAATGTGCAGAACACCCGCATCAACGGCATGCGCGCCGAACTCAGCGACGTCGAAACGGAGACCGTCTGGATCGTCGAGATCGAGGCACGGCGCGGCAAGGGCTGCGCGCTTGGCCTGGCGGACTGGCGCAGCCGGGGCTTTTCGGCCTTCGCCTGCGTGTCCGACCCCCATGCGCTGCGCGCCCTTACGGAACTTCAGTCCGCCGGCATCGCCATTCCGGCGGAGGCCAGCATCACCGGCTTCGACAATCTGCAATGGTCGTCCTTCATCTCGCCGCCGCTGACGACCGTGAAGATGAACATGCCGGAAATCGCCACGCTGGCGCTCGACGCGCTGGTCGAGGCCATCCAGTCCCGCGAAGCCTCGGACGACACGCCGAGCCCGCCCGTCACCGCTCGCAAGGCCGCCGTGCCGATGGAGCTTGTCATCCGCCGTTCCAGTGGTCCCGCTCCGAAGGAGCAGCCAGCGGCCGGCCTTTCTCAGGAGGAGACCAAACATGCATAAGAAGCTTCTTGCCGCCAGTGTGTTCTGGCTCGTAGGCGGCACGCTCGCGTCCGCCCAGGAGCAGACGCTGACCATTTCCGTCTACGCCTTCGCCCAGGACGAATTCAACGAAGCGCTCTACAAGCCCTTCGAAGCTGAATGCGGCTGCAAGCTCGTGGTGGAGACCGGCAACAGCATCGAGCGCCTCGCCAAGCTCGAGGCCAACAAGGATGCACCGGTCATCGACATGGCCGTCTTCTCGCTCGCCGATGCGCTGGCCGCCGCCCGCAAGGGCCTGACGGAGAAGGTCGACAATTCCAAGCTCACCAACTACGCCAAGCTCTACGACTTCGCCAAGGACCCGAACGGCGACGGCATGAGCGTCGGCTATACCTTCTACAAGACCGGCATCGCCTACCGCACGGACAAGATGAAGATCGAGTCCTGGGCCGATCTCCTGAAGGACGAGTATGCCGGCCACGTCGCCCTGCCGAACATCACCACCAACCAGGGTGGCCCTGTCCTGTCGATGATCGGCAAGGCGCTCGGCAAGGATACCCCCGACCTGAAGGACGCCATCGCCGCCGTCGGCGAGAAGCGCGACGAATTCGTCACCTTCTACGTCAAGAGCTCGCAGCTCGTGCAGCTGATGCAGCAGGAAGAAATCTGGGCCGCCCCGATGGGTCACTTCTCCTGGGCCGGCATCGCCAAGCTCGACCTGCCGGTCGGCTGGGCCACCACCAAGGAAGGCGACACCGGCGACATGAACGCGATGGTGCTTGTCAAGGGCTCCAAGAACCAGGACCTCGCGCTGAAGTTCATGGACTTCTGGCTCTCCACGCCCATGCAGACCAAGATCGCCGAAATGCTGATCGACAGCCCGGCCAACAAGGAGGTCGTTCTCGCCCCCGAGATCGCGGAAAAGCTGACCTACGGCGCCGACGTCGCCAACAAGCTGACCTTCATGCCGGCCGCCACCACGCTCGACTACCGCGAGAAGTGGCTTGCCGAATGGAACACCTCGGTCGCGCAGTAAGACGCGTCCGGTTTCCCCCTTTTCGAACAGACAGCGGCGGGCGCGGCAGCGCGCCCCCGTCAACCCTGAACGCTGCCCTCTTTCGGTAGGAGCACAGCATGTTTCAAAATCGCGCCGAAGCCCTGGCGCTGGCTTTGCCGGCCGCCGTCTTCGCGACCGTCATATTCCTGGTGCCCGTCGTCATCGTGCTGGCCGAAGGCTTCCACAGCCCCGCGGGCTGGACCTTCTCGGCCTATACCAGTTTCTTCTCCGAACCGCTCAACCGGCTGGTTCTGGTGCGCACCTTCAAGCTCGGCCTCGCGGTGACGCTGGTTTCGGCGGTCATCGGCTATGCCGCAGCCTTCGCCATCGTCAATCTCAGCCCGTCCGGCAAGGGCCGCATGATCGGCCTCATCTCGCTGCCGCTGATGATCTCGCCGGTGGCGCGCACCTATGCCTGGATCGTCATCCTCGGCCGCACCGGCATCGTCAACCAGGCGCTGCAGGCCGTCGGGCTCAGCGACGAGCCGATCCGCCTGCTCTTCACCGAGACCGCCGTCTTCATCGGCCTCCTGCAGCTCTTCCTGCCGCTGATGATCCTCTCGCTGATCAGCGCGCTGGAAAACATGCCGAAGGATGCGATCCTCGCCGCGCGCGTGCTCGGGGCCAACTGGTTCCAGGTGTTCTGGAAGGTCATCCTGCCGCTTACCCGCGAAGGCCTCGTCGTCGGCGGCACGCTGGTCTTCACCGGCTCGCTCACCGCCTATATCACCCCGGCCATCCTCGGCGGCTCGAAGGTGCTGATGCTGGAGACCCTGCTCTTCCAGCGCGTCACCGTCGCCAACGATTTCGTCTCGGCGAGCGTGATCGCCTTCATCCTGATCGCCATGTGTTTTGCCGCGAACCTTCTTCTGAAGCGTCTTGCGACCGCGAGGAACAAGCGATGAACCGCACCCTTTCCACCACCATCCTGACGGCGCTGCTGATCTTCCTGATCGGCCCGTTCCTCATCATCGTCGCGGCCTCGCTTTCGGCCGGCGATACGCTCGCCTTCCCGCCGCAGGGCCTGTCGCTGCGCTGGATCCTGAAGGTCTTCACCGTCGAGAGCTTCCGCGACAGCTTCATCATGTCGATGATCCTCGCCGTCGGCGGCACCTTCGTGGCGCTCCTGCTCGGCGTGCCCGCAGCCTATGCGCTGTCGCGCTACAAGCTGCCCTTCGGCGAGGTGATCAACACCATCGTCACGTTGCCGATCATCGTGCCGGGCATCATCGTCGGCCTCGCGCTCCTGCGCTACCTCGTCGTGCCCTTCAGCTTCTCGATCGGCCTTGCGCTGTTCCTGGCGCACACCGCGCTCGTGCTGCCCTATACGGTGCGCGTCGTCTCCTCCTCCTTCAACAACCTGCGTTCCGACATGGAGGAAGCGGCGGTGCTGCTCGGAGCGACCCGGCTTGGCGCCTTCTTCAAGGTGGTGCTGCCGAACATCCATTCGGGCATCCTCGCCGCCTTCATCCTCGGCTTCGTGACGAGCTTCAACCAGGTGCCGGTCTCCCTGTTCCTGTCCGGCCCGGGCGTGCGCACGCTGCCCATCGACATGCTCTCCTACATGGAAACCACCTACGATCCCTCCGTCGCTGCGTTATCGGCACTTCTCGCCCTGATGTCGATCGGCATCGTCTTCCTCGCAGAACGCTTCCTTGGATTCTCCCGCTATGTCTGATCGCGCCTTTCTCACCCTCGATAACCTGACGCTGTCCTATGGCAACTCGGTCGCCGTCGACAAATTCAACCTCGCGATCAGGAAGGGCGAGCTCGTCGCCTTTCTCGGTCCGTCCGGCTGCGGCAAGACGACGACCATGCGCTCCATCGCGGGCCTTCTGACGCCGACCTCCGGCAGCATCACGCTCGACGGCGTGGACATCACCCGCGTCTCGGCCAACAAGCGCAATGTCGGTCTCGTCTTCCAGTCCTACGCGCTCTTCCCGCACCTGACGGTCTTCGAGAACGTCGCCTTCGGCCTGCGCCTCAAGCGCATGGCGGAGGCCGATATCGAGGCGCGCGTCACCGCCGGCATCAAGTCGGTCGGCCTTGCCGCGCTCTCCGGCCGCAAGCCGGCGGAACTTTCCGGCGGCCAGCAGCAGCGCGTGGCGCTCGCCCGCTCCATGGTCATGGAACCGAAGGTGCTGCTGCTCGACGAACCGCTCTCCAACCTCGATGCGCGCCTGCGCGTCGAAATGCGCGCGGAACTTCAGCGCGTGCAGAAGGAAACCGGCGTCACCATGATCTTCGTCACGCACGACCAGGCCGAGGCGCTGTCGCTTGCCGACCGGATCGTCGTGATGCGCGACGGCCTCATCGAGCAGGTCGGCACGCCGGAGGAGATCTACAACAACCCCGTCTCCGCCTTCGTCGCCGATTTCGTCGGCTTCGAAAACGTCTTCGCGCTGAAGGACGGCAAGCTCGACACGCCCGCCGGCGCGGTGGCGCTTTCCGAAACCCTGCCGACGAATGCCGCGGGCTTTGCCTGGCGTCCCTCGGGTGTCGCGCTGGGTGCCGGTCCGTTCTTGGGCAAGGTCAAGAGCGTGTCCTTCACGGGCAATCTGCGCGAGTACCTGCTCGACACGCCGCTCGGCCCGATCACGGCGGAGGTTTCCGCCGCCCTGCCGGTGCACGAACTGGGCACCGATCTCGCCTTCGACCTGCCGCTGAAGGCGGCCGCCCCCTCCAGCGCTTCGCGTGACCGGCATGGGTGTGTGGATCGACACCGATATGGGCTTCGACGACATCGCCGCCATTCTCGTGGCGGCGCGTGGGTCCGAGCCCATCGACGGCATTTCGCTGGTCTTCGGCAATTCCGGCTTTGCCCGCGTCCGGCAGAACGCCGCTTCGGCCGTCGCGGCCTTCGGCTGGACCTTCCCCATCCATGACGGCCGCGCCCTGCCGGTGCTCGGCCGCCTTGAAACGGCGGAGAGCATTCTCAGCGAGGCCGGCATGCTGACCGCCGGCCGCAGCCTGCCGCCGGCGCCCCTGCTACCGGAAAGCGATGCCTTCACCGCCCTCTGCCACTGGCTGGAGACGGCGGATGGGCCACGCCGCATCCTTGCCCTCGGCCCGCTCACCAACATCGCCGCGCTGGCGCTCGCCCGGCCGGATCTTGCCGGCAAGATCGGCGACCTCACCTGGATGGGCGGCGGATTGACAGCTGGCAACCACACCGCCTCGGCCGAATTCAACGCCTTCGCCGACCCGGAGGCACTGGCCATCGTGCTTGCTCATGGCCTGCCGCTGCGCATGGTCGATCTAGATCTCTGCCGCAAGGTCATCACCTACCCCGCCGACGTGGAGCCGATCCGCGCCGCAGGCGGAAAGAACGCGGACCTGCTGGCCGATCTCCTCGCAGGCTACATCTCCATCGGCACCAGCCGTGGCCGGCCCGGCATGGCGGTTTACGACCCCTCCGCCGCCGTCGCCTTTGTGCGCCCCGAGGCCGTCACCTTTACCGAGGCCCGCATCGACGTGGAGCTTGCAGGCGCGCTGACGCGCGGCCGGACGGTTGTGGACGTACGGGCCTCCGGGCGCAATGCCGCTTTTGCCGCCGAAATCGACGTCGCCGTCGCGCGCGACCTCATCCTCGGCGCGCTTGCCGCGGAGGCCCGACTGTGAACGGACCCCGCGATCTCGACGACCGGACCCTGCGCAGCCGCGCCGTTGCCGCCGCGCGCGGCGACAGCGCCTTCGACATGCTCATTCGCGGCGGTACGCTGATCGACATGGCGACCGGCGAACGCCGCGCCGCCGACATCGGCCTTGTCGGCCCGCTGATATCAAGCGTGCACGCGCCCGGGGAACGGCAGGATGCCGCCGAGACCATCGACGCCTGCGGCCTCTTCCTCTCGCCGGGCCTCATCGACACGCATATGCATGTCGAAAGCTCGATGATCACGCCCGCCGCCTATGAGGCCGCCACCCTGCCGCGCGGCGTGACGACCCTCGTCTGGGACCCGCACGAACTCGGCAATGTGCACGGTGTCGACGGCGTCGACTGGGCGATCGCCGCGACGCGCCCGCTGGCACAACGCCATGTGGTGCTCGCCCCGTCCTGCGTGCCCTCGGCACCGGGGCTGGAATTGGCCGGCGCGGATTTCCCCGGCGAGACCATCGCCGCCCTGCTTGCCCGCCCGGAAATCGGCGGCATCGCGGAGGTGATGGACATGCGTGCCGTCATCGAGGACCGGCCGCGCATGAGCGCCATCCTCGCCGCCGGCCGCGCCGCCGGAAAACCCATCCACGGCCACGCCCGCAGCCTCACCGGCGGCGACCTGCAGGCCTTCGTCGCGGCGGGTGTCAGCTCCGACCATGAGATCGTCTCCGCCGCGGACCTGCTGCAGAAACTGCGCGCCGGCCTCACCATCGAGCTGCGCGGTTCACACGACCACCTCCTGCCGGAATGCGTGGCCGCGCTGAACGGCCTGCCCCAGTTTCCACAGACGCTGACGCTCTGCACCGATGACGTCTTCCCGGACGATCTCTTCGTCGCCGGCGGCCTCGACGACGTGGTGCGCCGCGTCGTGCGCTATGGCCTCGCGCCCGAACGGGCCTTGCAGGCCGCCACCCTCAACGCCGCCCGCCGCATCGGTCGCGACGACCTCGGCCTCCTCGCCCCCGGCCGCCGGGCCGATATCGTGCTGTTCCGAGACCTCGTCGATTTCCGCGCGAAACTGGTGCTGGCAAACGGCCGCATCGTTGCGCGCGGCGGCGCCCTCACCGAGGCAGCCCGGGAGATCGATGCCGCGCCGCTGCGCGCCTCCATGCACCTTGCCCCGCTCGGTGAGAACGACTTCCGCGTTCCCTGCGAGGGTACGGACGCCACCATCGCCCTTATCGCCAAGCCGCGCTTCACCGAATGGGCCGACGCCGTGGCGAAGGTCGAGGACGGCTTCGTCGTGCCGCCCGAAGGCACGACGCTGATCGCCGTCGCGCACCGGCACGGCCGGGCCGACAGCCGCCCGCGCGTCGGCTTCCTTTCCGGCTGGGGCCATTGGCGCGGTGCGCTCGCCACCACCGTCTCGCATGACAGCCACAACCTCACCGTCTTCGGCGGCAATGCGCGCGACATGGCCGCGGCCGCCAATGCGGTGATCGCGGCCGGCGGCGGCATGGCCGTCGCCGCGGAGGGCAAGGTGCTTGCCTTACTGGAACTGCCGCTCTCCGGCCTCGTTTCGGATGCCCCGCTGGAAGCGGTCGCCGGTGCCTTCGCCGCCGTGCGCGCGGCCGCGGACGGCATCGTCGACTGGCAGCCGCCCTATCTGGTGTTCAAGGCCGTGTTCGGTGCGACGCTCGCCTGCAATGCCGGCCCGCACCAGACCGACCGCGGCATTGCCGACGGCACGACCGGCAGTCTCCTGGAATCGCCGATCCTCAGCGTGAGGACCGCCTCGTGAGCATGCCCGCCGCAGCAACGCCCAGCCGCGCCGGCCTCCTGCTGCCGATCGTCTTCGTGCCGCTCTGGTCGAGCGGCTTTGCGCTGGCGCGCCTCGTCGCGCCCCATGCCGAACCCCTTACCTTCCTTGCCGTGCGCTTCGCGCTCGCCCTCGTGGCGCTCGCGGCCATCGCGCTCTGGAAAGGCGCGGCATGGCCGCGGTCCGGGCGGGAATGGCGGCAGGCGCTCCTGACCGGCTTCCTCATCCACGGCGTCTATCTCGGCGGCGTCTTCTGGTCGGTGGCGCACGGCCTGCCGACGGCGATCTCCGCCCTGATGGCCGGCATGCAGCCGCTGCTCGTCACGCTCCTCGCCCCCAGGCTGCTCGGCGAACACATGTCGCGCAAGGGCGCCATCGGCATCCTCGTCGGCGCGCTCGGCACGCTGGTCACGCTCGCGCCCAAGCTCGGCGCGACGGATACCGGCGGCATTCCGCTCTTTCCCCTTTTCGTCTGCCTGGCGGGCGTGCTCGCCATCACCCTCGGCTCGATCTATGTGAAGCGCAGCTCGATCGCCGCCGACCCGCTCACCAACACCGCCGCGCAATATATCGGCGCGCTGGTGCCGACGGCGCTCGTCGTGCCCTTCGTCGGCGGCCCGGCCTTCGACACATCGGCCGTGCCGCTGTGGGTCGGCCTTGCCTGGGCGGTCTTCGGCATGTCCATCGGCGCGATCCTGCTGCTCCTGCACATGATCCGCGCGGGTGCGCTGTCGAAAGTGTCCTCGCTGTTCTTCCTCGTGCCCGGCGTTTCGGCCCTGATGGCCTGGATCGGCTTCGGCGAAAGCCTGACCCTCATGCAGGTTGCCGGCCTTTCCATCGCCACCATCGGCGTTTCGCTCGCCAGCCGCGGCTGATGCGGCTAACTGATTGCCTGACCGGAGACTGCCCCATGACCACCCTTGCCGAAATGATCGCCGCCAGCAACGCCCCCGCCGTGGTCGTGCGCCGCGACCTGCACCGCTATCCGGAAACGGCCTTTCTGGAATATCGCACCGCCTCGCGCATCGCCGCTCTGCTCGACAGCCTCGGCTTTGCCGTGCGCACCGGCCGCGATGTCATGGACTACGACGCGGTGATCGACCCGCCCTCGGCCGAGAAGGTGGCCGAGGCGAAGGCGGCGGCGCTCGCCGCCGGCGGCGATCCCCTCTGGATGGACCGCATGCCCGATGGCCTGACCGGTATCGTCGCCGACTATCATTTCGGCGAAGGCCCCGTCGTCGCCTTCCGCTTCGACATGGACGCCCTGCCGGTCAGCGAGACGGACGCGGGCGGCCACCGGCCGAATGCCGGGGACTACCGTTCCCGCTTTGACGGTCGCATGCATGCCTGCGGCCATGACGGGCATGTCGGCATCGGCCTGGCGCTCGCCCGCCGGATCGCGCAGGAGAAGAACCTTTCCGGCACGGTGCGGCTGATCTTCCAGCCGGCGGAGGAAAGTGCGCGCGGCGCCGCGCCCATGGTGGCGGGCGGCGCGGTGGAGGGCGTGGACTACCTCTTCGTCGGGCATCTCGGCTGCTTCCTGCCCTCGGGCAAGGTTGCCGCGAGCGCCACCGGCTTCCTGTTCTCCAGCCGCTTCGCGGTGACCTTCCGCGGCGCCGTCGCCCATGCGGCCATGGGCCCGCAGGAGGGGCGCAATGCGCTGCTCGCCGGCGCGGCGGCGGCGCTCGGCCTGCACGGCATCTCGCGCTTTGCCGGCGCGGAAACCTTCGTCAATGTCGGCGTGCTGCGCGCCGGCACGGCCTTCAACATCGTCGCCGACACCTGCGAAATGCTGGTGGAGGTGCGCGCCAACAGCGGCGATGCCCACGACTACATGGTCGAACGCCTCTCCGCCGTGCTCAACGGCGCGGCTGCCATGCACCAGTGCGCGGTGGAGCGCGTGCGCAAGGGCCATATGCCCGGCAACGAGAACAGTCCGGAGGCCGTCACCCTCATCGCCGAGGCTGCAGATGGCCTGCCCGGCGTGACGGAAGTCCTGCCGGAATGGTCGATCGGCGGCGGCGACGACGCCTGCCTGATGATCCGCAAGGTGCGCGAGACCGGCGGCATCGCCGCCTATTGCATCATCGGCAGCGACATCCCCGCCGTGCACCATGCCGCCGATTTCGACATCGACGAGGCCTCGCTGGAAACCGGCGTCGCGCTCTTCGCCAATGTTGCGCGCCGCCTGCTCGGGTCGGCCGGATAGCCACTGGGATTTTCGAGGAGCGGCCGGCAGCGTCTTGAGGTCGGCCGGCGCAAGGGCTATTGCATGCGCAACGGCCCATGCCGGCTTCCAGGACACGCCCCGTGAACCCCACGATCTACCGCGCCGCCCTTCATATTTCCGCGCTCTGCGGCCTGTATCTGTCGGCCGCGATGCTGGTGCCGGCTTTCGTGGATCTCTATTACGGCCATCGCGACTGGAAGGTCTTCGCCCTGTCGGCCGCCTTCGTCGGCGGCCTGTCGCTGCTCACGATGGCGGCGACGCGCGCCGGGCCGCCCCCCTTCAGCAAGAAGATGGGCTTCCTGCTGGTCAACCTGCTCTGGGCGGTCTTTTCGCTGGTCGGGGCGGTGCCCTTCCTGTTCTCCTCGCTGGAGATGAACTTCGCCAAGTCGCTGTTCGAGTCCGTTTCGGCCATCACCACGACCGGCTCGACGGTCATCGCCGGCCTCGATCATGCCCCGCCCGGCATCCTGATGTGGCGCTCGCTGCTGCATTGGCTCGGCGGCATCGGCATCGTGGCGCTCGGCCTCTTCGTCATGCCCTATCTGCGCGTCGGCGGCATGTCCTTCTTCAAGATGGAATCCTCCGACACCAACGACAAGCCTTTTGCCCGCATCGCCAGCTTCACCCGCGCCTTCATCTTCATCTATGTCGTGATCACGATCGCCTGCACGATCACCTTCGCAGCGCTCGGCATGAGCCGCTTCGATGCCGTCAACCATGCCATGGCGACGGTCGCGACCGGCGGATTCTCGACCCACGATACGTCCTTTGCCTATTTCAACAGCCTGCCGTTGCTGTGGGCCGGCACGTTCTTCATGACGCTGTGCAGCCTGCCCTTTTCGATCCTCATCGTCTTCATGGTGCGCGGCCGGCTGGATGCGCTGCGCGATCCGCAGATCGCGGTCTTCCTCGGCTATCTCACCGCCTTTTCGCTCGCCATCGCCGTCTATCACCGCATCCAGAACGGCGTGCCGTTCCATGAGGCCCTCGCCCATTCCTTCTTCACGGTCTCGACGATCCTGTCGACCACCGGCTATGCCAGCGAGGACTATACGCTCTGGGGGCCGTTCGTGGTGACGATGGCCTTCTTCATGACCTTCATGGGCGGCTGTTCCGGCTCGACCGCCGGCGGCATCAAGGCCTACCGCTTCATCATCCTCTTCAACTCGATCCGCACCGGCCTCTACAAGCTCATCTATCCGAACGGTATCCACGCCGTGCGCTATGGCGGCATGGTCGTCGATCCCGAACTGCAGCGCACCGTCATCCTCTTCTTCATCACCTATCTTCTCCTATGGGCCGGCGGCAGCGTGGCGATGACGGCCCTCGGCTACGACCTGCTCACCGCGGCCTCCGCGGTGATAACGGCGCTTTCCAATGTCGGGCCGGGCCTTGGCCCCATCGTCGGTCCGGCCGGCAATTTCTCGACGATCTCCGACCCCGCGCTCTATCTCCTGACCCTCATGATGCTGCTCGGCCGTCTCGAGGTCCTGACCGTACTCGTGGTGCTGACCCCGCTGTTCTGGCGGCAGTAGGCGGTCAACCGTGTCCCAGCGCCGCCGCCCGGCCGCGCGAGACCCAGGCCGCGCCCTCCTGCTGGTGCAGGAAACCGTTGGAGAAACGCACGCCCGGATAGATCCGGACCAGCTCCACCAGCGCCTCCTCCCCGTCGATCCGCCCGTCCAGCCGCGCGCGATAGAGGCGCGCCACGGCGGCCATGTCGCAATCCTGCGGGGAGAGACGGATGCGTGAGAGCCCGGCCGCGACCAGCGGCGCAAGATCGTCCAGCAGCACGGCGCAACTGCTGGACAGCGTCTGCACGCCGTTCAGCACGAGGAAGGATTGCCGGTCGAGCGTGCCGAGCGGCAGGCCGTCGGGGTCGTCGCCACAGATGAACTGGCAATTGTCCTTGGTCAGTCCCTTGGAGCGGGCATGGGCGCAGCGGGCGGAAATGGCGAGTGGCATGCGGCCGAAGGCGAAAAGCTCGAAGGAAAAATCCGGCATCGCCGCCAGCATCTCCAGGATCGACGCCGCCGGCAGTTCCGGCGGCAGGCAGATATTGTCCGCCCCCCGCGCCGCCAGCAGTCGGGCCGTCGCGGCATTGTAGACATTGACCAGTGGCCCGATGGAATGCGGCCGCCCCTTGAGAAGCCAGAGCGCGGAAAGATCGTTCGCCTCGACGGGGTGTTCGCTTGCGGCAACGAGGTCGCGGACATGGCGGCTTTCCCGCTCGAGCGTCACCATGGCGAGCGTGGAAAGCGTCACGCGCTTTCCCGCCGCCTCGAGCCGTTCGACCACCTCGCCGATATGCGGCTCGCTGAAGTGCTGGCGCTTGGAACAGACCGTCTCGCCGAGCGTGACATGGTCGATCGACGCCTCGTCGGCGATGCGGAAATAGAAGTCTCGCCATTTCGGTCCATCCCAGAGGAAATAGACCGGGCCGAGGCTGAGAGCCGGTATCCTGGTTTGCATGCGGCGTCTCCTATCGCCAGCGTTTGTCATAGGCGCCGGCGGTGGTGCGCTGGCCCTCGCTCATTGCCCGCAGCCGGGCAAGAAGCGCCGTCCGCTCCTTCGGCGGTGCGTCGAGCGCCCGCTTCAGCGAGGACACCACCTCGGCCACATAGGCCTTGCCGCGCTGGCGTCCCTCGATCTTGAGCGCCGAGACGCCGGCCTCCCGCAGCGCGTCGATCTGCTCGACCACGTCGAGCGAGACCGGATCCTCGAAGGCATAGCCTTCCGTGCCGCCGACCTCGAACCGGCCCTTGCAGAGCGTGGGATAACCGGAAGCCTCGCCGGGCCCGAAGCGGTTGATCGTGTAAGCGCCAAGCTCGGAAACGAGGCTTTCCCCCTCCTGCCGGTAGCGCACATGGCTTGCCGGCGAGCAGGCGCCGCTCATGTTGGGCGACTTGCCGGTGGCGTAGGAGGAAAGCGAACAGCGCCCCTCCGCCATCACGCAGAGCCCGCCGAAGGCGAAGACCTCGACCTCGCAGTCGATCTGCCGCGTCAGCCGGGCGATGTCCTGCACGGTCAGCACGCGCGGCAGCACGACGCGTTTCGCCCCGAAGGCCTCGACGAGAAACCGGATGGCGTCGGAATTGGAGGCGGAAGCCTGGACGGAGACATGCAGGCGCTGGCGCGGATGTCTTTCCGCCACATAGGCCATCAGGCCGAAATCGGCGAGGATCAGAGCATCAGCGCCCATGCCCGCCGCATCGTCGGCAGCCGAATACCACAGCGCCTCCGCGCCCGCCCGCATGAAGGTGTTGAGCGCCACGAAGGTCTGCACGCCCCTGGCACGGGCGAAGGCGATGGACTGGCGCATCTCCTCGCGGCTGAAATTGAGGCCGGGGAAGTTTCTGGCGTTCGTCTCGTCGCGGAAGCCGCAATAGACGGCGTCCGCGCCGGCTTCCACCGCCTCGCGGAAGGCGGCGGGCGTGCCGGCGGGGCAGATCAGTTCCATGTCGCATCCCTTTCTGCAAGCGCCCGGCTGCGGATGGAACGCGCCGCACCCGCCACCAGCGCCGAGAACGGCCCGGCCAGCGTGCCGAGCGTCGACGGCAGGTCGATGGCGCTGTCATCAAGTGCATTGCGCAAGGCCAGCATGGCCTCCATGTCGCCGGTGACGGAGAGGTCACGCGAGAAGAACAGCGCATCCGCATCGCACCGCCCTTCCAGAAGCCCGAGCAGCAGCACGAGCGGCCCGGTCATCGCGGCGTCGGCAACGGGCGGGTGTCCACGCGAAACGGTAAGCTGGCGCGTTTCCGGCACGACGATGAAGTGCAGCGGCAGGTCCGCCGGCGAGAAGCGGTAGCGTGTCTGCCTGTAGTCGCCGAGCCGTTCGAAGAGGTCGGGATGCGCCTTCAGCACGCTGGAGAAAATCAGCCGCGCCACCCGCTCCACCAGCCAGAGCGGTGCGAGGTCGACGGGTTTTGCAAGGAGCGGCGGAAGGGATGGCATGCGGAAGGCCCCGGGGAGAAGATGGACGGACCCTAGGCAGGCGCGCGCCGCAAGAATTTGCGCCAGCACAAAGACCGCCACGTTTTTCCCCGGCAAGGAGGCGGCATGAAAGCCGATGTCCCCCTTCCGCGCCATTTCGACAGCCTTCAGGATTTCGTTGCCCTGCTGGATCGGCGCGCCCGGCTGAAACGCATTCACGAACCCGTCTCGCTGGTGCACGACATCACGGAGATCCATCGCCGCGTGCTGGCGGAGGACGGTCCCGCGCTGCTCTTCGAGCGGCCGGTGGATGCAGAGGGCCGGATCCAGCCTATCCCATTGCTTGCCAATCTCTTCGGCACCCGCGAGCGGATCGAGTGGGGCCTCGGCCTTGAGACCGGCGGCCTGCCACGCCTCGCCGCCTTCCTTGCCGAATTGCGCGATCCCAAGCCGCCGCGCGGCCTTCGCGAGGCCTGGCGCAAGCTGCCGCATCTGAGGGCGGCGCTGGCGATGACCCCGCGCACCGTCGCCGAGCCACCCTGCCGCCAGATCGTCTGGCGCGGAGCGGAGGCCGATCTCGATCGTCTGCCCATCCAGACCTGCTGGCCGGGCGATGCCGGCCCCGCTCGTCAGTTGGCCGCTGGTCATCACCCGTGCGCCGGACGATCCCATCGACGTCAATGTCGGCATCTACCGCATGCAGAAACTGGGGCGGAACCGGCTGATCCTGCGCTGGCTGGCGCATCGCGGCGGCGCACGCCATCACCGGCTCTGGCAGGCCCAGGGCCGGGACATGCCGGTCGCGGTCGTCATCGGCGCGGATCCGGCGACGATCCTGTCCGCCGTCATGCCGCTGCCCGACGGCATGAGCGAACTTGCTTTCGCCGGCGTGCTCGCCGGACGGCGGCAGCGCGCGGCAACCGGCCTCACCGTTCCCCTACCCATTCCGGCCAGCGCCGAAATCGTGCTCGAAGGCACCGTCTCGGCCAGCGAGACCGCCGAGGAAGGTCCCTATGGCGACCATACCGGCTACTACAATTCGGTCGAGCCCTTCCCCGTCATGACGCTTTCGGCGATCACCATGCGGCGGGACCCGCTCTATCTTTCCACCTATACTGGCCGGCCGCCGGACGAACCGTCGCGCCTCGGAGAGGCGATGAACGATCTCTTCGTGCCGCTGGTGAAGCGGCAGTTCCCGGAAATCCGCGACCTCTGGCTGCCACCCGAAGCCTGCTCCTACAGGGCCATGGTCGTTGCCATCGACAAGCGCTATCCCGGGCAGGCCCGGCGGGTGATGATGGGCCTCTGGTCCATGCTGGCGCAATTCAGCTATACCAAGCTGATCATCGCGGTGGACGGCGACATCGACATCCGCAACTGGCCGGATGTGATCTGGGCGCTCTCCACCCGCTTCGACGCCAGCCGCGACCTGATGGTCGTCGAAAACACGCCCATCGACTATCTCGATTTCGCCTCACCGGTCAGCGGCCTCGGCGGCAAGCTGGGCCTGGATGCCACCAGCAAGATCGGCACGGAGACCGAGCGGGAATGGGGCCGGGTGCTGGCCATGACGCCCGATGTCGTCGCGCGTATCGACGGACTCTGGGCCTCCCTCGGCCTTGGGGCACCGCCGGCATGAGCGGCATGCGGGTCATCGTCGGGATCTCCGGTGCGTCGGGCGCGGTGCTCGGCGTGCGCGTCGTGGAAAGGCTCGTGGCGCTCGGCAACGTCGAAATCCATCTCGTCGTCTCCGATGCGGCGCGGCGCACGCTGGCGCTGGAATGCGGGACGCGGGCGCTGGACGATCTCGGCGCCCGCGTCCACCGGCACCATCCGCTGGGCGATATCGGCGCGAGCATCGCCAGCGGCGCCTTTCCCGTCAGCGGCATGATCGTCGCGCCCTGCTCCATGCAGACCCTGTCGGCCATCGCGACCGGCCGCGCCGATACCCTCCTGACGCGGGCGGCGGACGTACAGTTGAAGGAGCGGCGGCGCCTGGTGCTGCTCGCCCGCGAAACGCCGCTGCATCTCGGGCACCTGCGCGCCATGTGCGCGGTCACGGAAATCGGCGCCATCGTCATGCCGCCGGTGCCCGCCTTTCACCAGCGTCCCGCAAGCGTGGAGGCCATCGTCGATCACCTCGCCGCCCGCGCCATCGACCTTCTTGCCCTGCCCGGGCCGCCCCTGGCGCAAAGCTGGCCCGGACTGCCGTAACGTCAGCATCTGACATCCGTCAAATTGCGGATAAACACCTTATAAACTTAAGCAAAATCTAACGATATGAGCCTATCCACAAGGATAGTTCCCCCCTGGATAGGCCTCCCGCCATGCGCAATATCCCCGTTATCGGCAAGTTCCTCGTCATCCTCTTTGCCTTCGGCCTGTTCGTGGCCGGCGTGACCGCCTACAGCACCTCGCGCACCGCCTTCATCGACGCGTCCTACACCGACCTCATAGACAGGGATTCCACCGCGACGCTGATGCTCGCCCGCGCCAGCCGCAGCCTCGTCTCGGTGCGTTCGGCCATCGCCGACATCCTGCTGTCGCGCGATGCGGACGCCAAGAAGGCGGCGGTCGCGGACATGCGCCTGTCGGAAGGCTTCTTCGCCAAGCAGATGGACAGCGCCAGCGCTGCCGCACCGGAAAACGCGCGCATCAAATCCATCAAGACCACCGCGCTCGACGCACTCAACGGCAAGTGCGGCTCGTTGATCGAAGCCGCCAGCGCAGCACTCGGCGAGGCCGATGTCGACCGCACGCAGGGTGAATTCGCTACGACCTGCCGCCCGGCCTTCACCGCCGTGATCGCCGAGATCACCGACGAGATCGGCAAGATCACCGCGACGGCCGAAACCCGCCATGCCGCGCTCCAGGAGACCACCAGAGGCACCATTCTGACGACGATCCTCGCCGTGGTCGTCGGCCTTGCCGTCGTTCTCATCGCCGGCTTCTACGCGGTCCGCGCCTGGATTGCCCGTCCGCTCAACACGCTCGCCGGCACCATGACCACGCTCGCCAACGGTAATCTCGACGTCACCGTCGCCGAAACCGAACGCCGCGACGAAGTCGGCGGCATGGCCCGTGCCGTCCAGGTCTTCAAGGACAACGGCCTGCGCACCCGCTCCCTCGAAGCCTCCTCGCAGGCCGAACGCACCGCAGCCGAAGCCGAGCGCGAACGCACCCTCGAAGTCGACCGCGTGCGCGCCGCCGCCATGGCCCAGGCCACCGGCGGTCTTGCCGAAGGCCTCAAGCGCATGGCCGGCGGCGATCTCGCCTGCGAACTCACACAGTCCTTCTCGCCCGAGTTCGAGAGCCTGCGCCAGGACTTCAACGCCGCCGTCTCCCAGCTGCGCACCACGCTGCAGTCGGTCTCCGAAGCCACCGGCTCCATCGACAGCGGCTCGCGCGAGCTCAGCCAGGCCGCCAACGACCTGTCCCGCCGCACCGAGCAGCAGGCCGCCGCCCTCGAGGAGACCGCCGCCGCCCTCGACGAGATCACCGCCAACGTCTCGCAGTCCACCAAGCGCGCCGAGGAAGCCCGCAACAAGGCCTCCGAGGCCAACTCCTCCGCGCATCATTCGGTCAAGGTCGTCTCCGACGCCGTCGCCGCCATGCAGCGCATCGAGGCCTCCTCGGGCCAGATCTCCAACATCATCGGCGTCATCGACGAGATCGCCTTCCAGACGAACCTTCTGGCGCTCAATGCCGGCGTGGAAGCTGCCCGTGCGGGCGAAGCGGGCAAGGGCTTTGCGGTCGTGGCGCAGGAAGTGCGCGAGCTTGCCCAGCGCTCGGCCCAGGCCGCCAAGGAGATCAAGGAACTGATCCGCCATTCGGCAGGCGAGGTCGAAGGGGGCGTTCGCCTCGTGACGGAGACCGGTGCGGCGCTGAAGGTGATCGGCGAGCATGTCAGCGAGATCAATGCACAGCTCGACGCCATCACCACTTCGGCGCGCGAGCAGTCGGTCGGGCTGGCCGAGGTCAACTCCGCCGTCAACCAGATGGACCAGACCACCCAGCAGAACGCCGCCATGGTCGAGCAGTCCACCGCCGCAAGCGCGTCGCTCGCCGGTGAGGCGGACAAGCTGCGCCAATTGGTCGGTCGCTTCCAGGTCGGCGCTGCGGTTTCCTCGCGCGCAGCCACCTCGGCGCCCGTTCGCGGTCCCGTCGCAGCCGCCTACACGGCCTCACGCCCCGTCGTCTCCCCGGCCAAACGTATGGTCGGCAAGCTTGCCAGCGCCTTCGGCGGTGGCAGCGCGGCAACGGCCTCCGAGCCGGGCTGGGACGAATTCTGAGTGACAACAGCCGGGGCACCCGTTGCCCCGGCCTCCCTCAATCGCCCTGCGGCGAGAGGGGAACGCGGCGGAAGAGCGCGCGGGTGCGCGTCGCCTGGAACGGCCCCAGCGGGGCATTGGCCGCCGCGCAGAGATAGAGCTTTTCCGACAGACGCCGGTTTTCCAGCTTGGCGAAGCGGAAGCGGCCTTCGGCGACGCCTGCCGCCGCATCCAGCCACGTCAGGAAGCTGATACCCTTTCCGGCCGCGACATATTCCATGATGAGCGCGATGGAGTTGCTGCGCAGCGCGATATGCGGCTCGGCATGGATGCGGTAGACCTCCGCATCGAGCCGCGGCCAGACCGACAGGCTCGTATCGGGCAGGCAGAGCGGCCGGCCGAGACAGTTCTCGATGCGGAACGGCGGCTCGCCCGAGGGCGCCAGCGCCGCCGCATAGACCACACCGAGATCGTAGCTCCGCTCGTCATAGACCCGAAGCTCCGGCAGGCGCGGCACGTTGAAGGCCAGCAGCGCGTCGATCTCGTTGCGGCAGAGCTGGCCGACCAGCGTGCCGGTGTCGCCCACCGAAATCTTCAGCGCGGCCGGTTCCGTCTCCGCCTCCAGCCCCGGCAGGATATAGGGCACCAGGCATTCCATGACGCCGAGCCTGAGCGTGCCGGCCCCACCGCCGCCGGCCTGCTGGAGGGCGGCGCGCAACGCGCTCTCGTCGTCCAGCCAGCGCTCGGCCTGCGCCAGCAGAACCTGCCCCTGCTCCGTCAGTTGCACGCCCTGCGGCATGCGCACGAAGAGCCGGGCGCCAAAGGTCTGTTCGAGAATCTGCATCTGACGGCTGAGGGCTGAGGCGGAGAGGTTGAGCTTTTCCGCCGCACGGCGGATGGAACGCTCGCGCGCCACTTCCACGAAGGTGAAGAACTCCCGCGAGAATGCCGACACAGCCGCCTCCCTGTGCAGTTTTTTCGCACACTATGCGCAATTCATTCTAATTGGCGCAAGCCCCCTTCTCGCGCACTCTGAATGCGGGAGTTTCAAGCGTTCAGGAGGAGTGACGAATGCTCGACAAACAGAACAAGGGACAGGCAACGGAGATCGATCTGCGCAATCTGCGCGAGACGATGAAGATCGCGGAGGAAAGCCGGGCGGCGGGCAACCACCCGTTCGGTGCATTGCTGGCGGGACCGGACGGGGCGGTGCTGCTCACCTCCGGCAACACGTTCAAGGACGACAAGGGCGTCGGCCATGCCGAGATGAACGTCGCACGCGACGCCGCCAAGGCCTATTCGCCGGAATTCCTGGCGGAATGCACGCTCGTCACCTCGGTGGAGCCGTGCTGCATGTGCGCGGGTGGCACCTATTGGGCCGGCATCGGCCGCCTCGTCTACGGCATGACGGAAAAGCGCCTCGCCGAACTGACCGGCGACAATCCCGAAAACCTGACGATGGACATGCCCTGCGAGCATATTTTCGACGCCGGGCAGCGCAAGGTGGCGGTCGTCGGACCCGTGCCCGCGCTCGAAGGGGAAATCGCGAAAGCGCATGAGGGCTTCTGGTGAAAACCCGAAGCCGCAGGCCTTTCCATTTTCTTCCTTTCAGGAGTTCAGCCCATGTCCCGACAAGCGGACCATGGCGCGGCAGCGGCCGGCGCCAATCAGACTGCACGGCATGTCCATCCCGTCGATGAGATCCTGCCCCCCGCCCGCATGGCGGTGCTCGCGCTTCAGCACGTGCTCGTCATGTATACCGGCGCCATCGCCGTTCCCTTCATCATCGGCAGCGCCCTCAACCTCAGCCAGGCCCAGATCGCCTACCTGATCCAGGCCGACCTCATTACCTGCGGCCTCGCCACGCTGATCCAGACGGTCGGCTTCTGGCGCTTCGGCGTGCGCATGCCGCTGATGCAGGGCATTACCTTCGCCGCTATTTCGCCGGTCATCGCCATCGGCAGCAACCCGGCAATCCTGGCGAACGGGCCGACCGCCGGCCTGCAGGCGGTCTATGGCGCGGTTATCGCGGCGGGGCTCTTCGCCATCTTCATGGCTCCGCTGGGCCGTTATATCGTCCGGGCCTTTCCGCCGGTCGTCGTCGGCGCCGTGCTGACGGTGATGGGCCTCAGCCTGCTGCCGGTCGCGATCCAGTATGCCGCCGGCGGCTTCGTGCCCGATGCGGGCAAGCCAGCCTATATCGGCCTTGCCTTCCTCGTGCTCGCCGTCATCGTGCTGCTGAACGTCTTCGGCCGCGGCTTCGTCAAGAACATCGCGGTCTTCCTCGGGCTGGTCGTCGGCGTCGTCTTCGCGGGGTTGATGGGCATGCTGGATTTCAGCGCGATCAAGGATGCGGCCCCGCTCGCCATCGTCACGCCCTTCCACTTCGGCCTGCCGACCTTCCATCTCGTGCCGGTGCTGACCATGTGCCTCGTCGTCGCCATCACCTGGGTGGAATCCGTCGGGGACACCATCGTCGTCGGCGAGATGGTCGGCCGTCCCGCGACGGAACGCACCATCGCCGACCTGCTGCGGGCGGACGGGCTTTCGACCATGCTCGGCGGCATGCTCAACTCGTTCCCCTACACGGCCTTCTCGGAAAACGTCGCGCTGGTGAACATAACGGGCGTGCGCAGCCGCTGGACGGTGGCGCTGGCGGGCGGGTTCCTCGTCGTGCTCGGCCTGTCGCCGGTGCTGGCGACCGCCATCGCCTCGCTGCCGAAGCCGGTTGTCGGCGGCGCCGGGTTCGTCATGTTCGGCACACTGGTCGTCGTCGGCATGAAGACCCTGCAGAAGATCGACTTCGACACGACCTTCAACAATTTCATGGTGGTGGGGCTGAGCGTCGCCATGGCGATGATCACCATCGTCAAGCCGGACTTCTTCCAGTTCATGCCGGAATGGTCCCAGGTGGTCTTCCACTCCCCCGTCATCATGGGGGCGGTCACCGCCATCGTCATGAACGCGGCCCTCAACGGGCTCCGCATGCAGGGACAGGTCGCCATGGCCCACTAGGACTCCCTCCCCCGGGGCCATAGTGACGCCTGCCGGAGGGCCGGGACCTGCAAGGTCCCGGCCTTTCGCCGTTCAGAGCGAGGCGCTGATGAGTTCGCGCGTGTAGTCGTCCGTCACGTTCTGGTCGATCAGGTCCTGGCTGGTGATGATCTCGCGCAGCACGCCCTTGTGCATGATCCCCAGCCGGTCGCACATATGGGCGACGAGCGGCAGGTCATGGCTGATGATGAAGAGGGTGAGCCCCTTTTCCCGCTGCAGCCGCATGACGAGATTGACGATTTCCGCCTGGATCGACACGTCGAGCGCCGAAGTCGGCTCGTCGAGCAGCATGACCTCCGGCTCGATGGCGAGGCACCGTGCGATGGCGACGCGCTGGCGCTGGCCGCCCGAAAGCTGGTGCGGGAAGCGGAAGCGGTGTTCCGGGCCGAGACCCACATCCTTCAGGGCCTGCAGGATGCGCTTTTCCGGATTGTCGAAGCGGTGGATCGCAAGCGGTTCGCCGACGATCTGGTCGACGGTATGCACCGGGTTCAGCGAAGCGTAGCAATCCTGCATGACCATCTGCACACGGCGACGGAAGGAGAGCGGCGGGTTCTGCTTCACCACGTCGCCGCCGATCTTCACCTTGCCGCTGCTGACGGCGGTGAGGCCCATCATGGCGCGCAGCAATGTCGTCTTGCCGGAGCCGGATTCGCCGACGAGGCCGAAGACGCTGCCCTGCGGTACGCTGAGGGAAATCGCATTCAACGCCCGCACGATGCGGGTCTTGGTATGGAAATCGACGCAGACGTTTTCGATCTCGATCATGACTTGGCCTCCATCCAGGCGGGATCGCGGGTGAAGGTGCGCAGCTCCGGCAGCCGCTCGGTGAGCGACGGCCGGCACGCGGCGAGTGCGCGCGTATAGGCATGATGCGGGTTTTCCAGATCCGCCGCCGTGCACTCCTCCATCACCTGACCACCATACATCACCATCACCCGATCGCAGAAATTGGAGACGAGGTGCAGGTCGTGACTGATCAGGATCAGCGACATGCCGCGTTCCTTGATGATCTGGTCGAGCAGGCCGAGGAAGCTCGTGCGCACCGAAGCGTCGAGTGCCGAGGTCGGCTCGTCGGCGATCAGCAGTTCCGGTTCGCCGGCAAGCGCAATGGCGATCATCACGCGCTGGCCCATGCCGCCGGACACCTGATGCGGATACTGGTCGTAGACCGATTCCGGATCGTTGATGCGCACGGCGGCAAGCAGGTCGAGCACCTTGGCTTTCGCCGCCCTGCCGGCAATACCCTGGTGCAGACGGAAACATTCGGCGATCTGCGCGCCCACCGTCATGACGGGGTTGAGCGCATAACGCGGGTCCTGCATGATCATGCCAATGCGGCGGCCGCGCATCGCCCGTTTCTGGGCGGTCGAGGCCTTGAGCATGTCCTGACCGGCAAATTCGAACCGTCGGGCGGTGACCTTGGCGCTCTGCGGCAGCAGGCCCATGATGGCCCTGCCCATGGTCGACTTGCCCGAGCCGCTTTCGCCGACGATGCCGAGCCGGCCGCCATCGACGGAGAGGCTGACGCCGCGCAGCGCCGGCACCGGGCCGGAACGGCTGGCAAAGGAAACGCGGAGATCTTCGATTTCAAGCCGGGACATTACGAGGACCTCGCATCGAAGACGTCGCGCAGGCCGTCGCCCAGCAGATTGAAGGCCAGGCTGACGACGAAGATGGCCAGGCCCGGCCCCGCGGCCACCCACCACTGGTCCAGCACATATTGCCGGCCGGCGGCGACCATGAGGCCCCATTCCGGCTGCGGCGGCTGCGCGCCGAGACCGAGGAAGCCGAGGCCGGCGGCGATCAGGATCGTACCGGACATGTCGAAGGTCAGGCGCACCACGACCGAGGCGAAGCAGAGCGGTGCGATATGGTTGAACAGGATGCGCAGCGTGGAGGCGCCCTGCAATTCCGCCATGCGGACAAAATCGCTGTTGCGGATGCTCAGCGTCTCGGCACGCGCCAGGCGCGCATAGGGCGGCCAGCTGGTCACCGCAATCGCGATGATGGCGTTGTTGATGCCGGTGCCGAGCGCGGCGACGAAGGCAAGCGCCAGGACGAGGCGCGGCAGCGACAGGAAGATGTCGGTGATGCGCATCAGCGCCGCATCCACCCAGCCGCCGAAATAGCCGGCGACGATGCCGATGGTGAGGCCGACCGGCCCGACGATCAGCGAGACCATCAGAACGATGCGCACGGTGATCTGCGAGCCGTGCACGACGCGCGAGAGAATGTCGCGGCCAAGTTCGTCCGTGCCGAACCAGTGATCGGCGCTCGGCGGCAGCAGGCGGTTCGCCAGCACCTGATCCGTCGGCGAGCCGGCGAAGAAGGGACCGATGAGCGCCATGGCGACGAGCGCCAGAACGATGAGGAGACCGACGAGCGCCAGCCGGTTGGCGACAAGCGCGCGGAAGGAAAGGTTGAGGCGGACGAACCGGGCCTGCAAGCGACTTGCAGGCCGGTCGGTGGTCAGCCATTGGGCTAGCGTTGTGCTCATCCTGCGGTCCTCGGATCTGCGAAGCGATAGACGATATCGGCCAGCGCGTTGAGAATGATGAAGACGGCACCGATCAGGATCGTACCGCCGATGACGGCATTGAGGTCGGCGTTGAACAGGGCATTGGTCATGTAAAGGCCGAGCCCCGGCCAGGAGAACACCGTCTCCGTCAGAACCGCGCCTTCCAGCAGGAAGCCGTAGGAGAGGAAGCAGACGGTGATGATCTGCACGCGGGCATTCTTCAGGGCATGGCCCCAGATTACCGTGCGCTCGGAAGCGCCCTTGGCGCGGGCGAGCGTGACATATTCCTGGTTCAGCTGCGTCAGCATGAAGCTGCGGGTCATGCGCGCGATATAGGCGAGCGACGAGAGGCCAAGCAGCATCGCCGGCAGCACCATATGCGAAAGCGCATTGTAGAAGACGTCCATGTCCCCTGCCCTCAGCGCATCGATGGTCAGAATGCCGGACCATTCCTCGACAAGGCCGTCATAGGCGATGTCGATGCGCCCCGGTCCCGCCACCCAGTCGAGCTTGCCGTAGAAGACCAGCAGGAACACGATGCCGAGCCAGAAGACCGGCACGGAGTAGCCGGCGAGGCTGAGCACGCGGACCACCTGGTCCTGCCAGCGCCCGCTGTTTGCGGCCGCCACCACGCCGAGCGGCACGCCGAGCAGCACGCCGATCAGGATGCCGATCGTCGCAAGTTCCAGCGTGGCCGGAAAGACGCTTGCCAGATCCTGCACGACCGGATGGCCGGTGAAAACGGAATTCCCCAAATCCCCGTGCGCGACCTTGCCGACATAGGTGATGAACTGTTCGTAGACCGGCCTGTCAAGGCCGAGCTCCTTGTACATCTTGTCGTAGACTTCCTGCGGCGCCTTCTCGCCGACGACGGCCACGACCGGATCGATGGGGATCAGGCGGCCGACGGCGAAGGTGACGAAGATGAGACCAATAAGGGTAAGCGCGACCGAAGTCGCGCTCCCCAATGAAAGACGCAGGATGGAATAGATCCGTTTCGCCGGGCTGTGCACGGGACTACTTCCTGACCAGGCGGTAGAACACCGTCGCCGGACCGACCACGTAGTCCTTGACGTTCTTGCGCAGGGCGGCCAGACGGATGCGCTGCACGAGGCCGACATAGGGACCGTCGGCGATCACCTTGCGCTGCAGGTCCTTGTAGAGGTCTGCACGCTTTGCCTCGTCCGGCTCGCGCACCGCGGCTTCCGTCATGGCGTTGACCGTGTCGTCCTTCCAGCTGTTGCGCCAGGCCACCGTCTTGCTGCTGGCATCCGGGCCGTTGTCCGGGTTGAGCGCGAAGGTCGCGGCATTGGCGTGCGGATCGAGGAAGTCCGGCTCCCAGGTGCCGAGCACGGCCTCGAACTGGCGACCGCGATAGGCGGTGATGAACTGCTTCTGGTCCGTCTGCTGGATCTCCATCTTGACGCCGGCGGCCGACATCGACTGCTGGACCGCCTGGGCGATGTCGATGGCAGGGCTGACGTTGCGCACCGAGAGCTTGAAGGAGAAGCCATCCTTGTAGCCCGCCTCGGCGAGCAGCGCCTTGGCCTTCTCGACGTCGTAGCTATAGGGGTTCTCGTCGAGCGAGCCGTAGAAGCCCGACGGCCAGAAGGACTGCAGCACAGTGAATTCGCCCTTCAGCAGCGAGTCCGTCATGCCCTTGTAGTCGACGAGATATTTCAGCGCCTCGCGCACCTGCGGCTTGGTGAACGGCTCGACCGACTGGCTGAGGCCGAGATAGAGATTGCGCGCCGCGTTGTTGCGCATGACGGCGATGTCGGGATTGGCTTCGAGCGCCTTGATCTGATCGCCCGGCAGGTTGGTGGCGATGTCGATGTCGCCCTTTTCCAGGAGCAGGCGCTGCGAGGCGGATTCCGGTATGTGGCGCAGGATGACGCGCTTCATCGCCGGTTCGCCCTGGCGATAGGCCGGGTTGGCCTGCATCATCACCGTCTGGTTCGGCTTCCAGGTCTTCAGCACGTAGGGACCGGAACCCTCGGACTTGTCCTTGAGATAGGCCAGACCGAAGTCGCCGTCCTTCTCGTTCGCCTTGACAGTCACGGAATCGACCACCGACGCATTGACGGAAGACAGGATGTTCAGGACCAGCGAGGGCGCATAGTCGACGGTGATCTTCATTTCGAAGGTCTGGTCGTCGACGGCCTTGAGCATGCTGTCGACATTCTCGGCCGTCCAGCCGAACTGCTTCAGGATGAAGGCCGGCGACTTGCCTGCCTTGACGACGCGGGCAAAGGAATAGACCACGTCGTTGGCCGTCAGAGGATTGCCGGACGCGAAGGTCTGGCCGGCGCGCAGCTTGAAGGTCGCGGTCTTGTTATTGTCGGTGAAGGTCCAGCTTTCGGCGATGAGGCCGGTCAGCTTGGACATGTCGGTCGCTTCGTTGCCGACGAGCGGTTCATAGACATTGTGCAGCACTTCGCTGCCGGTGTCTTCGTAGGATTCCGCCGGATCGAACGAAATCGCATCGTCGATCACCTTGGCGATGACGAGCGTGTCGACCGGCGTTTCGGCAAAGGCCATGCCACCCGTCATGCCCATGAAAAGGGCCGCCGCGGCTACACTTCCAAGAAACTGTCTTCTGTACATCTTTCCCTCCTCCCGTAGGGCCTGGACTACCAGGTTCGGTTACGTCGTCTGTTGTTACAATCCTGAAATTCCGTGGTCGGTCACCCGCGCGGCAAGCCGGTATCGGGTGATCCATGCGATTTCCTGCAAGGCGGCTTCGAGCTCGCCCTGGCGTGTTCCGTTCATGCGGTCGCGGATCGCCGCGAGCGCCGAGGCCTGGTCGTGACGCCGCACGCAGAGAATGAAAGGGAAACCGAAGCGGGCCTTGTAGGCGGCGTTCAGTCCGTCCCATTCCGCAATCTGCTCGGCCGTCAGCGCGTTGAGGCGGATCGAGCTCTGCTCGGCATCCGACTCCGCCGTCACCCGTCCCGCCCGCACATCCGCTCCTCCGAGATCGGGGTGGCGGTTCAGGAAGGCGAGCAGTTCGTCTTCCGGCAGCGCCCTCACGAGCGCCACCATAGCCTCATGCAGGGCCGAAGCCGAGGCGAAGGGTCTGTCGACGGAGACCTTCTCCGCCACCCAGTCCGCATTCTCCCAGACCGGGGCCAGAGCCGCGGCGAAATCTCCCCGCGGCAAGGCGTTGAATTCTGCGATCCGCCGCGCTGTCATGACCGCTCGGCCAGGCTGGTGACGCGCTCTTCGAGCGGCGGCAGGAACTGACGGTCGAAGACTTCGGAGGCCGCCGGCACGCGGGCAAGGCCCTTGGCCTGGGTGATCAGCGTGGCGCCGGCGACGATACGCGCGTCATCCGCATCGCCGATACCGATGCGTCCGCCTTCCGGCCCGGCCATTTCCAGCCCCAGCGTGCCGACGAGACGCGCACGGTTCGCCTTGATGTCGAGCTTCGGGTTGCGCCGTGCAACGGCGGCAATGGCCGCGTCAGGATCGGCGATGGCATCCTTGAGGCCGCAATTGATCGCCTCGAGCAGGCCGCGCACGGCTTCCGGATGCTTTGCCGCGAAATCGCGGGTGACCATGACGGCACCGCCGTAGAGGTCCGGCAAGTAGTGGCGGAATTCGAGATGGCGCAGCACCTTGTCCGGGTCGAGGCCGGCCTCGATGGTGTGGGCGCGCACGGTGTTGACGAAGCCGAAGATGCCTTCCCAGCGGTCGGAGTCGCGCATGATCGGAACCATCTCGTCATGGCCGAGATCGGAGGGCTCGACTTCGACGGTCGAAATGTCGAGGCCGGTGGCGATGCCGAATTCCGGGAAGAGCTTCCAGGCGGCGTCTTCCGGATGCGAGACCAGCTTGCGGCCGGCAAGGTCGGCCGGGCTATGGATCGGGCCGTCGGCATCGACGGCGATGGTGTAGGGCGAGCGGTTGTGCATGGCCCAGACGGCGAGCGGCGAGGAGGCCGGATCGACCGACTTCATCTCGATGAGGGTGTTCATGTCGCCATAGGCGACATCGTAACCACCGCCTGCCAGTACCGGCACTGCCCATGCAAGCGATGCGCCTTCGGTGAACTCGACCTCAAGGCCGTGACGGGCGAAATGCCCGTTGTCGGCAGCCAGGAAGAACGGGGCCTGCGGCCCGGAGAAAAAGCTGTTCAGGAAGAATTTGATCTGCTGGACCACGCCGCTGTTCCCTGTGGTTGGTAGTGATTGAGGGGAGTGTGCGCCGACTTGGCATTGCCGTCTATATCAAACTGTGAAACACTTCATTGCCGAAATTAGAATGGTGAGGTTCGCATGTCCCGTTCGCTGATCCCTGCCCAATTGCACTATTTCGACCGTGTCGCCTCGACCGGCTCCATCCAGGCCGCTGCCCGCGCGCAGAACATCGCGGCCTCGGCCATCGACCGCCAGATCATCGGTCTGGAAGAGCGGTTGGGGGTCAAGCTCTTCGACCGCATGCCGAAGGGCATGCGGCTGACGGCGGCAGGCGAAGCGCTGGTGCGGCTCGTCCACCGCTGGCGGGCGGAGGAACGCAATGCGGTGGCGGAGATCTTCCAGTTGCAGGGCGTGCAGCAGGGCCAGGTCAATGTCTTCGCCATGGACAGCCACGCCACGACCATCCTGCCCGAACTGGTACAGGACATCGCCGCCGCCCATCCGCTGATCGGCCTCTCCATACAGATCGGTTCGACGGATGAAGCGGTCGCGGCCCTTTTGTCCGGACAGGCGGATCTCATCATCACCTTCAACCTGCCGCAGCGCAGCGAGGTGCGGTCCCTGTGGAGCCTGCCGCTGCCCTTCGGCTGCGTCGTCGCCCCGCACCATCCGCTGCTCTCGCACCCCGACGTGAAGTTCCAGGACGTCGTGACTTACCCGATCGCCCTGCAAAGCCGCTCGCTGCTGATCCGCCGCTTCCTCGAGGTGCAGTACAGCTGGCTCTTCGCCGAGCCGCACGGCCGGGTCGAGACCAACTCGCTGCACCTCGTCAAGAACCTTGCCCGCAGCGGCAACTATGTCGCCTTCACCTCGGAGCTGGACGCGGCGACCGAGCTTGCCGAGGGCACGTTGCGCTTCCTGCCGCTGACCGAGATCGACGCCCTGCCGCAATCCTCCGACATCGCCATCGACGCCTCCAAGCCGCTGAACGCGCTGGTGCAGATCGTCGCCGACCGGGCGTCCATCGTCATCGAGAACACCCTTGCCGCCGCGCAGGCCGCCCGCATGGGCCGCGCTGCCCCTGCGCAATAGCGCTCGGCGCCGGCTGACCCTGCCATTCGGGCAATCACTCTGCCCCGATGAGCCGCATGCCCGCCGCGCTGGCCGCCCCCTTGTCGAAGGTCACCGTCTCCCGGCATCCGGCCAGACGACCGCCATGGGCAATCAGCGCATCGGAAAAGTCCGCTTTCGTCGAACGATAGGTCGCCAGCGCCAGATAGCCGGCCTCGGCGCCCTCGATCACCAGCTCGCGCGCCCGCAGCAGGGCCTCGACCGTGTCGGCAATCGCGGACCGGGTCATCCTGTAGGAGCGCGTGAGCACCCAGACGGTCTCCACCAGCGCGACCTGCGAGACGAAGCCCGGCGCTTCAGGCGTGAACCCGTCGATGACCCGCGCGGCAGCGGCCGATTGCGCTTCGTCGTCCTGGGCGAGATAGCGCACCAGGACATTGGTATCGACACCGATCACTGGTCGTTCGCCCCGGCGGCGATGGCGTCCTGCATGTCCTCGAGGCTGACAGGCTTGTCCGGCCGCGGCACGATCCCCTTCAGGGACCGGATTGAATGGGAGGCCGGCACGACGGCGTAGTGGCCGTCCTGCATGCGCACGAACTCGACCCGATCGCCCGCGGCAAGACCCATGTCGCTGCGCACCTTCATCGGTATCGTAATCTGGCCTTTTGACGTGATGGTCGCGGTTGTCACGGCGAAATTCCTTACTTCAGGTAATGCAAAATGTAAGGCATATTGCCCGGGCTTTCAATGCCGCACGACGGATATCATGCGCCTTGGCCTCCCGTTTCATGGCGGTCGTCCGGCGCCTTGGGCAGCCAGGGGGCGATGCGGCGCGTGATGCTGTCGATATAGGAGAGGATCATCGGCACCACGACCAGCGTCAGGATCGTCGAGCTGACGAGGCCGCCGATCACCGCATGGGCCATGGGCGCGCGCTGCGCGCCGCCGCCCGTCATGGCGGCGGCCAGCGGGATCATGCCGAAGATCATGGCGAGCGTCGTCATGATGATCGGACGGAAGCGCACGACGCCGGCATTGATGAGCGCCTCGGTCAGCGGCAGGCCGCGCTTTCGCTCCTGGTTGGCGAAGTCGACGAGCAGGATGCCATTCTTCGTCACCAGCCCCATCAGCATGATGAAGCCGATCATCGAGAACATGTTCAGCGTGCTGCCCGCCACCAGCAGGCCGAGGATGACGCCGATCAGCGACAAAGGCATGGAGACCATGATGGCGATGGGCTGGGCGAAGCTGCCGAACTGCGAGGCCAGCACGAGGTAGATCAGCACCACGGCCAGCGTCAGCGCCGTCACCATTTCCCCGCCCGTCTCGTTGAGATCGTCCACCGAGCCGCCGAACTTGACGCGTATGCCGGCCGGCAGTTTCTTGCCCGCGATCATCGCCTCGATGTCGGTCGTGACGTCGCCGAGCGGCCGGCCCGAAACGTCGCCGGAAACCAGCACCTCGCGGCTGCGGTCGAGCCGGCGGATTTCGGCCGCCGTGGTGGAGGGCACGAAGTCGGCGACCTGATCGAGCCGCACCAGCACGGGTGCGCCCGCCTCGTCGGTCTTGCCGGTGCTGATGGTCAGGTCGCGCAGCATGTCGAGGTTCTGCCGCTGTTCCTTCGGCAGACGCAGCACGACGTCATAGGTCTCGCCCTTGAGGTCGGTCCATTTGGTGACCTTCTCGCCGCCGACAAGCGTGTTCAGCATGGTGCCGAGCTGAAGCGTGTCGATGCCGAGGTCGCTGGCCGCATCGCGCTTGAGGCGCAGCGAAATGACCTGCGCCGGCTCCTCAGTGGAGCTGCGCACGTCGACCGCGCCGGGAATGGCGCGCAGCGCGGCAGCGAGGTCCGTCGCCACGGCCTCGAGCGTCTGCTGGTCGTCGCCGAGAACGCTGATCTGGATGCTGCTTTCACCGCCCTCCAGATCGCCCGGCGCGATATTGGCCCGGATGCCGGCGATATGGGCCAGCCGCTCGCGGATGGGCTGGGCCAGCACGGCCGGTGTGCGGCTGCGCTCCGCGACGGGCACGAGCTCCACTTGCACCGTTGCCCGGTTCTTGCCGGCCACCTGCCCGCCATTGATGGTGGTGTAGACCGACTTGATCTCCGGAAATTCGCCCAGCGCCTTCTCGACCTGCGCCATCTTGGCGCCGGTATAGTCGAGCGAGGAGCCGACCGGCGTCGTGACGCTGATCGTGAGCCGGCCCTCGTCCGAGGAGGGCACGAATTCCACGCCCACCAGCGGCACCATCGCAAGGCTGCCGACGAAGGTGACGACGGTGGCAATCAGCGTGATGAAGCGATGGCGCAGCACCCAGGCGATGACGGGCTTGTAGAGATGCGCCAGCCGCTCGAAGCCACGGTCGAAATGCGCGATCAGCCGCCCGAGCGGGCCGCGCCTGGCGTTCGGCTGCGAATCCGGATCGGGCCAGACCGAGGACAGCATGGGGTCCAGGGTGAAGCTCACGAAGAGCGAGACCAGCACCGCCACCGCCACCGTGATGCCGAAGGGGAAGAAGAACTTGCCGGTGATGCCGCCCATGAAGGCCACGGGCACGAAGACCGCGCAGATGGCGAAGGTGGTGGCCATCACCGCCAGGCCGATCTCGTTGGTGCCGTCCTCCGCCGCGCGGTGGTGGTCCTTGCCCATGGCCACATGGCGCACGATGTTCTCGCGCACCACGATGGCATCGTCGATCAGCAGGCCGATGCACAGCGAGAGCGCCATCATGGTCATGAAGTTCAGCGTGAAGCCGAAGGCATGGACCGCGATGAAGCTGGAGATCACCGCGATGGGCAGGGTCAGGCCGGTGATGATGGTGGAGCGCCAGCTGTGCAGGAAGAGGAAGACGATGGCCACGGTCAGCAGCGCGCCCTCGACGAGCGTGTCGCGCACCTCCGAGACGGATTCCTTGACGGAGGTCGAGACGTCGGCCACGACCGTCAGGCCGACGCCGAGCGGGGCAAGCTCGGCATTGAGCGTCGCGAGCTTGGCCTTGACCGCATCGGCGACCTTTACCGTATTGGCGTCCTGGATCTTGGTAATGTCGATGGCGAGCGCCGTCTCGCCATTGTAGATCGCGCGGTTGTCGGGATCGGCCGCCCCGTCGGTGACGGTGGCGATGTCGCGCAGGTAGATCGGCGCACCGCCGCGCCGCGCCACCACCATTTCCATCAGGTCGGCCGGCTGCTCGATGCGGCCCTGCACCTGGATCATGCTGTCGCTGAGGTCGCTGACCATGGAGCCGGCCGGCAGGTTCTGGTTGCCGCTGCGCAGCGCCGTCACCACCTCGTCCGCCCCGACGCCGAGCGCGCGCAGGCTGCTCTCGTTGATGCGGATGTCAATCTGCCGGCTCTGGCCGCCGATGAGCGCGGCGCGGCCGACACCGGCCACGGTGTTGAGGCTCTTGACGATGCGCTGCTCGGCGAGTGTGGTCAGCTCCGGCAGGGTCAGCGTGCGGGAGCTGAGCGCCACCGAGAGGATCGGCATGTCGGCCGGGTTGAAACGCTGGATGACCGGCTTCTCGACGGTCTTCGGGAAGCCGCCTTCGAGGGCCGCCACGCGGTCGCGCACGTCCTGCGCCGCCGTCAGCCCGTCGGTGCCGAGCGTGAAGCTCGCCATGACGATGGAGCGGCCCTCGTAGGAGGTGGAGTTCACCTTGTCGAGCCCGCTGATGGCGTTCAGCGCCTCCTCCACGGGCCGCGTGATCTCGGTCTCCACCGTATCGGGCGTGGCGCCGGGATAGGCGGTCGCCACCACCACGACGGGGAAGTCGAAGCGCGGATAGAGGTCGACGCCGATGCGCTGGTAGCCGACCAGCCCGAAGACGAGCAGGGCGATCATCAGCATCGTCGTGAAGACGGGCCGCTCGACGGCGATCCTTGTCAAAAGCATTTCGCGCTCCCTCAGCGGATGGCGGTGACGGAGACCGGCGTGCCGGCGACCAGCCCCGCGATCGGCGCCTTGAGCAGGACATCGCCGGGCTGTAGGCCTTCGGCGATCTCGATCTGCCGCCCCCAGCGGGCGCCCTCGCCGACATCCCGGCGCTGCAGGCGGCCGTCGGCGATGGCGAGAACATAGGCCTTGCCGGCATCGTCCCGCCGCACCGCCGTATCCGGCACGGCGATACCGCCGGCCTTTTCCCGCACGGTGATGGCGCCCGAGGCGAACATGCCGCCCCAGAGCTGGCCGTCGAAATTGCTGAGATGCAGGAAGACCGGCACGAAGCGCGTGCCGGCATTGGCGACGGGGCTGATGCGCCGCACCTTCGCCGTGACCTTGCGGTCCGGCAGGCCGTCGATGGAAAGCTCGGCCTCCTGGTCGATCCTCAGCAGCGGCACGTCGCGGGTCGCGACCAGTACCTCGGCCTCGAAGGCGCTGCCGTCGACCACCGTCAGGAGATCCGCGCCATTGGCGACGGTCTCGCCCATATCGACGGAGCGCGTGGCGACGATACCGGAGATCGGCGCACGCACGCTGGCATTGGCAAGGGCGGTCCGCGCCGTTTCGACTTCGGCCTCCAGCGCGGCGACGTTCGCCCGCGCCGCGGCGGCTTCGCTCACCGCCTTTTCCAGGGCGGAGACCGACATGGCGCTGCTGCTCTGCAGGGCGCGCGCCTTGGTCAGGGTCTGTTCGGCGAGCATGCTCTGCGCCTCGGCGACAGCGCGGGTTGCCTCCTTGCGGCGAAGCTCCGCGCCGAGGTCGTTCGTCTCGAAACGGGCAAGCAGGTCGCCCTGCTGCACCGACTGGCCCGGCCGCACCAGCACGTCCGCGATGGTTCCGGAAACCTTGGCCTTGATCACCGCGCGGCTGAGCGGGCGCAACTCGCCGCTCACCACCACCCGGTCGCGCAGGTTCTGTTTCTCGACGGTCACGACATCGGCGGGCGCGAGCTCGCGGTCCGCAACCGTTGCGACGGCCGGCGTGGTCGCTGCGTCGTCGGCATACCCGCCGTCATGCAGAACGAGAAGCGATGCGGCAGCGACGCCCACCGCGAGGACGAGCCGCGCCGCCCTCCGAATGCCTTTGGAGCCCATGGGTTTTCCTTCGTGAAATCTCGTGTGGTGAGACCGGTTCGCCCTATTTCGCCGGGCCTGGTCCCTCGATACGGGCTTCGACCTGTTTGAGACCGTTGCGCAGGCCATCCAGCACGGCATCCAGGAGGATGGCCGATGCGGCCAGCCTGTCGCGCGTGCCGTCGGCATGGTCGCCGAGCACTTCGGCCTTTTCGTGAAACCATTCGCACATCTGCTGGTAACGCTCGACCTGCCGGTGATACATGGCGAGCAATCCCTTGACCTCGATGGCATAGTGATCCTGCCGGTCGCCCGGCACCGCGACGCGCTGGATCATGCCCTGCGCCGCCAGCATCCGGGCATTGGTGCTGATCGACGCACGGCTGACATCGAGACGCTCTGCCAGTTCCGAAAAGCTGAACGGACCGCCCTCGAGAAGCAGCAGCCCATA
This sequence comes from Roseateles sp. XES5, assembly GCF_020535545.1. Taxonomy (NCBI): domain Bacteria; kingdom Pseudomonadati; phylum Pseudomonadota; class Betaproteobacteria; order Burkholderiales; family Sphaerotilaceae; genus Roseateles; species Roseateles sp. XES5. The sequence continues at coordinate 164,954 of NZ_CP084754.1, forward strand.
GAGACGACCGGCGATGCGCGGCATGTTCTCGCCCTGGAAATACATGCCCATCGTTTCCACGAAATCCTGCGGCGGCGACAGCTTTTCCATCACGGCACTTCCCTGTCCATTTCGTTCAATCAATACTGAACGAAATGGATGAAGTCAAGCGTCGCCCTTTGGCGTCCTTGAAGCCACCGGCCCGGCCGGCGTCCTACTTCATCAGTTCGCCGATGCGGTTCAGTGCGGCGGAAAAGCCCTTGAGCGAAACCTTGAGGGTGACGGGCTGGGCGGGGGAGAGCGATTGGGCCGTCACGTTGAGCGCCGTGCCGGCCCGCAGCTTGGCAACCTGCTCGGCCTCGAAGGCGACGGGAGCAAGGCAGCCCTGCGGCAGGCAGGTGGAAAAGGCGAGCATCGGGCCGGGCGCGGCATCGTCGATACCGGCGGTCACGCCGGCGGCGAGAGACAGGCCGAAGGGCATGAGCAACACACCCCCCAGCCTGCCGCCGTCCCCACCCCCGGAGAATTCGACCGTCAGCACATGCTGGCCGGTCTGCGTGTTGCTCTGCACCTGCCGCATGACACAAAGGGTGCGCTCGTTCTGCGCCTGGCAGGCGACGACCCAGTCCTGATAGGTCTCCACCAGCGACCCCGCCCCGCCCGGCAGCGCGGCGGCGGATGCCGGCAGGGCCGTCGACAGGCTACCGGCCAGAAGAAGCGCGATCTTGCGCATGGTTCGGAAAAGAGGCGTCATCATTGAAAGCCCTCGAAATTCAAATCGCCCGCTCCCGGCTGCCAGGCCGAAAAGTCGATCATGTCGGGTGCTGCAAAGACGCTCCGCGACGACGGAAGGGGGAAGAAGAAACCGAAGATCGACGCGCCCCTCGCGCCCAGCATCTGCGGCGGCAGGGGCGATGCGAAGAGCGCGTCGATAGCAGCCGTGGCGATGGCCGTATCGTCGAGCAGCACGTAGTTGGCGGCATCGACACCGCCGAGGGTGAGGCCCGTGATACGCACCGTCTTGTCCCGCCCCGGCGCGGCGTTCTCGAATCGGCCGGTCGCCGCAAGCACCGCAAGGCTGTCGCCGGAAAGCAGGCCGGCAAAGCCGGCCACCGTCAGGTCGAGCGTGGCGACCCTGGTGCCGTCATAGAGCTTGTCGGCGGCAAGGATGCCTGTGACAGCGGAAATACCCGCCCGGCCGATATCCGCCGTCGTCACTGCCGTTCCGGCGATGGTGTAGTTGCCGGCATCGACGCCCGAAAGCGCCACGCCATCCAGCGTCACCACCTTGTTCGTCCCGGCATTCCGGTCGGCAAAGGCCGCGGCGCCATGGCTGAGGTGCACGTCGTCGATGAAGAAGACGCCCGACAGCGTGCCGGCAGCACTGATCTGCGCCGCGACCGTCCCGTCATAGGTCCTGTTCGCCACGGCGAAACCTGAAAGCGTCAGCGTCGCCCTGGAGATGCTGGCCGTGGCGGTGGCCGTCGTGTCGGCCAACGTATAGTTGCCCGCATCCGCGCCGCCGAGGATAAGGCCGGTGACGTCGACCCGCTTGCCCGCGCCGGCATTCCGGTCGGCAAAGGCGCCGGTGGCGGCGGAAACCTCCAGACTGTCCCCCGCCAGAAGGCCTGTGAAGCCTGCCGAACCGGTGGAAAGCACTGCTGCTACCGTACCGTCATAGGTCTTGCCCGTCGCCGTGATGCCCGTCACGGCGGAGATCGTTGCCTTTGCGATGTCCGCGCTTGCCGTCGCCGTGCCCGCGATGGTGTAATTGCCGGCATCGGCGCCGGAAAGCGCGATGCCGGAGAGCCGCACGGTCTTGCCCGTGCCGGCATTCTTGTCGGCAAAGGCCGCCGCGCCGTGGCTGAACCGGACATCGTCGGCAAGGAAGACGCCGGACAGGGTGCCGGCATTGCTGACGGTTGCGACCGTCGTGCCGTCATAGGTCCTGTTCGCCGCCGTAAAGCCGGCGAGCGTCAGCGTCGCCCGGGCGATATCCGCCGAGGCCATCGCCGTATCGTCGGCGAGGACATAGTTGCCGGCATCCACCCCGCCGAGGCTAAGGCCGGCAATGTCGACCCGTTTGCCCGTGCCGGCATTCCTGTCGGCAAAAGTGCCGGTGCCGCTTGCCACCGTCAGCATGTCGCCGGCGACCATGCCGGTAAAGCCAGCCGCGCCGGTGGCGATATCCGCAGCACGCGTGCCGTCATAGGTCTTGTTCAGTGCCGTGATGCCGGTGATCGACGCGATCGTCGCCCGGCTTATGTCCGCCGTGGTCGTCGCGGTGGCATCGGCAAGGGTGTAATTGCCGGCGTCCACGCCGCCGAGCGTCAGACCGGATATGGCGACGGACTTGTTCGTCCCGGCATTCTTGTCGACAAAAGCGCCCGTGCCGCTCGCCACCGTCAGCGTGTCTCCGGCAACCATGCCGGTGAAGCCGGCACCCGAGACGTCCAGTCCCGCAACGCGGGTGCCGTCATAGAGACGGCCGACGCCATGGATGCCCGTGATCGCCGAAATGCTCGCCCTGGCGATATCGGCCGTCGTCGTCGCCATCGTGCCGGTGAGGGCGTAGTTGCCGGCATCGGCGCCGGAGAGTGCGATGCCGGAAAGGCGCACGGTCTTGCCCGTCCCGGCATTCTTGTCGGCAAAAGCCGCCGCGCCATGGCTGAACTGAACGTCGTCGCCAAGGAAGAGGCCCGACAGCGTGCCGGCATTGCTGACCGTTGCGACCGTCGTGCCGTCATAGGTCCTGTTGGCCGCAGCAAAGCCTGTGAGCGTCAGCGCAGCCCTGGAGATGTCGGCCGTCGTCGTCGCCGTCGTGTCGGCAAGGGTATAGTTGCCCGCATCGACCCCGCCAAGCGAAAGGCCGGTGACGGTGACCTGCTTGCCCGTACCGACATGCCTGTCGGCAAAGGTGCCCGTGCCGCTCGCCACCGTCAGCACATCGCCTGCGGCCATGCCGGCAAAGCCGGCCGAGGCGGTGGAGAGCATGGCGACGGTCGTGCCGTCATAGATCCGGTCCCGCGCCGTGATACCGGATATCGAGGCAATCGTCGCCCGGGCGATGTCGGCCGTCGTCGACGCCGTCGTGTCGGCAAGCCAGTAGTTGCCGGCATCCGCCCCGCCGAGCGAGAGCCCGGTGATATCGACCCGCTTGCCCATGCCGGCATTCTTGTCGGCAAAGGCACCGCTGGCCGAGGCGACCGTCAGCGTATCGCCCTGGATCAGGCCGTCAAAGCCGGCCGCGCCTGTCGAAAGCGTTGCGCCCCGCGTGCCATCATAGGTCTTGCCGGCTGCCGTGATGCCCGTCACGGCGGAAATCGCCGCCCGCGTGATATCCGCTGTCGTGGTCGCGATGCTGGCGATCGTGTAGTTGCCGGCATCCATGCCGCGCAACGCGACATTCTGCATCGTCACCAGCTTGTTCGTTCCCGCGTTCCGGTCGGAGAAGGTCACGCCGCCGAAATCGAAAGCGATATCGTCGCCGAGGACCACGCCCGACAGCGCGCCGGCCGTCGCGATCCGGGCTGTCGTGGTGCCGTCATAGACCCGGCTTTCGGCCGTAAAGCCGGTGAGCGTCAAGGCTGCCCTGGCGATATCCGCCGTCGTCGTGGCCGTGCTGTCGGCCAGCACGTAGTTGCCGGCATCGAGGCCGCCCAGCGAAAGGCCGGAGATGCCCACCTGCTTGCCGCTGCCCGCGTTCCTGTCGGCAAAGGCGCCCGTCGCAGCCGCGACCGTGAGCGCATCGCCCGCGATCATGCCGGTAAAGCCCGCCGACGCGGTGGAGAGCGTGGCGGCGGTCGTGCCGTCATAGGTCTTGCCGGCCGCCGTGATGCCCGTCACGGCGAGGATCGTCGCCCGGGCAATATCCGCCGTGGTCGTCGCAGTGGTATCCGCAAGGACGTAGTTGCCGGCATCCACACCGCCAAGGGTGAGACCCGATATCGCGACCGTCTTGCCCGTGCCCGCATTCTTGTCGGCGAAGGTGCCCGCCCCGTTTGCCACGGTCAGCACATCGCCTGCGATCATGCCGGCAAAACCTGCGCCCCCCGTCGACAACGTTGCCGTCCGCGTACCGTCATAGGTCCTGTCCACCGCGTCGATGCCGGTGACGGCAGAGATCGCCGCCTTCGTGACATCGGCCGTCGCCGTCGCCGTCGTATCGGCCAGCACATAGTTGCCGGCATCCGCCCCGCCGAGCGAGAGTCCCGTCACGGCGATCGCCTTGCCCGCCCCGGCATTCTTGTCGAGGAAGGCGCCCGTAGCGCTCGCCACCGTCAGCGCATCGCCGGCCACCAAGCCCGTGAACTGCGCCCCGGTCGTATCGAGCCCCACAGCGAGACGACCGTCATAGACGCGGTCGATACCGGCAAGACCGCTCACCGCTGAAATCGTCGCCCTGTCGATATCCGCGACGGTCGCCGCCGTCGTGTCGGCGAGGGTGTAGTTGCCGGCATCCACGCCGCCAAGGGTCAGCCCTGTAACGGCAACGGCCTTGTTCGCCTGCGCATTCTTGTCGGCAAAGACCCCCGTGGCGCTTGCTACCGTCAGCGCGTCGCCGACAACCATGCCGGTGAAGCCGGCCGTGGTGGTGTTCAGTCCCGCAACGGTCGTGCCGTCATAGAGACGGTCGATGCCGGTAATGCCAGTGACGCTGGAAATCGTCGCCCGGGCGATATCCGCCGAGGCCATCGCCGTATCGTCGGCGAGGACATAGTTGCCGGCATCCGCCCCGCCGAGGGTAAGGCCGGCAATGTCGACCCGTTTGCCCGTGCCGGCATTCCTGTCGGCAAAAGTGCCGGTGCCGCTTGCCACCGTCAGCATGTCGCCGGCGACCATGCCGGTAAAGCCAGCCGCGCCGGTGGCGATATCCGCAGCACGCGTGCCGTCATAGGTCTTGTTCAGTGCCGTGATGCCGGTGATCGACGCGATCGTCGCCCGGCTTATGTCCGCCGTGGTCGTCGCGGTGGCATCGGCAAGGGTGTAATTGCCGGCGTCCACGCCGCCGAGCGTCAGACCGGATATGGCGACGGACTTGTTCGTCCCGGCATTCTTGTCGACAAAAGCGCCCGTGCCGCTCGCCACCGTCAGCGTGTCTCCGGCAACCATGCCGGTGAAGCCGGCACCCGAGACGTCCAGTCCCGCAACGCGGGTGCCGTCATAGACACGGCCGACGCCATGGATGCCCGTGATCGCCGAAATGCTTGCCCTGGCGATATCGGCCGTCGTCGTCACCGTATTGTCGGCAAGAATGTAGTTGCCCGCATCCGTGCCGGAAAGCGTGAGACCGGTGATGTTGACCGTCTTGCCGCCGCCGGCGTTTTTGTCGGTGAAATTGCCGGTGGCGCTTCCCACCGTCAGCACGTCTCCGGCAAGCAGATCGGTGAAGCTGACCGAAGCCATCGAGAGCGCGGCGAGCGTCGTGCCGTCATAGGTCCGATTGACGGCCGTTATGCCGGCGATGGACGAGATCGTCGCCCGGGCGATGTCGGCCTTGTAGCTGCCGCCGGCCAGGGTGTAATTCGAGGCCTTGCCGGTACCGTCCACCAGCGCCAGGCCTCCCAGCGAGAAATCGAGATCCTGCCCGGCATTCTTGTCGGCAAGCGCGCCGTCGCCCGTCAGGCCCAGCGTTTCGCCATTGGCGAGATTGCCGATGGCGATGACGCCGGAGGCAAGGGACGTCGTCCCGTCATAGACGCGGGAGGCCGCAAGGTTGACCACGCGGGGGACGATGGAGAGACCATCCACGCCATAATCGACATAGTAGTTCGCCGCCGTGCCCGTGGTGTAGCTCAGCGACAGCACGTTGCCGTCGCTCCAGCGATAGGTGCCGACATCGGTCGCAACCGTGATGGCGCTGCCCCAGCCCACGCCGACATTGCCGGTTCCGACACCCTCTAGCGGGATACCGGCGGCGGAAACGGTATCGCCATAGCCGCGGGAAAGACCGCCCGCGAAGCGGATGTAATAATCATAGACCGCATCGGTGGTCAGGCTTCGCAGCACCGGCGCGCCTCCGGCCTTCCGCATCGCCCAGGTGGAGGCGAAATCCCAGCCTGCACCGATGAATTGGAAGGGATCCCCCATGCCTCCAGAATTGAGGGCGGTTCCAACAGTGCTGCCCCGGCCCGTCGTCTCGGGATTCCAGAAGGCGTTCGTTACGTTGCCGTAGTTGATGGCGACAAGGCCCGCAAGATCGGCAGACGGCTCGCCGTTGACAGCTCCAGACGCATAGACATTGTTGACGACAGCCTCGCTGATGCCGATCAAGCCGCCGGCTGCACCCGTCGCATAGAGCGAACCCGTGGCATAGGCGTTGGTCAGCGTGCCGCCGTTGTTCCCGATAAGGCCGCCCACATAGCCGCCCACGACAGAACCTGTGGCATAGACATTGCTGACAGCGCCGCCGTAATTGAGCCCGATCAGGCCGCCGGCCAGATTGCCGAGGGTCGCGTCGGAGACCGAACCCGTGGCGTAAGCGTTGAGGACCGGACCGAAATTGACGCCAACCAGCCCCCCGACGCCGTCATAACCGCCGACGTCAGGGCCGTTGCGCGTCACGGCAGTCTTCGCATAGACATTTTCGAGCGTGCCGCTGCTGCTTCCCGCCAGTGCCCCCACGACGCTCCTGCCGGAAACTGACCCGCCGACGAGCCCGATATTGCGCACGCTACTCGTGCCGGCAATATCGCCAAAAAGGCCTACATTGACCGCCGTCGGCCGTTTGATCAGAAGATTGGAGATCGTGTAGCCGCGACCATCAAACGTGCCGGTAAACGGCGCGGCGGCGTCGCCCACCGGGCTGAACCCGCCGCCCACGGACAAGGACGTCCCCCACATGTTCCGATTGCTGGTGAAACTACTCGTGAAGGTATTGCTGAAATCGACATTTCCACCAAGCACGTAGCTCGCGCCGGGCTTCATCGCCATCAGCTGCAACTGGTGGGGATTGGTGATCACGCTCTGCCATTCCGAGCGCAGGAACGGCCGCGTGTGTCCTTCGATCATGAACCAGGTGTTGGTGAAGTCGAACCCGGCATAGGAGGCCTGTTGCAAGGCCTGCGCCGTGGTCAAGCCGGCTATGGTGCCGGTATTGCTCCACCCTCCAGAGCCGATGCCGTTCGCCCTGTTTGTGGTTTCGGTATCCCAGTAGCTGGAAGACACCGTTGAATTGCTGATGGAGCCGACAAGACCGGCAATCTGATTGCCGGAGGAACTGACATTCATATAGCCGGTTGCAAAGGCGTTCGTGATGGTGCTGCCGTCCAGCACGCCGACAAGCCCTCCAACCAGGTTCACGCCATTGGGCTGAAAGCTGGTGGCGTAGGCATTGCTGATCGTTGTGCCACTCAGCGCTTGTCCCACAAGACCGCCGGAATAGAACCAGCCCCGAACGGTTGCCGTGCTGTAGACGTTGCGGATGACCGTGGCGTCGGAAGCCCAGGCGACGATGCCGCCCGCGCCACCGGCACTTGATATGATGCTTTCGCGCACGCCGACATTTTCGATCGTGGCGCCGGAGGTGAGGCCGAACAGGCCGCCATAATTCGGATGCGACGCCGTCAGCTTGCTGATGACATGGCCACCGCCGTCGAACCGGCCGGTAAAGGCCGGACCGACCTGCGTGCCGATGGGGACGAATCTCCGCTCCCAATTCTCCGTCCCGGTTGCATCGATATCCTTGGCCAGCGTCCAGTTGGCGGCAAGATAGGCCGCAGAACTGCCGATGCCCTGGAGCCCATAGACATCCGCCACGAGATAAGGCGTTGCAAGGGAACCGTCGCCACCGACAACACGCAGGAACGAACCGCCGTACCGAGCGAAGCTCGCGGCGGAGAAATCGGGGAGCGTCGCGCCGGCCTGCGCCCAGTCCCCGGAATTCAGGGTGAAGCTGCCGACATTGACGGCCGCGCCGGGCGTGATCGCACCAGCCGCGCCGAGTGTCAGGCCCCCGGCCGTGCTCTTCAGCGCGGCGTTGATGGCAATGTCTCCATCCGCCGTAAGTTCGAGCGTATTGGCATTCCACGTGACGGCGGAGGCGACGGCGATGTCGCCCGTGCCCGTTCCCTGGTTTGCGGTGCTGACCGTGATGCTGCCGTTCGCCAGATTGTCCTGCAGCGTGGCGGCATAATCCGCATCGATGGCGACGTCGGCCGGATTGATCAGCCAGCGCCCACCGGAGGTCTCGACCTTCACGTTGCGGTCGAGTTTCACCTTGGCGGCGGCGGTTTCGACGTCCTTCGCCTTGAGCCTGCCAGCGGCCCTGACCTCGCCATGCTGCTTGTCGCCGAGAAGAAGAATGCGGCCGTTTTTCACGCCGATGGTATTGGCTTCCACCGTGCCGCTATTGTTGACCACGCCCTTCATGGCGGCCGAGGCGCCCTTGGCCGTCAGGATGGCCACGCCGCCATCGGCCTTGATGAGGCCCCTGTTCTCGACCAGCGTTTCCAGGGTCGAACCCCGCACCTCGACCGACAGCAGCCCGTCGCCGTCGAAGTCGAGCAGCACGTCCGTGCCCCCCGCCAGTGCCGTATTGCCGGTGATGGTGCCGGCATTGATGACGGACGGTGCGATCAATGCCACGGTGGCGCCGGCAATCTCGCCTTCGTTGAGGATCGTACCGCCCGCGCCGGCGAAACTGTAGGTGTCCGCCAGGAAATCGCCATCCGTGATGCCGAGCGTGGAGGCGACGAAAGCGCCGGTCTGCACGCGCCCGGTGCTGCCGATGGCGACACCGTTGGGATTGACGAGGAAGACCTGGCCGTTGGCGTTGAGGTTGCCGAGAATCTGCGAGGCATCCTGCCCGGTGACGCGGTTCAGCGCCACGGAAGAGGCGCCGGGCTGATTGAACGTCACCGAATTGCCGGCGCCGATGGAAAAGCCCTGCCAATTGGCGATCATCCGCTCGGAGGACTGGTCGATCGTCATCGCCGCGCCATTGGTGGTGATCGTCGCCGTTCCCGACACGACCTGCCCGCCCGTCGGCAGGGCATCCTGCGCGAGAGCCGGCGCAGCAAGCGCCGTGGAGGCAAGCAGTGCTGCGGCAGCCCGGCGGTTCCTGCGCCGCCCGGCCTTGCCGCCCGCACCGCGCGCGCATTCCGGCACCACGACGAGCCGGCCAAGGGCCTTCGACCAGATGTGCTTGTAGATCCTGTTCATCGCCTTGCCCTCAGAATTTGATGGCGCCCTGCAGCCAGAATTGGTGGCGGCGCGTGCCGCCGTCGGCATTCGCTCCCGAGACGGCGTCACGGCCGGGATTGGCGCCCAGCGCATGTGCCCAGGAAACGGAGACATTCATGGTGTCGCGCGCCCAGCGCGCCGAAAGGCCGGCGCTCGCCAGCCCATAGGTGTTGCAGCCGCAGGCATTGGCGGCAACGATGCCCGCCGCATGACGATTGAGCCTGACATAGCCGCCATCGAGAAACGCCGCGAGTTGCAGCATGCCAAAGGTCTCGGGCACCGGCGCGTCGTAGCGCAGTTCCAGCGTACCGATGACGCCCATGTCGCCACGTCCCTCGCCGATGGGATAACCGCGCACGCCATAGGGACCGCCAAGCGAAAAATCCTGCGAACTGTCGAGGTTCTTGCTGGCCCACTGGCCGGAGACGCGGCCGTATAGCGCAAGGTCGTTCGGCAGCGCCTGCAGCCGCGCCGCCTCGGCATTCAGCACATGGAAGCTGCCATCCGTGTTCAGGCTCGCCCGGTCGGCGGCAAGCGCCCCCGGCACGCGCGAAAGGTCGAGATCGCCGAAGGTCCAGCCGAGCGACCAGGTGGTGAAGCCGCCGCCGAAGAAACCGTCGCGCAGGTCCCCGTCGAAGCCGAGCGTGCCGGAGGTGACCCGCTTGTCCTGGAGAAGACCCGCAACGCTGTCGTCCACCAGCGCCTTCCAGTTCAGCCCGGCGGAAAGGCGCAGATTGACCTCGCGCGAACGCAGGAGATCGTAGCCGATCCCCAGCCCAGCATAATGCGCATGGCCCTCAAGCCCCAGCACCCGGCCCACCGCATCGATGTTGCGGTAATCGAGATAACCGTAGTTCGCGTTGACCGTGAAAGGGCTGACGCCGAGCGGCATGCTGAAGGCGGCCTGCCCGAACTTCTGGCCCTTCGAGGCCGTGGCGGTCAGGCGCGTGAGGTCGCCGTAACCGGAGAGATCGGTGACCGTGGCCTGCGCATTGGCCTGCGCGCGGCCGGTCGAGGCCGAGCCCGCATTGTCGCCCCAAAGGTTCATGGAAAAGAGCGGCGTCTGCTCGACGGCGACGATGAGGCGGCTGGTCTGCGTGTTCTCGCCTGCCGTCAACCGCGCCCTTGCGGTCACGCCCGGATGGTCGTTCATGCGCAGCAACGCCGCCTCGAGGTCGCCCTTTTCGAGGCCTTCGGCGGGAATGGTTTCCGCCATGCGCGCCAGCCGGTCGCCGCGCACGCGCACGTCGCCCTTGCGCTCGAAATCCGTGCCGGCGAGACGCCCCTCGCGGATTTCCACGCGCACCACGCCCTCGGTAATGTCCTGCGGCGGCAGGATGGCATAGGCGAGGACACGGCCTTCCTTCTGCACGGCCAGCGTCACCGTATCGGCGATGGCCTTGATGCCGGCAATGCCGAGACGCCTGCCGCGGACCGCGGCTGCGATCCGCGCCCGCTCGGCCGCGGGCAGGATTTCCGTCTTGCCGGCGAACTGGAGGTCTTTCAGCACGATGGTCTGCCCGGCTTCAGGCCCGCCGACGCTGCCTTCGGCGGGCCGCGCCTCGTCCTCCGCCGCCGGCAGCCGATCGATGCGCCGCACGTCCTCGCGCCGCTGCTGCTCGCGCAGGAGCGAGCCGGCATCCTGCGCGAAGGCCGGTAGCGATACGCCTGCCAGCAGAAGGCACAGCGACGCTGCGCGTTTCAAAGACACGATCTCATCCTCTTGGCATCCTGGACGGGGGCCTCAACGGCACGCCCCGCTCCGGTCAAAACTATGAAAAGGCCACACAATCGTCGCCGTCCATTTTTGACGCCGCTCCTTCGGCCGCTGCGAAGGCATCGCGGAAGATGATGAGCTTGCGCGCCTGCGCGCTCGCATATTCCGTATAGAAGGCATGCGAGATCCACAGGCGCGAATGCCCGCGCCGGCCACTCCAGCCGATGCCGCCGATCGCTTCCGCCTCGGCGATCTTGCGGCTGGCATGGGCGCGCGACAGCGCAAAGAAACGGGCAAGATAAGAGATCGAGCTGACATCCGTCAGATAGCCGCCGGGCTGGACGACCTGCCGGTCTATGCCCGCGACGAGCCGGTCCATCAGGTGTCCACCCGCATCGGTCCAGGCGAAGATGCGGTAGAGCGGGCCCGGCATGCGCACTTCGGGATTGGCCAGAAGGCCATCGCTGATGATGGGTGCAATGAGCGGAAGGAGCCGCTCGGGCGCGGCAAGAAAGGCCTCCGCCCTCGCTGCGCCATCGATGCGGTCGAGCGCGGCCAGATGCAGGACATACCACTGCGCCAGCACCGCGAAGGCCTCCGGGGCGGGCACGATCTCCTCCGCCCGGCCCTCCTCCGCCACCGGAAGCACGAGGCCGTATTTCAGGATTTCGTCGAAGAAGGCATAGGCGGTGTTGCGGCTGGCAATGCCATGCTGCAGGGCAAGGTAGCCGATATCCCGTCGCGACACGCCCGGCCCGCCCGTGCTCAGCGCCCGGAAATGCCGGGCAATCGCGACCTGGCAGAGCAGCCAGCGCTGCTGGGTGGCGAACAGTGCGGAAGGACGCGGCGCGACGACGTGGCTCTCGACGAAGCCCTGCGCCAGCAGACCGACCGCCTCGGCAAATCCCTCCGCCGCCATCAGGCGTTCGATGCCGCCCGCGGCCCCGTGCGCTCCCGGCTGGCCCTTGCGACGCAGGGGCACGACGGTCTTTGCGTTTCTGGTCTCGCCGTTTTTGGTCTCGTTGTCAGGCACGATACATTCCCGTTCACCCCCAAGGGCATCCTTCCAAAGGAATAATCGGATCGGGTGGGCGACGTCCTGAAGCCGCGGCGCTGCGGTTTTAAAGTTTTCTGATATTTTTCTGAAAGCCGCCCGCAGCGTATCGCAACCGCTTCGTCGGCCGGTTGACGGCCCGGGCGCGCGCTCACTATGGTGCGCCGCGTTCAAGGTGGGGCCTGGGGAGGATCCGTGTTCTTTTTTGCGGGCTTCGTTCTGGACACCGACCGCGCCGAATTGCGCGGCGCAGACGGTTCCGTGACGCGTTTGCGCCCCAAGACCCTCGAACTCCTCCGGCTTCTGGTGACCAACAGCCACCGCGTCCTCGGCAAGGAAGAGCTTATGGAGGCCATCTGGCCCGGCATCCATGTCGGCGAGGACAGCCTTTTCCAATGCATCCGCGAAATCCGCGCCGCGCTGGGCGACAACAAACGGCAGATGGTGCAGGTCGTGTCCGGCCGGGGCTATCGCTTTGCCCTCGACGTCACCACCGGGCAGAGGGCCGAGGCCCCGCCGCAAGCGCCCGTCGAAAGACGGCCGCGCAAACCGCTTCTCGTCACCGGACTGGCCCTTCTCTTCCTCCTTGCCGCAGGTCTCGCCGCCTTCCTTCTCGACGGCAATCGTCTTTTCCAGCCGCCCCGGCTGGTGGTCGAATTGCTGCCGGTCGAGAACACCGATGCGGGCCCGGAGGGCGCCGACCTCGTGCGCGGCCTCACCTCGGAACTCGTCAACGGCTTTTCCGGGATCGGGGGCATCGACCTGATCCTGCCCGCTGGCAAAGCAGCACCGGAACAGCGCGGCCTTGCCACCTTGCAGGTCCAGAGCGAACTGAAGCGCGGCAGCGAGGCCTGGATCCTTCAGGCGCGCCTCATCGACGTCGCCAGCCGGGAGGTCCGGGTCGTCGCCGAAACCACGGCGGATGCAGCCGATCCCGACCGCCAGCACCTGCTGTCCCGGCTGGCCGCCGGGATCGGCTATCCGCTGGCGGCCCGCCTGAGCATGCTTCAGGAGCCGGAACAGCGGGAGGCCGGCGCCTCCGACGTCGCCATCGGGCAGGCGGTCGCGGCGATCAACCAGACGACGCGGGAACGTTTCGGCACCGCACGGGCCATTCTGGAAAAGTACCTCGCCAACGATCCCGGCAATGTCGACCTGCGGGTCGCGCTGGCCGGCCTTCATATGCGCGCCGTGCAGATGAGCTGGTATGCCCCGGCCGAAAGCATCGCCGCGGAGAACGATGCACGCGCGCTGCTGGAAGAGGCGCTCAAGACGCGGCCCCGCTCCCTGCCGGTGCTCGATGCCTATTGCCGTTTTCTGACGGTGAGCAACCAGTTCGCCGAAAGCCTCGTCGCCTGCGCACGCGCGCTGACCGTCAATCCCTGGGACGGCGCGGCGCTCTACAATCTCGGTCTGACGCAGGTTCAGCTCGGCCGCTTCGCCGATGCGCTCGCAACCTTCGGCAAGGCCGACCGCTATGACACGCCCGAGGTCTCGCGCTGGACCTGGCTGCTCGGAGAAGGCTGGGTCAATCTGCTGCTCGGTCGCAACGAGGAGGCTATCGCGTTCCTCAACCGCTCCATCGCCATCACGCCCGGCTCCGGCCGGTCCTACCTGCTGCTCGCAACCGCCCATCATCGCCTCGGCCAGCGGGCGGAGGCGAAGGCGGCTTTGGCGAAGGCCATGGAATTGCGGCCCGGCGCCACGGCTCGCAACATCGCGCTGCCGACCCGCAACGTCAGCGACACCTATCTTGCCGCCAGCAATGCGATCATCCGCAGCCTTGTCGAAGCCGGCCTGCCGACGGGCCTGCCGCGATAGACGGTCCGCACCTCATCTATTTACTTAATATGTTAAATATGTACGCTTGAGGCGGCCGGCGCATCGGCCTGCCCGCATCAGACATTCCTTCCTTGAACGGCATCCCGAGGCCCCTATCGCATGCAGCCCCGCCACTCGCTTCTGCTCGCCGCGCTGACGGTCGGCGCCTTTGCCATCGGGCTCGACGCCTATGTCGTTCTCGGGGCGCTGGAAGCCGTCATGCGCGACCTTGCCATAGCGCCGGCGACGGCCGGGTGGATCGTCTCGGCCTATGCCTTCTGCTATGCGCTCTTCGCGCCGCTGAATGCCTGGGCATTCCGCCACTGGAGCCGGCGCAACCTGCTGATCCTTTCCGCCGTCATCTTCTCCGCCGGAAATCTCCTTGCCGGCCTTGCTCCCGATCTCGCCCTGCTGATCGCCGGCCGCGTCGTCTCGGCCTTCGGAGCCGCGATGTTCACGCCGGCAGCGACCGCGCTCGCCACGGAACTGCTGCCGCCGGAGCGCAAGGGCTTCGCCCTCTCCCTCATCTTCGGCGGCATGACGGTGGCGCAGGCGGCCGGCGTCCCGCTGACCGCGTGGATCGCCGCGACGCTGGACTGGCGCTATGCCTTCTTCTTCGTGGTCGTCTTCGGCATCGTCGCCGCGCTACTGCTTACCGGGTTGCTTTCGGGTCTTCCCCGCGGCCGGATACAGCCGGTCGCGGGCGAAGGACGGCTGGTCCTTCCGGGGCCGGTCTATGGGCTTCTTGCCGTCACATTCCTCATCGTAACGGCGGAGTTCGCCGTCTATTCCTATGTCAGCCTGCTTTTCGCCGAGACCGCCCTTCGGGGCGTGCCCGTGCTGCCCGCGGTGCTGCTCGCCTATGGGATCGGCGCGGTGCTCGGCAATGTCGCGACCGGCGTGCTCACCGACCGGGTGGGGCCTGCCCTTGTCCTCTTCATCGCCGTCGGCGTGCAGACCCTGCTCCTGGTGGCGCTCGTGCTTGTGCGGGCGCAGGCCGGCCTCGTCGTCGCCCTCGCCTTCCTGTGGGGGATCGTCAGCTACATGTATCTCGTGCCCATCCAGCACCGGCTGCTGGAGCGGGCCGCCGGCATGGCGAACCTCGCCCTCGCCGCCAACAGCGCCCTCATCTATATCGGCATCGGCACGGGCAGCTGGATCGGCGGACGCGTGATCGAGGCGCTCGGCATCCAAGCGCTTGCCGGCACCACAGCGGTGCTGGGCGGCAGCGCGCTGCTGGCCGCCACGGTTTTCATGCGAAGACGCTAATCGCCCTCGGGCGGAAACGGCTTTGTGTCCGCCCTGCCGCCGGCAAAAGAACGTTTCGCCCGTCGCGAGAAAAATAGAATACTAAATCCATAGACAATTAGAACAAAGCGCTAAGGTTGGTCCATCGCAACACCGGACATGACCATGACCCTTCATCGAAACCGTCTCGCCCTTCGTCTCGCCATCCTCGCCGCCGGTCTCTTCCCGGCCGTGGTTTCCGCCGCCGACGCGCCCGCCAAGGGCGGTACGCTGGTCTATCTGGAGCAGCAGGCCCACACCAACCTCTATCCGCCGGCCGGAGGCTTCTACCCGAACGGCGGCATCCTCAACCAGATTACCGACAAGCTGACCTACCAGAATCCCAAGACGCTGGAGATCGAGCCGTGGCTCGCCGAATCCTGGCAGGTCAATGCGGACGCCACCGAATATACGTTCAAGCTCCGGCCCGGCATCACCTTCTCCGACGGCACGCCGCTTGACGCCAACGCGGTCGCGAAGAATTTCGACACGTTCGGCCTCGGCAACAAGGCGCTGAAGCAGCCGGTCTCGGAGGTGGTTAACAACTACGAGCGCAGCGAAGTCATCGATCCGCTGACAGTGAAATTCCATTTCAAGAAGCCCTCGCCGGGCTTCCTGCAGGGCACCTCGGTGATCGGCTCGGGCATCGTCTCGCTCGCGACCCTCGCCCTGCCCTTCGAACAACTCGGCGACGCGACCAGGATCGTCGGCTCCGGCCCCTTCGTCGTCTCGGCCGAGACGCTCGGCAAGACGCTCGATCTCAAGGCCCGCGAGGACTACGCCTGGGGGCCGGCGAAGCTGGAGCACCAGGGACGCGCCTATCTCGACGAGATCAAGTACATCATCACCGGCGAGGACAGCGTGCGCATCGGCGCCCTCCTGGCCGGGCAGGCGGACTTCATCCGCCAGATCCAGGCCTATGACGAGGCGCAGGTCGAAAGCCAGGACTTCCAGCTCTATACGCCCGGCACGCGCGGCATCAACAATTCCATCGTCTTCCGTCCGGACAATCCGCTCGTCTCCGACGTGAAGGTGCGCAAGGCCCTGTCGCTCGCCGTCAACCGCGACGAGATCATCGCCACGCTCTTCTCCAAGAGCTACCCCAAGGCGACATCGATCCTCGCCTCCACGGCCATCGGCTACGTGCCGCAGGACGACAAGCTGGCCTACGACCCGGAACAGGCCAAGGCGCTGCTCGACGAGGCGGGCTTCAAGCCCGGCGCAGACGGCATCCGCGAAAAGGACGGCCAGAAGCTGGTGCTGACCTCCTACGCCTCGCTGCCGCAGCCGCAGAGCCAGGCGGTGCTGCAGCTCATCGCCCAGCAATGGGCCGGGATCGGCGTGACACTGAACGTGCTGGCGGGCGATGCCGGCAGCAAGACCGTGGACGAACTCGACCCGCTGAAAACACCGGTCGCCGTCGCCATGGTCGGGCGCGCCGACCCCGACGTCGTCAAGAGCCAGTACTATCCGACGCTGCGCAACGTGCTGGTCCAGAAGGGCGGCACCAGCGACAAGGTGAAGACCTTCGTCGACGAGAAACTGAACGCCATCCTCGACGAGATCGCCTCTGAGCCCGACCGGGAGAAGCGCCTGAAGGCCGTCGCAGAGGCACAGGCCCATGTGCTGGAACAGGCCTATGCGGTGCCGATCTTCGAGGAGCCGCAGGCCTTCGCCGGCGCCCACTACGTCAAGGGCGTCGCCTTCGAGGCGGTCGGCCGTCCCGCCTTCTACAGCACCTGGCTCGACAAGTGAGATCGCGGGAATGGCCGGCTGGCCCGGCCGTTCCCCCTTTCGGAGAGATGCGATGACACGCTACGTCACCGGCCAGATCGGACAGGCCATCCTCGTCCTGTGGGCCGCCTTCACCCTGTCCTTCATCCTGCTGCAGGCCATGCCCGGCGATGCGGTGCTGATCAAGTTCCTCAACCCGGAATTCGGCCTCAGCGCCGATCAGGTCCGTGAGATCCGCGCCGCCTACGCGGTCGATTCCAGCCTTCCGGTGCAGTATCTCCACACGCTGGCAAACTTCCTTACCGGCGATTTCGGCTATTCCATGCAGGCCGGCGTGCCGGTCTCCGCGCAGCTCGCGACAAACCTGCCGCCGACGCTGGCGCTCGCCGCCCTCGGCTTTGCCGCCGCCACGGCGCTCGCCGTCGCCATCGCCCTCCTCTCCACGCTCGCGCCCTTCGCCTGGCTGCGCAATCTCGTGCAGTCGCTGCCGGCGCTGCTCATTTCCGTACCGGTGTTCTGGCTGGCGATCATGCTTATCCAGATCTTCTCCTTCCGGCTGAAGCTGGTCTCGGTCATCAATCCCGGCCCGTGGGAAAGTCTCGTCCTTCCGGTCGCCACGCTCGCCGTACCCATCGCCGCGCCGCTGGCGCAGATCCTCATCCGCGCCATCGACGATATCCGCACGCGGCCCTTCGTCGGCGTGGCGCGCGCCAAGGGGGCGAGCGAATTCCACCTCATCTGGCGGCATGTCGCCCGCAATGCGCTGCTGCCCACCCTCACCATCGCCGGCGTGCTGTTCGGCGAACTGCTGGCGGGGGCCGTCGTCACGGAGACCGTCTTCGGCCTCAACGGTATCGGCGGCCTCACCGAAAAGGCCGTCAGCAACCAGGATCTCTCGGTGCTGCAGGCCGTCGTGGTGGTCTCGGCCGCCGCCTTCGTCACCATCAACCTTGCCGTGGACCTGGCCTTCCCCTTGCTCGATCCACGCCTCAGAACCCGGAACGGTGCCCAGTCATGACCAGCGTCGATATCTTTACCGGTCTGGCGCCCGCCGCCCGCCAGAGGGCCGCCGGCAAGGCGCGCCGCAGCCTCGCCGCCACGCTCAAGGCGTTTCCCTACGGGCTGGCGCTCGCCTGGCTCACCCTCGCCACCGTGCTGCTCTGGGCGGCCGTACCACAACTCTTCACCGCCTACGATCCGCTGGCCGGCGCGCCCGGCGGCCAGTTGAAGGCCCCGTCCGCCGCCCATCTTCTCGGCACGGACGCGCTCGGCCGCGACCTCTTCGCCCGCATCGTCCACGGCGCGGTGCATTCGCTCTCCGGGGCGCTCGCCGCCGTCGGCGTCGGCCTCCTCGCCGGCACCGCGCTCGGCCTCGTCGCCGGGTCGGTGCGCGGGCGGGTGGATGCGGTGCTGATGCGCCTCGTCGACGTGCTGCTCTCCATTCCCACCCTGCTCCTTTCCCTCAGCATCATCATCCTTCTCGGCTTCGGCACGCTGAACGCCGCCATCGCCGTCGGCGCGACCGCCATCGCGGGCTTCGCCCGGCTGATGCGGGCCGAGGTGGTGCGGGTGCGCAATGCCGAATTCGTCGAAGCCGCCTTCGGCAGCGGCGGCACCTTCGCCGCGGTGCTGTGGCGACATATCCTGCCCAATTCGCTGACCTCGGTCGTTGCCTATACGGCCGTGCAGTTCGGCTGGGCGATCCTGCAGATCTCGACGCTCGGCTTCCTCGGCTACGGCGCCCCGCCGCCAACGCCGGAATGGGGCCTGCTCATTGCCGAGGGCCGCAACTATCTCGCCACCGCCTGGTGGCTCACCGCCGCCCCGGGCCTCGTCGTCGTCGCCGTGGTGCTTGCGGCCAACCGCATCAGCCGCTCGATCGGAAGGAAGGCGCGATGACCCCGGTTCTCGACATCCGCGACCTCCACGTCTCCTACAGCCAGGGCGATGCCCGGACCACCGTCGTGCACGGCGTCTCCTTCTCCATCGCGCCCGGCGAGGTCGTGGCGCTGGTCGGGGAAAGCGGCTCGGGCAAGACCTCCACCGCGCAGGCCGTCATCGGCCTGCTGCCGGAGAACGGCCGGCTGGAGTCCGGCGCGATCCTGCTCAACGGAGAAGATATTTCCCGCTGGAACGCCAGGCGCCTGCGCAGCATCCGCGGCGCGGTCGTCAGCCTCATCCCGCAGGACCCCGGCAACTCGCTCAACCCCGTGCTGACGGTCGGCGCGCAGGTGCGCGAAATCCTCGAACTGCACGGCCGGCTCGACCGGCGGGAGGCGGACCGCCAGGTGATCGAACTTCTCGGCCATGTCGGCCTGTCCGATCCGGCGCTACGAGCAAAGCAATACCCGCATGAACTGTCGGGTGGCATGAAGCAGCGCGTGCTGATCGCCATCGCCATTGCCCTGAAGCCCGCCCTCATCATCGCCGACGAGCCGACCTCCGCGCTCGACGTCACCGTGCAGCGCCGTATCCTCGACCTGATCGACGACCTGCGCCGCGAACACGGTACCGCCCTCCTCTTCGTCACCCACGATCTCGGCGTCGCCGCCGACCGCTCCGACCGCATCGTCGTGCTGCAGGGCGGGCGCATCCAGGAACAGGGTGAGACCGCCGCCGTGCTCGCCGCACCGGCCAGCGCCTATACGCGCAAGCTGCTCTCCGACGCCCCCTCCCTTACCCGCGCCGCATCGCGGCCGCCGGTGGGAGACGGCCGGCCGGTGGCCGTCGCCGTCCAGAACCTCGTGCAGGATTTCGACCTGCCGGGCGGGCGGAAATTCCGCGCCGTCGACGACGTCTCCTTCACCGTCGCACGTGGCACCACCCATGCCGTGGTCGGCGAATCCGGTTCCGGCAAGACGACGACGATCCGCGCCATCGCCGGTTTCCAGAAGCCGACGGGCGGCCAGACCCTTGTCGGCGGCCTGAACGCCGGCAACCTGAAGGCCGAAACCCTTCGCCAGTTCCGCCGCAAGGTCCAGCTCGTCTATCAGAACCCCTGGGGCTCGCTCGATCCACGTCAGACGGTTCAGGCGATCGTCGAGGAGCCGCTGCTCAACTTCGAGCCGCTCGGCCGGAACGAACGCGCCGCGCGCGTTGCCGCGATCATCGAACGCGTCGGCCTGCCGGCAAGCGTGCTCTCCCGTCTGCCGCATGCGCTTTCCGGCGGCCAGCGGCAGCGCGTCGCCATCGCCCGCGCACTGGTGCTGGAACCCGAGGTCGTGGTGCTGGACGAGGCGGTCTCGGCGCTCGATGTCACCGTGCAGGCGCAGATCCTCGATCTTCTGGCCGAATTGCAGCGTGATCTCGGCCTGACCTATGTCTTCGTCTCGCACGACCTGGCCGTGGTGCGCCAGATCGCCGACACCGTCTCCGTGCTGCAGAACGGGAGACAGGTCGATTACGGCCCGGTCGAGGCCGTCTTCGCCAATCCCGCCAGCGCCTATACGCGCGAACTCATCGCCGCCATTCCCGGCAGCAAACTTCCGCAAGCCCTTTCAACCGGACTGACCCCATGACCAGAACCAACACTCCCAAGAGACTGGGCTTCTTCACCCGTCTGCTCGACGACGCACCTGCCGGCGAGCGGTATCGCCTGGCGGCCGAGCAGATCGCTCACGCCGAGCAGAACGGCTTCGACAGCGCCTGGATCGCCCAGCACCATTTCCATGCCGATGAAGGCGGCCTGCCCGCGCCCGCCGTCTTCCTCGCCCATGTCGCGGCGCAGACATCCACCATCCGGCTCGGCACCGGCGTCATCACCCTGCCGATGGAGAACGCACTGCGCGTCGCCGAGGATACGGCCGTGCTCGATCTCCTTTCCGGCGGGCGGCTGGAGATCGGTTTCGGCACCGGCGGCACGCGGGAATCCTTCGAGGCCTTCGGCATCTCATCGGAAAGGCGCGGCGAGGTCTATGCCGAAAACCTCGGCATCATCAGGGACGCCTGGACCGGAAAGCCGCTCAAGGGCGGCAACAGGCTCTACCCGCAGGCCCCGCATCTCGTCGACCGGCTGTGGCTCGCCACCTTCTCGGCCGGCGGCGCGCGGCTTGCCGGCCTTTCCGGCGACGGGCTGATGCTCTCGCGCACCCAGCCGCGCCCGGCCGAAACGCCGGACGCAACGCTCGACGACATCCAGAACCCGATCATCGACGCCTATCTCGCGGCTCTGCCCGAGGGACGCGCGCCGCGCATCCTCGGTTCGCGGAGCCTCTTCGTCGCCGACGATCGCAAGCGGGCGCTGGCGCTGGCCGAAACGGGCCTGCGGCGCATCGCGGACCGCTTCGTGGAACTCGGCCACCGCATTCCCGGCAACACGGTCGAAGACCTGATCAAGGGGCTCGACAGCCATGTCGGCACGCCGGACGACGTCATCGCCTCGCTCAAGGCCGATACCACGCTCGCCCGCGCCACCGATATCGTCTTCCAGGTCCACTCCATCGATCCGCCGCACGCGGATATCCTCCGCTCCATCGAACTGATCGCCGCCGAGGTCGCCCCCGCCCTCGGCTGGCGTGGGCCGTCGAAACCGCAGCTCGTCGCTGCGCAGTAACCAAGAGAGACTTCCATGACCGATACGATCGACATCATCGACCATCTGGCCGGCATCGCCCCTCAGACCAGGGGCGACGCGCTGCGCACCCGCCGTCCCGTAACGCGCGAGCACGCCCAGAAGAGCTGGCGCGCCCTCTTCACGCCCACTGACGCCGGCGCGGTGTCGCTGCCCGAGCGCTTCGCCGTCGCGGCCTTCGTTGCCGCGCTGCATGGCGCGCCGCAGATCGCCGCCTTCTACGGCGAAAGGCTCGCGGAGGCGGAAAACGGCCCGGCGCTCCTGTCCACCGTGAAGGGGCTTGCCGCGCTTCACGCCGCCGAAGGGCCTTATGGCCGCTATCCTGCCGGGCCCCTCAGCGCCGAGGATGCCGACGGTCCCGTCTTCAGCATCGGCGAAGCCGACCGTGCAGTGCTCGGCGACCGGCTCGCCGCCGCGCTGGAGCATGCGCATCTTCTGGTCTACCGCCCGCGCGAGGCGAGCCCCGCCGCCCTGCAGACCTTGCTGTCCGCCGGCTGGAGCACGACCGGCATCGTCACGCTCTCCCAGCTCGTTTCCTTCCTCGCCTTTCAGATCCGCGTCGTCGCCGGCCTGAAGACCCTTGCAGCCGCCTGACGGAGCCTTCCATGACCGACACCATCATCGAACCCGCCATCGAAAACCCGCCCGTCGCCTTCACGCAGGATCATATCGGCTGGACCGCATGGTTGCCGCCGCTCGCCGAAGACGAGCTGAACGAGCGCCACTACGAGGCGCTGGTCGACAAGGCGCGTGCCAAATCAGGCTATTTTGCCCTGCTGGTGCGCGATCCGGATATCCTGGAAGCCCGCACCAAGACCGACAACGACATCTTCTACAACACGAAGGACGGCCTGCCGCGCGCCGAGCGGGAGCTCGCCGCCACCGCCGCCTCGCGCCTCAACGGCTGCATCCTGTGCGCCTCCGTGCATTCGCGCTTCGCCACGCAGCATTCCAAGCGCCCGGAAGACGTGCAGAAGCTGCTCGACGAGGGCCTTTCCGCCGATCTCGGCGAGCGGTGGAATGCCATCGTCGCCGCCTCCGCCGCGCTCAGCGCCACGCCGCCGGCCTTCGGCACGGCGCATGTGGAGCGTCTGCGCGCCGCAGGCCTTGCCGACGAGGAGATTTCCGACCTCGTGCACGGCGCCTCGTTCTTCAACTGGGCGAACCGCCTGATGCTCTCGCTGGGTGAGCCGACGCCGGCGGCAGCCTGAAACGTTCCCGGGAACCGGTCGCCAGTGCCTTCAGGCCATGGCGATTGGCCCTAGAGTTTGTCAGGGAAAAGTGGGAACCGGTTTTCCCGAAAAGACAAACGAAAACAAAAGAGTTTAGTGCATGTCTGGTTCAATCTGAACCTGACATGCGCTAACCATCCGCGAGCGGCAGGGTCGCCACCCGGCTACCGCGGAAGATCTCGTGGAAGGTCGAGGATGGCACCGGCTCCTCGAAATCCTTGTAGAGGCAGCGTGCCTCCACCACGATATCGTAGCCGACGGTTGCCGTGTCTTCCCCCAGCGCAAGAACGGGCAGGACGCCGTTCCACACCTCGCCGTCGCAGTGGAAGGGCAAGGCCTGCGGGCGCGCCTTCTGCGGCACGGCGATCTCCTCGGCGAGAACAGTCGTCCATTGCGGCTCGTCCGTCTCGCAGTCGGCGGTGCAGCGCGACAGCGCCACCTGACCGTTGTCGGTCAGCATGGCGATATGCGGGCGGCCGTCCCTGTCGAAGGCAAGGTCGGTGCCCTCGCCCACGCCCTTGCCGGGATTGACGGCATTGGCCGACCAGCCATCCTCCGTATCGCAGTTCTCGTTGCACCAGGCGTAAAGCAGCTGGTGGGCAAGGTCCGGCGCCTCCGTGCCGTCGCCGGCAAAGAGCGCGAGGCGCGGCTTGCCCTCCGGCGTGAAGGCGAGATCCCAGGTCGGGCTCGGATAGGATCCGCTGCCCTGCTGCACGATGAAGGTGCGCTTCCAGTTCGCCTTGTCGGCGCAGGCGGCCGCGCAGCCGTAGTAGTAGAGGCCCTGCTTGAGCTGCGTGCCGTCCTCCGCGAAGGGATAGAGGCCGGCGACGACGCCCATTGCGCCGTTCTCTGCCACCGCCAGCGCCGGCTTGTTGAAGGACTCCGCGCTGTAGCCGACATGCACGGCAAGGTCGGTCTCGCTCCAGTTCGCGCGCTCGGTGCAGCCCTTGTCGCAGGCCATGACGAAGGCACCGTAGTGGTCCGGCTCGATGAGATAATTGGCGTCGGTATAGATGAACCGCGGGTTGCCCTTGCCGTCGAGCAAGAAGGTGCGGTCCGGCACGCGCGTCGTCAGCGCCTCGCTGACGAGATTGTCGCCGCTCTCGGCAATGCGCGCGAACGTCCAGTTGCCGGTTTCCGCGCAATCGCCATCGCATTCACCGTAGGAGTAGGTCCGGTTATGGCTGGTTTCCTCGCTTGGCGGGCGAGCGATGACGTAGAGGCGCGGCTTGCCCTCCGGCGTTACGGCAAGCTGCAACTTGATCGCATTCGGGAAGGAAATAGCGGCCACCGACCAGTTTTCCCGGTCCGAGCCGCAATCGTCCCCCGTGCAGACGCCATAGAAGATCTGGTCCTTCGTCTTGCCGTCGTAACCGGTGAAGGCCATGTGCAGGCGTCCGTCCGCGCCGCGCGCCAAAGCGATGCTGGAGGATTCCTGCTCGGGTGCAGGGAAGAACCCGCCGGGTTCAGACGCCTCGGAGCGGCCGCAGGCGGCAAGGAGAAGGGACATGCAGGAAACGGTAAGAACTGCCGCGAACAGCCTGAACATAATCGTAAATTGCCTATCGAAATCATGGGTTGCGAACGGGGATGACGGTTCTCGTCATCCGCCTATTCGCCGCAGGGACAAAAATCGTCCCCAGAGCATTTCCGGCGAAATCCGGTTCACCGGAAATGCTCCAGCTTTTTGTTCTTACCGCATTGTCCGAAGCCGAAGCGATCCCGCTTCGCCTGGACATGCTTTAGAGGAAGAGATGGACGATGAGCGATGTCAGGACCGCATTGAGACCCATCGCGATGCCGGAGAAGAGGCCGGCGACCGGATCGACCGCGTAGGCGCGCGCCGTACCGATGCCATGTGAGGCAAGCCCCGCCGCAAAGCCGCGGGCGCTGTAGTCCTTGATGCGCATGGCGTTCATCATCGGCGTGACGACGATGGCGCCGCAAATACCGGTGAGAACGACAACCGCCGCCGTCAGCGCCGGGTCGCCGGCGAGGCCCGAGGAAATGGCCATGGCGACCGCCGCCGTGGTGGATTTCGGCGCGAGCGAGGCGACGACCGACGGCGAGAAGCCGAAGAGATGGGCGAAGAACACCGTCGAGCCGACCGCCGCAACGCTGCCGACGACGAGCGCGCACAGCATGGGCACGAGGTTGCTCTTCACCAGCGCGAGCTTTTCGTAGAGCGGAATGCCGAGCGCGACGGTGGCCGGTCCGAGCAGGAAATGGATGAACTGCGCGCCCGCGAAATAGGCGCTGTATTCGATGCCGGCGACCAGGAGAATGACGGAGATGGCGGCGATCGACAGCATGATCGGGTTGAGCAGTGCATTGCCGGGGCTGAGCTGCGCGATGCGTGTTGCGGCGAGCCAGACGACGAGCGTGCCGGCAAGCCACAGCAGCGGCGAGGTGGTGAGATAGACCCAGAGACCGCTATTCATCCGCATAGCCTCCCGTCAGCCGCTTCACCAGGATGAAGGCCCAGACCGTCACGGTCAGCGTAATCACCGTCGACAGCAGCACGATGGCGAGAAGCGCGAAGCCCCGGTCGCGGATGAGGTCGAAGTGCTGGATGATGCCGACGCCGGCCGGCACGAAGAGAATGCCGAGATTGGCGAGGATCGCTCTCGATGTTTCCAGCGTCTGCTGGTGGGCGGGTTGCAGGGCCTTCATGCCACCGGTCGCCACCAGCGCCACGGCGACCATGGCCATGCCGATGACCGGGCCGGGCACCAGACCGCCGAGGAAATAGGCGGTGATTTCACCGACCAGCTGAAAGACAAGAAGAATGGTGATTCCAACGAGCATCTGCGCCTCCGTGACTGGCCGCTCACTATGCTTGTTTTGAGGGAAAACGGGAGGCGAAACATGGCTTCATCAGGCTTTTCCCCGGTCAAACGCGAAGCCCCGGGCGACGGACGCCCGGGGCTTGCTGGACCGGCTGCGGCTTGGGAAAGCGCCGCCGGTCGTGTTGGCTGAGCCGCCGGTTATGCCGGATAGGGCTTGCCCATCCGGGCGGCGCGCAGCACGTAGTAGATGACACCCGAAATGGCGACGCCGAAGAACCAGCCATAGACGCCCCACCAGGAGGGCATGATGTCGGTCAGGCCCGGCAGAATCGACGAGAAGAGGATGCCGATGGCGGCCGCGATCAGCGCATTGACGTGCCAGCCGTTCTCGAAGCGGAACTCGCCGTCCTCCCGGTAGAGCGCCTCGACATTTACCCGGCCTTTGCGGATCAGGTAGTAGTCGACCATCATGACGCCGAAGACCGGACCCATCGTGTTGCCGATCATGTTGACGAAGTGCGCTGCGCCGCCCTCCCAGGGAGCGAACGGATAGAGCACGAGCGCGATCAACGCCGCGATATAGCCGCCCTTCTTGAAGTCGATGTGCTTCGGGAAGACGTTGGCGAAGTCGAAGGCCGGCGAGACGAAGTTGGCGACAACGTTGATGCCGAGCGTTGCCACGGCGAAGGTGAGCGCGGCAAGCAGCGCCAGGAAGATGCTGTCGAACTTGGCCGAGATCTGGTCGGGATGCAGCAGCACCTCGCCATAGACGTTGTAGGCGGCGATGGTGGTGACGCCGGCGACCAGCGAGAAGAGGATCAGGTTGACCGGCAGGCCCCAGAGGTTGCCGACGGTCAGCGAACGTTCGCTGGGGCAGTAACGCGAGAAGTCGCAGAAGTTGAGATAGAGCGCCGAGAAGTAGGTGACCCAGATGGCGGCCACCGCGCCAAGGGCCGCAAGAGACCCGGGAACGCCCGGCACGCCGGCATCCTTCGTCTTCTCCAGAAGAACGTCCATCGGGATCGTGTGGCTGAGCGAGAAGCCGCCGGCCTTGACGACGAGATAGACGGCGAGCAGCAGCATCATGATCCAGACGGCGGGACCGGCCCAGTCCTGGAACTTGCGCACCGTTTCCATGCCGTTCTGGATGATCAGGAGCTGCAGACCCCAGACGACGACGTAGCAGATCAGTTCCAGCGTCGAGTGACCGAGCATGTGACTCGACTGATGGAACTGCAGCAGGCTTTCGTTGCGGATGAGCAGAGCAACGATGGCGCCCGAGGCGGCGGCGGTCTGCGCGCCGTACCAGAAGCAGGCGACGATGGCCCGCACGATGGCCGGGAAGTTCGCCCCCCAGATGCCGAAGGAGGCGCGGGCGAGAACCGGGAACGGCACGCCGGTGCGCACGCCGGCAACGCCGACCATGTGCATCAGGAAGAAGATGATGAGCGAGCCGACGCCGATGGCGAGGAGGAAGTTCATGAAACTTCCGCAGAACAGGAACAGACTGGCGGCAAGATAGTAGCCCCACAGGCTGTGCACGTCTGACGTCCAGACGTTGAAGATGGAAAAGGCCCCCCAATTGCGCTCTTTCGCGGGCGCAAGGTCCTCGTTGTACAGTTGCGGTGATGCACCGGGCGGTATCGTCATCGTGTTCTCCTCCTGAGACGTTGACCCCTGTGGCGCGGAACCTGATCCTGTGTTTTAGGCCTGTCAATCTGGAGAAAAAAGCACGGCCGAAACGCCGCTCGGCGGAAAGAGAACGATCCGAGCAAAAATTGTTAACAATACCAGCCCTTTATAAAGCGCCTGCTGGCGTTCAAGAGCAGCGCCTTTCTTGAAAGCGCATAATACTTTCAATTTTCGGAGTAAAATCCTTCAGGAAAATCGGGGTAATCCACATGGCAACGGCGGACCGGAGAGCCGCCGTGCTTCCTCCCGGCGGCATCTGACCCAGGAAGCGCCAGAGACTCGTCAAGCCTCGGGCGCGACCTCGGCGCGGGCGCAGCCGCGGATTTCGTCGAGCGAGCGCACGCCGAGCCGTTCCAGCAGGGCATGGAGATCGTCGAGGAGGCGGGGGAAATAGTCCGGGCGGCTCATGCTGGCCGCGCCGATCTGCACGACATGGGCGCCGGCCATGATGAACTCCACCACGTCCTCGGCGGTGGTGATGCCGCCCGAGGCGATGACCGGACGGTTCGCCACCTGCGCCGCCTGCACGCAGCGCCAAAGCGCGAAGGGCTTCACCCCCGAGCCGGAATAGCCGCCGAAGCCGGTGGTGCCGCAGGCGAAGATACGCCGCTCGATATCGATGCGCGCGCCGGGAATGGCGTTGAAGAGCACCGTTCCGTCCGCACCGCCGCGCTCGGAGGCCGAAACGAAGTCCTCGATGATCATCTTGGCGGAGGTCGCCGCCTTCGACCAGAGCAGCACCTTGCCGTCGGCCGCCGCGGACAGCGTGCGGAACATGTCCTCGTTGTTTGCCGGATTGTCCCAATAGGAGGGCTCGTCCCGGCCGGCATAGGGGAAGTTGCCGTTGACCTCGACACCGGCGATGCGCCCGCTTTCCACGCAGGTGCGGATCATGTCGGCGAGCTGCGCACGGGTCGGCGCCTTGATGTTGACGAAGACCGGCACCTCTTCGGCCGGCAGGTGCGGCAGCACTTCGGCGATGAAGCGCTCCAGCGTCATGTTGTTGATGCCGAAGGCGGAGATATAGCCGTTTTCCGTATGGGCGAAGCGGCGGCAGCGGTTCGGTTCGCCCTGCCAGGGCAGGAAGGAGTTGGCCACCACGGCACCGAGGCGGGTAATGTCGAAGGCATCGAGATATTCGATGATGTTGCCGAAGGTGCCTGCCGCCGACATGACGGGGTTCTTGAAGGTGACGCTGCGTGCGCCCATCGGGAGGGTTACGGAAAGGTCCATGCCGGCAGCCTCAAATATAGGGTACGGAAGCGAAGCGAAGACGCACGAGATTCACGCGTTGAAGCGCAAACCACGGCCCGCGACGACAGCTCGCCTCGCCATCCTTGCAATCCGTCAGGTTGACGTGACAGCTCCGGCAGGCGCCGATGCCGCAGCTCATGTCCATATTGGCGTAGAGGTAGGGATCGGCTCCCGGAAACGCCGCCGCGAAGGCCTCGAGCCGCGCCGGCTCCAGGGCCAGGAAGATCGACGTCCAGTCGCCGCTCTCTCCGAGACGCTGGCGGAGGACCTCCCAGAGATCCACGCCCGGCTCCTCCACGATGAGTTCCGCTCCAAGCTGTGCGAAAGGCGCGACGCGGTAGAGGAAGGCGGGCGTCGTGACGACCAGCGACCCCGGACCGGGGGAAACGGCAGGCTCTTCGTTCGACCAGACCGCCAGCCTCGCGCCCGCCTTCGGCGCGCGGTCGTCGGCCTCGAAACGCGCCACCAGCACGGCGCGTGCGCCTTCGACGGTCTCGACCGTGGCGATGCGACAGCGCGGGCTATGGCGCTCCTCGGCAAAGAGCATCGTCTGGCCGGGCCGCGCGGGACCGGCAAGGCCTGATAGCGTGAGGCGCAGCCAGCGGCGCGCGCCATCGCGCCGCATCTCTTCGATTGTCAGGATTTCGGTTTCGCAAAGAGGACGCATGGTGTCACCGGACCATCAGAGTGGCGCCCGGACCCGGCGGCAGGTCCCACAGCACCCAGAAGACAAGCTGTATGACCAGCACGCCCAGAATGGCAAGCGCATAGGGCAGCGCCAGCACCAGGGGCGTGCCCACCTTCACCGCCTCCGTGCCCTTCGGCCGCCACTTGTTGAGAAGGCCGATGACGAGAATGAGGAAAGGATTGACCGGGCAGATGGCGTTCAGCGGCGCATCGCCGATGCGGTAGATCATCTGGGTGGCGGCGGGGCTGTAGCCGAGCGCCAGCATGAGCGGCACGAAGATCGGCGCATACATGATCCACAGCACGCTGCCGGAAATGATGAAGAGGTTCGAGACCGAGACGAGCAGCAGGAAGAGGAAGATCGCCACGCCCGGCGAGGCCTCGATGCCCTGCAGCAGCACGACGCCGTAGCTGCCGATATATTCACCGATATGGCTGTCGTTGAAGAACTTCAGGAAGATCACCGCCGCGGCCGCGACGACAAGGAAGTAGGACATCGAGGAGATGCCGTTCTTCATCCACTCCGCCGCCTCGCCGAGCGATTTCAGCCGGCCGGAGAACCAGCCATAGGCGATGCCCGACAGCGCGAAATAGAGCGAGATGAGCACGACGATGCCGCCCATGAAGGGAGACTTCGGCACGATCTGGCCGCCCTCCCCGCGTAGCGCCCCACCTTCCGGCAGCAGCATGGCGAGGATCGCGCCGAGATAGACGATCGTGAAGATGCCGGCGGCAAGAAGGCCCCGGCCTTCATTGCCCCTGCCTTCCGCCGCTTCGTCGACGACCTCGGGCTCGATCTCCAGCTCGCCGACGCGGTTCGGATGGAGCTTCGACGGCACGAAGAAATAGGTGACGACCAGCATGGCGGCCGTCGCGGTGAAGGCGCTGAAGGCGTTGAAGTACCAGTTCATGATCGGCGAGACATTCGCCGCCGCCTCGGCCGGCAGCACGCTCGCGGTGATGCCCGACAGGACCGTGTCCGTCTGGTTGATGACGAGCGACGCGGAGAAGCCCGCCGTGTTGCCGACGAAGACGAGGATGATGCCGAGCCAGGGGTTGAGCCCCATCTGGTAGAACAGCGTGGCGGCCAGCGGCATCAGCACGAACATCGCGGCATCGCCGAAGAGGTCGCCGTTGATCGCCAGGAACGAGACGACCGCGATGATCGCGAATTTCGGCACCCGGCGCATGAGGCTGTGAATGACCGAGGCGAGGAAGCCGGAATGTTCGGCGACCGAAATGCCCATCATCACGACCAGCGTCAGCGCGATGGGCGGGAAGCCGACCAGCAGCTTGGGAAATTCGACGATGAGATCGGCAAGATAGGAGGCGGTGAGAATGTTCTCGATTGCCACGGTCTTCGCCACCGCCTGCCCCGTCGCCGGGTCCACCGTCGAGAAGGAGAGCGACACGCCGCCGGCGGCCAGCGGCAGGGAGGCCAGTGCCGTCAGCGCAGCCAGCGCCAGGAGCAGCGTGAAGGGTTCGGGCAGCCGGTTGATGATGGCTTCGAGCCTGTCGAAGATGTTGCTGCCGCGCTTTTCCAGCGTCCCGTCCATGCGTCCCCTACCCTGTCGTCAGAAACCTGATCCTCAGGGTTATTCCGCAAATGCCCGGCAAAGGAAAGGGATTGTCGTGGGACAGCACACCTTTCGCATACATTTATTTTCGAATCTCGGATGCAATATGAAATAATATTGCACACCGTTCAGCGGACGCGGGAAAGTGCCGCCCCGGCGCACCGGGGCGGCTCCCGCATCAGACGAAGACCATCACACCTGCATAACCGATCGCGATCAGCACGAGCCCGACGACGAGCATGGGCATCAGGCTGCTGCCATTGATGTCCCGGCCGCTGACATGTTCGCCGGAAAACACCATGGGCTTGCGCATTTCTTCCTTATCCATAGGCACCCTCTTCGTTAATGTGGTAAATTATATACCACATTAAAATGGCATGCGCCGTGACAAAATGGCACCCATGCCCTTCCGTTGAAGGCGAGCGCAAAAACACATCGGGCGACCCGAAGGCCGCCCGATACAAGGTCGGAAAATGGCTGCTGCCGTCAGGCGGCGGCGCGATGGCGCGGGGCTTCGCCGGCGCGGCTGACGGTGAAGCGCATCACCATGTCGCGCAGCGTATGGGCCTCGTCGTTGAGAAGGCTCGCGGCGGCAGTGGTTTCCTCCACCATCGCAGCGTTCTGCTGTGTCACCTGGTCCATGTTGTTGACCGCGACATTGATCTCCTGCAGCCCGGAGGACTGTTCGCGCGAGGAAGCGGAAATGTCCTGGATCAGCTTGTTGACGGAGAGGACCTGTTCGGCGATGCGGGTGAGCGCGCTGCCGGTTTCGGCAACCAGCGTCACGCCTTCCTGAACCTGCGAACTGGAAGCGGAAATCAGCGCCTTGATCTCCTTGGCCGCCTGGGCCGTGCGCTGGGCGAGCTCGCGCACCTCCTGCGCCACGACCGCAAAGCCCTTGCCGGCGTCACCGGCACGCGCCGCTTCCACGCCGGCATTCAGCGCCAGCAGGTTCGTCTGGAACGCGATTTCGTCGATGACGCCGATAATCTGCGTGACCTTGCCGGAGGAGTCCTCGATGCCCTCCATGGCGGTGATCGCCTTGCGCACCACGGCGTTGGAACGGTCGGCATCGGCGCAGGCCTCGTTGACCTTGACCGCCGCCTCGCCGGCATTGCGCGTGCTGGTGTGCATCTGCTCGGCGATCTCGTTCATCGCGGCCGCCGTTTCCTCCAGGCTCGCGGCCTGCTGTTCCGTGCGGCGCGAGAGATTGTCCGAACTGCGGCTGATCTCGCCGATGCCGGCATTCAGCGAATGGACGGTCTGGTTGAGCTGCACGATGGTCTGCTCGAGGCTGTCCATCGTGGCGTTGAAGTTGTCGCGCAGCTCCACATAGGACGGTGGGAAGGCATCGGTGATGCGGCTGGTGAGATCGCCGCGGGCAAGGCCTGCAAGGCCATGGCCCAGCGCTTCCACGACCTTGCGCTGCTCCTCGGCGGCGCGGGCGCGTTCGGCCTCGGTCTCGCGCCGCTCGCTTTCGCTCAACTGGCGCTGTTCGGCATTGGTGGCTTCCAGGCGGCGCCCGTCCGCCAGCTTGTGACGGAAGGCTTCGAGCGCGACAGCGACCTTGCCGATTTCGTCGCTGCGCGCCTGGCCGGAAACCGGCTGTTCCAGCTGGCCCTCGGACATGCGGCCGACATCGCCGAGCAGCGAGGCCATCGGCCGCTGCACGAAGGTGCGCACGGCGAGCAGCAGCGCGCCCATGACGGCCGCCAGGATGATGATGCCGCCGATCACCAGGATCATGGTCTGCTCGTTGACGATGGAGGAAACCGCCGCCGCCGGAACATCCACGGCAACCGCCCAACGGGCATTGAGGCCGGGCAGATCGAACGGATAGACGACACGGTAGACCATGCCGCCATCGGCGCCGACGACATCGTTCAGCGTCACGGTGCGGCCGTCGCCAAGCGCCGCCTTCACCTTGTCCGTGCCTTCGGCGGCGTAGTCCTTCATCGTCTGCACCGCATCGGGCGCGGCCAGCCACTTGCCGGTGCCGGAGAGCAGATAGACGCGGCCGTCGCCGAACGGACGCTCGTTCTTCAGCGACTCGGCCAGCGTGCCGAGCGCGATATCGAGACCCGTCACCGCGACGAGGCGATCCTTGATGATGATGGGCTGGGCGACCGTCATCATCAGGAGATTGTTGGCCGAGGGCTCTTCATAGGGTTCCGTCGCAGCGCCCTTCAGGCTCGTGGCCGCGAGGCGGTAGTATTCCGCATTGCGGTCGACGGTCGGCCGCAGAAGATCGAAGCCGTTCGCGCCACGGATCCAGTAAGGCGTGAAGATGCCTTCCTTGTTGGTGCCCTGCGCAGCGTCGTCCGAGGGGCCAAGCTTGCCGTCGAGGCCCTGTTCGGTATCGACGATCCAGGCGCCGAAGACGAGATCGAACTTCTCAACCTGCGCCGGCATCATAGCCGTGATCAGCGCGCGGTCGAGGCGGCCGTCGGCCACCCCGCGCTCGACGAGACCGGCAAAGCTGCGAGCCGCGCCCGAGAGGGCGTCGATCTTGCCGCTCATCGCCTGTGCCGTCGCTTCCGCCTCGGCTTCCGCCTGCTTGAGCGTGATGGCCACGGTACGCTCGCGCACCTGAAGAATGACGACGAGGAAGGTCAGCGCCAGAACGCAGGCAATGGCAAGCGCGCTGACGGAGAGCAGCTTGACGGCCAGCGACATCGAGGATTTCGAACGCGCAGGAGAAGTGGAGGCCATGGATCGGTCCTGTTTCGCCTCTAGTGGCGACGTTTCACACGGGAAAAGGGTATAGACGCGATCGAAGTTGCGGCATTTGAATTAAAAAATTCATAAATGTCGCAAAACCGCATCTTTGCGGCGACCAGGTCCGCCGGCGGCCAGTGGCTTTCCGTGCAAGCGGGCGTAGGAGTGCGCCTAGTCGACCCGGATGACGATGCGGTTGTTCAGGCGGGTCGTCACTTCCGGCGGATAGGATCCGCCGTCGACGGGACGCCAGGGAAGGACGCGCCCGAGCCCCATGGTCTCGATCCGCTGGCTAAGTCCGAGCGCCCCGATTTTCTCCGACAACGTTCGGGCGCGCGCATCCGAAAGAGCCATGTCGCCCGAGGCATTGCCTTCGGTGCGGACATGGACGGCGATCGTCACCCGCGCGCCGTCCACGGCCTTCAAATTACCGGTCAGTTCCTGCAACAAGGCTGCGCCATCGCTGGAGATCGTATCTCGCCCGGCCTCGAACATATCCGGGAACACCTTCTCCTTCAGCGTCATGCCGCGCATTCGCCAGGAGCAGGGGCAGCGGAAGACCAGGGGCTTCACATTGCCGGCAAGGCGCATTTCATCGGCGAGACCGAGAAGGCGAAGGGTGTAGGCGGCGTCGGGCGCCATCCAGTCCGGCGTGCCGATGTCGTCGCGCACCTGCTCCAGCGCCAGCGTATAGGCCTTGTAGGCCGCCGCGTAGTCCTTCCCCTCCCGGGCGATATCGCCAAGCGCATCCCACACATGCCACGGTCCGCCAAACGCCCGCGCCGCCTCTTCGAGAGGTTGCGCAAAACCGGCAAGCGGCTTGCCCTCCGCGACCGCCGCTGCAATCCCGTTGAAGGCGAGGAGCCCCTGCAGCCGGTCGGCAAGACTGCGATACTCGCCGCTGCATTTTTCCGCCGCCAGGGTGGCAAGGCGCGGCTGATCTGCCGCATTGAACGCCTCGACAAGGGCGCCGGGGTCACAGGCGAGCGCAGGGTCCGTGCCCGACGCCCACAGGAAAAGGCCGATGGCGCAGGCGATGCGCGTCGGAAGCGGTATTCCCGGCAGGATCGCCATCGCTGAACACCTCCACGTCAAGATAGCTAGCACCCTCCCCCGGCACCGCGCCGCACCAGAGCGGCAAGGAGCCGGGACGTCTGTTCATCGACGATCCCCGTCGCCGGGAGGCGGTATTGCCGCTGGAACTGCGTGACGGCTTTCTTCGTCGTTTCGTCGAAAACCTCGTCCGGCAATTCGAGCAGTTGCCCCAGCGTGTTCAAGCGTTGCTCCACGTTCTTGACCCGGTTGGCGATATCGCCGGCCTGAAGCGCCACGAAGGTCTCCGTCATCTGAGGCTGGCAGGCGGCATCCTTGCCCCGCGGCGCAAGCGAGAAGAGGCCGACCAGCTCGCCGCCGTCCGATTCCTCCTTCAACGCCAGAAGGGTGCCCTCCCCGGATACGTCGGTGACGATGTACCGTGTCTCCAGCAGCAGACGCCCGTCATCCGCCAGCGCCAGCGTCAGGCTGCCGCCATCGCATTCGATGCTGCAGCGCAGACCCCGGCCGGACCGCTCGCATCCTGCACCGACACCGAAGACCTCGTTCGGCACGTCCCATTCCGTGTACTGGATATCGATGCCCACACCGGCCGTGATGTCCTCACGCTTGCGGTAGATGGCCGTCAGTTCCTTGATCGGCCCGTCCTCGCGGGGAAAAGCGGCGGCGTAGCACGTGTCCGCTCCGCTCATGACATCGCCGGCCCGGGCCGGTGCGAAAGAGGTCACCAGGAGCGCGAGGCCCATGCAAGCCGGAAATGCCCTGTGAAACATCGTCATCGCCAGTTCCCCGTCAAGATGAAAGGCGCCCAGTAGAAGGGGTGGGAAAAGCCCATGTCGATACCGTCCTCGTCCATCTTGACGATGGAGCCGCCGACATCAGGCGCACTGTCATAGACGATGCTTCTGGCGTCGAGGTTTTTCCGCGACCCGAGGTCACCGTGAATGAATTCCCGCTGGACGGCGCCCATCGCCGCGGCCTTGGACAGGTGCCCCATTGTGCGCAATTCATAGAAACGCTGCATCATCAGGGCCGTCGAGGGATCGTTGACCTGCCACAGGCTGGCCAGCGTGGACTGCGCACCGCGATCGCTCGTCACCTTCGACAGGCTGTCGATCTCGCGGCCGTCGGCATCCTCCTCCGCAAAGCCGGTTTCACAGGCCGACAGGGTCAGAAGTTCGACATGGCGGAAATCGTAGCGTGCCTTGTCGTTCTTGATCTCGCGCAGCGACAGCAGCTCCCCCGTCCCCAGCAGCAGGCTGGAATCGGCATCGGTCTTGCCGAGGGCGAAATGCGAGGCAATATGCACGATGGCAAGGCCCGCAGGCGCCGCGCTGCCGGTCGCCAGCGCTTTCGTGAGCGCGCCGCGGTCGAAGGCCTGGTCGAGCGCCACCTCGCCGTCGAAGATGCCGGCACGGTCACTGCCCTTCACGAGCCCTTCCAGCTCGACGGCGACCCCCGGCAGAGCGGAGAAATCCCCGGTCGCCTGCGTCATGCCGAGCGCGGAGAAGGGCACGTCGCTCGCACTGCCGCCGGCAGCCTCGAAGGCGCTGTTCGTCAACACCGACGTATCGTAGGTCTCGGCCAGATAGGCCCGGCCGTCGTGCAGGGCCGCAAAGGGCAGATAGCGCAGACGCCTGTCGAGCGACAGAAGCAGCAGGCGCGCATCGGCCGCATCGAGTTCGGCGCGGATGGGCGCGATCAGCAGGTCATAGAGTTTCCTGCCCTGCGGCAACGGATCGGTGACCGCGCGGCTCATGAGGTGGCGGAACCGGTCGATATCCGCGTTGAGATCCGCCTCGGCGAAGGGCTTGCCGTTCCATTCCGTGATGACGAAGCTCTTCGGCCCGGCGGCCGTCGTCACGATGATGTTGAGACGCTCCGGCATGACGAGATAATGCACGATCACCGTGCCCTTGCCCGCCTCGGCCTTCGCGATGGTTTCGGAGGGACCGAGCGTATCGGGCAGCGGCGGCACGGCTTCCGCTTCGGCCAGCACGCCCGCGGCGGCCATGATGGCGTGCATGCTGTCGGCATAGGCCCGGTCGGCCTCCTGCAGGCGCGTTTCGATGCCGGACAACTCCTGCTGTTCCGCCTGCGTCAGCGTCCGCGCCGCACGCTGGAGCCGCAGTTCGTTCGCCCGGCGCCCTTCCGGAACGACCGGCAGGACAAGGGCGTCGAGCGCGGCGCGCAGGCGTTGCTCCTCTGGCGTATAGGGGATTTCCCGGAAAGCCTCGCCAACGAAGTCGGGATCGCGGCCGACGAACTGGAAGGCCTCGAAATCCTTCAGCAGCCCCAACACGAACCGCGCCTCGCCCAGCCTGTTTTCCCGCACCAGCAAGTCGGCGAGCCAGCGGTAGTTGTCGGAGACGAGGTCGCGGAAGCAGCCCTGCAGCCTCTCCGGGATCGTGGCAAGATCGCGCCGCACGGCCTGCAGACGATTGATGGCGTCCTTCGCCAGCACCATCGCCGCCGCATCGGCATCGAGTGCAAAGACGCGCTCGCTGGCGCGTGACAGGTGGCAGACGGAGGTCAGCGCGCCCTGCAATTGCCCAAGTTCGACCGTGGCGATGGCGTCAAGCCGCATTTCGGCGGCAAGGGCCGTCAGTTCCATCGAGAGGGCAGCGTCCTTCCGGCCCTCGGCCTTCTCGGCATTGGCACTTTCACGCGCCGCGTTCACGAAGGCGCGTGAAAGCCCGCGCTGCGCCTTGACGGCGGCAAAGACCGCTTCGGCCTCCTGCGGCGTCGTCACGACGTCGGCGACGGCCTCCTGCGGCCTGCCATCGATGAGCGCCAGATAGTCGCGTGCCTCCTCGTCACCGCGCAACGCGAGGAAGCGCAGGAGCGACACGAACCCGTCCGGCAGCGTGCTCATATCCGTGGTGTCGCGCTGGGCGATAAGCCGGCGGAATGTCGGCGAGCGCAGGGAGGCGACAATGGTCCCACTCTCCTCCCCTGCAACTCCACGCGTGGCGAAGCCTCTTGCCAGGCGCTCCTCCGCTTCCGCCCGCTGCAAGGCGGCCAGCGCGCCCTTGAAATCGCCGTAGGCGGCGAGCACGTCGAACAGGTCGACGTGATCGATTGCCTTGAGCCGGTCGATACCGACGCCGACAAGCGCGCCGCCAAACGCACCGGACGCCAGATATTTGGCCGCTTGCGGGCAGGTGCTCAGCGGTTGTTCGTCCTTTGTCGCCGTGCAGACGCGGTCGAGCACCTTTGCCATGTCCTTCGGCAGGGCGGCCGCGCCGTTCTTGCGCGTGATGTCCTCGATCTTCAAGGCGAGATAGGCGGGTATCGAGGTCAACGATCCAAACAGCCCATTGCCGCCCTCCTCGGGCGCAAACACGGCGGCACTCAACACGGCGCGCGGCTCGCCCTTCGATTTGCGCAGGTCGGGAAACGCACTGAGGAGGCGATAGAGCGTGAACGCGTCGTCCCGTCTGTCAGCCTCGGGTATCCTGCGTAGCCAGTTGGCGGCATCCGCCGTGTCGAGCGTTCCGCCACACTGCACGCAGAGCGCCAGCCGCGCCAGGCTGCGCACGAAATCCGGGCTCTTCTTCGCCGCCGCCTCGACCAGCTTGCGCCCGTCGCTCGTAGCCAGGACGGCATTGCCGGACATCAGCCGGTTGACCACCAGCGTCGTCGGCAGGAATTTGCCGGCGGACAGGAGG
Organism: Roseateles sp. XES5; assembly: GCF_020535545.1. Lineage (NCBI taxonomy): Bacteria > Pseudomonadati > Pseudomonadota > Betaproteobacteria > Burkholderiales > Sphaerotilaceae > Roseateles > Roseateles sp. XES5. The sequence goes on from NZ_CP084754.1 coordinate 202,972, forward strand.
CGCTTGTAGGCGGCGAGTGCGCCCTTGCGGTCCGGCGTCGCCGCGCCTTCCAGGAAGCCTGCCATCAGATAGAGCCCGAAGGGCTCCCCTTGGCCGCCGCCTGCTCGGCAAGCATTCTTGCCTTGCCGGCATCCGCGGCCGTACCGAGACCGTGCAGGGTGAGGAAGGCAAGCCGCGAGGCGGCATAGTCGAGGCCTTCGTTCGCTGCCGACTGGAGCAGCCGCGCTGCCAGTTCCGGCGCCTTGCCACTCGGCGCAGCGCCCGCCAGAAGCCGCTCGGCGAGCGAGACCTTGAGCGGTGCGGCCTTCGACGCCAGCACGGCATCGAAGGCCGCATCGTAGCGGATGACGAGTTCCGCGAGCCGGGCAAAGTCTGCCATGTCGGCAACGCTGATCGCTGCCTTGTAATCCACGCGGATCGGCCCTGCGGCGATAGGGTCTCCGCTATACTTGTTGGCGGCCATCTTCTCCACGAAAGCCTCTGCCGCCGTGCCCGCCAGGGCGGGATCGTCCAAGGCCTCCAGGTAACGCACATAGAGGATTTTCGACGGCTTGCCCTCATCCATCCAGTACGCTGCAGCCGCGGCATTCGCCCGGACGCCGACGCCCCTGCGGTAGAGTTCGGCGATCCAGCGCTCGGCCTCGCCGGGCACATCGCCCAGCCGGGGAGAGGCGATGGAGAGGAGCAGGGCCCGCTGCCACCGCGTCCACTCACCCTTCTGCGCAAATGCATCGAGAACGGCGCTCGTCTCGGCGGTTTGCATCAGCGCCCAGGTACTGCCGATCGTCTCCTGAATTCCGAGAAAGCCCAGCGCCGCCGCGGGCACGCTTCCGGTGTCGCCGGCGTCGCAGGCACCAGAGGAAAGCGGCATCGCCGCCGCATCGACGACGTCCGCCGCCGTCGGCGTCTCGCGCCCCGAACGCCCGAGCCCGGCCAGAAGACGCTGCCAGCCCCTGCGGCTTTCCGCGCCGAAAGCCCCGTCGATCGCACCGTCGAAGCAGCCATGAAGACGCATCAGGCCCTGCGCGGCCATGAGATAGCCATGGTAGGGCGAGCGAACCTCCTGTTGCTCGTAGGCCATATCGGCGAGCGGCTTGGCGAAGATGCGCGCCATCATCGGGCAAAGGCGTTCGCCGTATTTGTCCGCATAGGCCTCCATCGTTGCGATGGCACCGGCGTGGGTCTTCAGCAACCGCGCCGCAATCGCCCCGACCTGGCCTTCCAGCGGTGGCAGCCCGCCGTTCTGCGCGATGAGGGACGAGAGGCCGGAAACGCCTGCCTCCTTGCCCAATTGATCGAGGCCCCTACCGGTCCAGGCCGTCAACAGGACAAGCGCGAGGTCGGCGTCGGGCTTGGTTTCGAACTGCGCGCATTGGTAACGCCGAGCGACGGCAAGGATGCGTTCGATCCCGGCCTTTGCGCTCGCGGGCAGCGGCGTGTGGTCCTCCGGCTGCTGCTCTTCGACGACGGGGGGCGCCTCCTCCACGTCCGCGGCGGCCGTCTGCGTGTCATTACTGCCGTCCGGCGGCATCGTGACCGGCTCACGCGACGGACGGGAATGATTCTTTCGGATCGAGGCGACAACGACATTGGCAAGCCGCTCATAGTCCGCACGCCGGGAGGTGTCGAAGCGGAAATGGGCAGCCGCGAAGCAGGCGCAGGCATCGACCAGGACATAGTAGGAGACAGCGATCTCCTTCGTGTCCGGGTTGCGGATGGTGATGGTGCATTCCTTTTCGAAGATGCGCCGGTTGGCAGTCTGGGTGAAACCGTATTTGACCCAGTTCCTTTGCCGCTCGTCGATCAGCTCCGTGCAACTGCCGTAGTCGTCCTGGATAAGGCGCAGGGTTCCTTCGACCCCATTGGCCGAGAATTTGCGATCGATCTTGTCGGCCGCGAATTCGACGCCGGCGGGCAGCGACGCCTTGATGTCGTAGCGCTTGCTGTTGCGGTAGATTTCCAGAGCCTCGGCCGATTGCAGCGGGGCGCCAAGGAAAAGGGCCGCCAGAAACCAGAAGAGGGTTTTCCGCAAGATCTGTCGCGTCACGTCAGGGCCCCAGATTGACCACCTCGACCCTGCGGTTCTCCGCAGCGTCGGGATCGGCCGTGTTCTTCAGTCGCTCTTCCCCGTAACCGATGGCGATGAGCCGCGCGGCACCGATGGAAAAGTGGCTGACGAGATAGTCGCGAACAGCCTCTGCGCGGCGTTCGGACAGCGTCATGTTGCTGTCGTTGCCGCCCTTGGCGTCCGTATGTCCGTTCAGGAGCACCCGGGCGGTGGCCAGCGACTTGTGCGTGAGCGCGGCGCCGAGGGCGTTGAGATCAGGAACCGAAGCGGGCTCTATGTCGGCGGAATCGTAGCGGAAGCGGATTTCGACATCGATGCTGGGCAGTTGGTTGGCTTCGACGATTTCTTCCACTTCCTGTCGATGCACCGCCTTGAGACCGCGGGTCGGCAATTGGGAAAGATAGTCCCTGTCCCGGTCGCCCAGCATCTGCATCGGCTCGCCGCTGCGGGTGACCGTGGCGCCGTTGGCCGTGAGGCTCTTGATCAGGCTCTCCGCATCGACGGCCGCACCTGGCGACGCCAGCAGCGTCGAGGCCAGAAAAATTGGAAAACCGAAGCGGAATTTCATAATGCGTCCAGTCTGTTGCAGGGAAAAATTCGCTCTCATTCTTACCCCGCCGGCAGAGGATGCACGACGTCGCACCGCACCGTCGTCGGCTGCGTCTCGGAGGATGCGGCCACGACCGCGCCATCCAGCGTAATGGTCCTCACCTCGCCGACCGAGAGATCGGAGACCTCTTGCGAAAACGACCATGCGCCGCCGCTCGAGCCGCTCCCCTCGCAGCGAATGGTTGCCGACTTTACCGGCCTGGAGACGTCTTCGATCCGGAGGGAAAGGCGGGCTACGGTGGTCCCGCTCCTGTCGATGGACTGCAGCCCGTCGAAGGAAACCTTGAACGGCGCGGCGTCTGCGCCACTGAAGACGAAGAGCCCTGCATGCGCCTGTGCGCTGGCGAGCATGGCCATGAAGAAGATCAGGCGCCGCATCAAATCCGTCCCCCTGCCTCGGTTTCTCCGTTCGTGAAAACGGCCGAAGTCCCCGTGTCCCTTCTTCCTGAACGGAAAGACGAGACCGCTTATTCGCATCGAAAACAGATATCGCCACACAATCGCCCCTGCAACCAAGCGTTAGCAGAGGCGATCCATGGATATCTTCGGGGGAATGCCGCCTGCCCGCGGCAAAGGCTCTCAGAGCACCAGCGGGCTGGTGCGGTTCTCGATCATCCGCACGAGGTTCAGCGCGGTCATTTCCGAGGATTTCGGGTTGGTGGCGAGCGGCCGGTTCTGCAGACGGATTTCCAGGGTGCCGAAAGCGCCGGCGGCGTGGATGTGATGGGTGTTTTCCGTTGCGGCGGGGTCGGCGACAAGGCGCACGCGGGTGCGCTGCATGCCGAGGCCGGCAAGGGATGTGGTGGCCGCGACATTGGCGTTCTGCGGGAAGGCCGTGGCCGCTTCGGCGGCGCTGCCCTCGAAGAAGGTCTCCGCCTGTTGCAGGTCGGCAAGGCGGCAGCGCTGTTCGGCCGGGGTGCCAAGCCAGGCCTTGGCGGGCTTGATGATGACGTGCTCCACCCTGTCCAGTCCGAGCCGTGCGGCGGCCGAGAGGGCGTCGATGCCGCCGAGCGCGCCCGGCGGGACGATGAGCTTGGTGCCGTTGCGCCGCGCGGTTTCGACGAGTTCGTCGAGCACGGCCGGATCGACCAGCGCGGAGGTGGAGGAGACGGCGAAATCCATGCCGGCCGTCAGGGCGGCGCGGGCGAAGGGCATCACGCTTTCGCGGCTCGCCGCCTCGACGACGAGGCTCGCGCCGGTCGCGGCCAGCGCCTCGGGGCCTGCGACATGCACGGCCCCATCCGGCATGGTTCCCTCGATCTCTTTCGGATCGCGCACGGCGATGCCGACGATCCGGGCGTTGGCACCGCGCGCATTCAGAAGCGCGGCGACCCGCTGGCCGATGGCGCCCCAACCGACGAGACAGATGGCTTCGACTGTCGACATGAAATGCCCCCCGGCTCCGCCCATCAGGCGGAGCCTTTGCAGGTTTGGTTCGGGTTAGAGCGTTACCCAGCCTTCGGGCGGAGTCTTGCCCGGATGCACGGTGCCGCATCTCGGGCAGGTGCGCAGCTTTTCGTCGGCATAGAAGGCCTTATAGATCGGCGGCAGGTCGTCGACGATGGATTCGAGGTCCACTTCTGCGCGGTGCACGAGTTCCGTGCACTCGAAGCAGTACCATTCCACCGCGTCGAGCAAGCCTTCCGGCCGCGTCGGTTCGATGACGAGGCCGATGGAGCCTTCCATCGGGCGCTGCGGCGAATGGCGCACATGCGGCGGCAGGAGGAAGATGTCGCCCTCGCGGATCGGCACGTCGTAGAATTCCTTGCCGTCATAGAGCTTCAGCACCATGTCGCCCTTGAGCTGGTAGAAGAACTCCTCCACCGGGTCGTCGTGATAGTCCGTCCGCTTGTTGGGGCCGCCGACGATCGTCACCATCAGGTCGGCGTCCTTCCAGATCTGCTGGTTGCCGACCGGCGGCTTCAGCAGGTGCTTGTGCTCGTCGATCCACTTCTGCAGGTTGAAGGCTTTCAGCTTGGTCATCGATGGTCCTCCCTATTCCGTTCAACCCAGTTTCAGGCCGCATTCCTCGAAGGCGGCGCGGGTCAGTCTCTTTTCCTCATCCGTCAGCTCCAGCAGCGGCCGGCGCACCGCGCCGCCGACCTGACCGAGCAGCTCCTGCCAGTACTTCTGGTGCGCATGGGGCTTTTCGGCCGGCTTGGTCTTGCGGAAGGCGTCGCGCACGCCCTGCAGGCTGGCGCTGACGGCGCGCGCCTCCTCCGCCTTTCCGGCGAAGGCGAGCGCGGTGTAGTCGGCGATGCGGCGGTCCGCCTTCGTCTGCAGCGTGTAGGGCGGCGAGGAGCAGAGATAAAGCTGCCAGCCGAGTTCCAGCACATTATCCAGCCATTCCTCCTCGGAGGCGGTGGAGACGAGGATGCGGTCGCCGGCAAGCCGCGTCAGCGTCTTGTACATGTCGCGCGGCACGGAATACTTGATGGCGACGACCGTCTCGATATCGGCGAGCCGGTTGCAGAGCTCCGGGCTCATCAGATAGCCGCTGTCGGGATGCGACCACAGCGCCATGCCGATATCCACCTTGGAGGCGATGGTTTCGTAGTAGCGCAGCAGCGTCTCGTCCTGCTGCTTGAAGAAATGCAGGATCGGCGCATGCACGACGATATAGTCGGCGCCGCAGGCCTGCGCATGGCGGGCAAGGTCGATCACCACGTCCATGTTCTGGTCCGAGCAGGACATGATGGTCTGCGCCCGCTCGCCCACGGCTTCCACCGAGAGGTCGAACATGCGCTTGCGCTCGTCGACCGACATGGAGAAGAACTCGCCCTGCTTGCCGGCGATGAACAGGCCGTCGATGCCGAGATCGGAAATCCAGTGCTCGACGTTGCGGCGGTACCCCGCCTCGTCGATCGCGCCTTCGGCGGTGAACGGCGTGTTCGCCGCCGCCCAGATGCCGCGCATCGTGGCGCGGGAATGGGCCTTTGCATCCTTACGCTGGTATTTCATGACGCTCCCTGTCGCATGTCTCGCCGCGGCGCATCCAGCGGCCGCCGTCTTTGTTGTCGCCATTTAGCGCCAGAAATTTTTATTCATAAAGACGCATAGTTCGTATATATTCATGTCGAAATCAGTATGGATCGCCCAATGCTCAATCTGCGTCAGATCAAGTGTTTCCAGGCCGTGGTCGAACTCGGCAACTTCTCCCGCGCGGCCGAGCGGCTGCGCACCAGCCAGGCCGGCATCTCGCATGCCATCCGCGACCTTGAGGCGCTGCTCGGCGCGCGGCTCTTCGACCGCACGACCCGCCGCGTCGAGTTGACCGAGGCGGGCCGGGTCTTCGCCGCCGGGGCCTTGCCGGGGCTGGCGGAAATCGAACGGGCCGTCGACGCCGTGCACGATCTCGGGCAGCTGAGGACCGGCCTCGTGCGCATCGCCGCCCCGCCCTTTCTCGGCGCGACGGTGCTGCCGCGCCTGTTGCAGGAGGTCGCCGCCGCCCATCCGAACCTCAAGCTGCGCATCGAGGACGTGGTGACGGACCTCATCGCGCCCCGTGTGCGCAGCGGGCTTTGCGACCTTGGCGTCGGCACCTTCGCCAGCGACGAGGACGGGCTGGAGATCCAGCGCGTGCTGCGCGACCAGCTCATGGTTTTCGCACCGGAGGGACATGCCGTCTGCGCCAGGGCCGAGGTGGCCTGGGCGGCGCTGGCCGACCAGCCGATCATCACGCTGACCCGCGAAAGCAACATCCGGCTCCTCACGGAAGTCGGTTTCGAGAGCGCCGGCGTGCCCTTGCGCCCGGCCCTCGAAGTGCACCAGATCAACACGGCCCTTTCTCTCGTCGAGCGGGAGGCGGGCCTTGCCATCCTGCCGACCTATGCCTTTGCCGGTCTCAACGGCCGCAAGATCGTCGCCCGCCCCCTGGCCGAACCCTCGATTGCCCGCGACGTCTCGATCATCACCGCCCGCGAACGCACGCCCTCGCCCGCAACGCTTGCGGTGCGCACCGTGCTGCGCAAGGTGCTGCGCGACATGGTGCCGGTGGTCGGCTGAGAATGCGCGAAGGCCGGAACCGTCAGGGCAACGGTTCCGGCCTGGAGCAATTCCAGCAAAAGTGCACAGTGGCCTTTCGTTGCGTTCCCGCGACGGACGGAAAGCGAAGTGCTCCAGCCTCGGACGCCTCCGCGCGTCAGGCGATGCGCAGCGAAACGTTCTTGATGACCGTATAGTGATGCAGGCCTTCCGCGCCGCCCTCGCGGCCAAGGCCGCTTTCCTTGACGCCGCCGAACGGCGTTTCGGCGACCGAGGCCTCCAGCGTGTTGATCGAAAGGTTGCCGGCCTCGATGCCCTGCATCAGTTGATCGACATTGGCCAGCGAATTGGTGAAGCCGTAGGCAGCAAGGCCGAAGGGCAGCGCATTCGCCTTGGTGATGGCCTCGTCCAGCGACGCGACGGGATTGATCACGGCGAGCGGGCCGAAGGGTTCTTCCGACAACGCGCGGGCATCGTCGGGCAGGTCGGCAATCGCCGTCGGCGCGAAGAAGTAGCCCTTGCCGTCGAGGCGCCCTCCGCCGCAGAGCACGCGCGCCCCCCGGGCGCGGGCATCGTCCACGAGGTCCTGCAAGGCCGTTATGCGGCGGTCGTTGGCGACCGGCCCCATCTGCGTCGCGGCATCGAGACCGTTGCCGACCCTGATCGCGCGCGCCTTCTCCACGAAGGCTTCGGTGAAGCGGTCGTAGAGCGTTTCATGCACGAAGAAGCGCGTCGGCGAGGTGCAGACCTGGCCGGAATTGCGATACTTGCGGGTGGCGCAGGCAAGGCCGGCGGCGACGGGATCGGCGTCCTCGCAAACGATGACCGGGGCATGGCCGCCCAGCTCCATCAGCGCCGGCTTCATGACCTGCGAGGCGAGCGTCGTCAGGTGTTTTCCGACCGCCGTCGAACCGGTGAAGGCGACCATGCGGATGCGGTCCTGCGGGATGAGATATTCGGAAATCTCGGCCGGGTGGCCGAAGACGAGATTGAGCACGCCGGCTGGCAGGCCTGCGTCGTGGAAGGCGCGGGCGATGTGCACCACGCCCGTCGGCGTTTCCTCGGAGGCCTTCATGACGATGGAGCAGCCGGCGGCGAGCGCCCCGCCGATCTTGCGGGCGGGCTGGCTCATCGGGAAATTCCACGGCGAGAAGGCGGCAACCGGGCCGATCGGCTCGTGCAGAACGATATAGCGGATGCCCGGCGCGCTCGGGACGACGCGGCCGTAGAGGCGCACGCATTCGCCGGCGTCCCATTCGAAGAACTCGCAGCCGCGGATGACCTCCAGCCGGGCCTCGGCAATCGGCTTGCCGTTTTCCAGCGTGATCGAGCGGGCGATCTCCTCCGCGCGCGCGCGCATCAACTGGGCGGCCTTCAGGATGATGGCCGCGCGCGCGGCCGGCGACGTCCGGCTCCAGACCTGGAAGCCCTTCCAGGCCGCATCCGTGGCATCGGCAAGGTCGGCCTCGCGGGCCACCGCCACCGTGCCGATGACATCCTCATTGGCGGGGTTGATGACGGCGAGCGTCTCGGAGGTCGCCCTCCATGTGCCGCCGATATAGAGCTGAGCCTGTGTTTCCTGAGCCATGAGATTGCCTTTTCGCCATTCCGTTGGAGGCCAAGCCTTCCGTCCCGCAATGGATGCAACCGGCCGTCTGATATAACAATCCACATAGGTTGAATGAATTGATATCGAGATGTGATAAGTCCGCCCGCGGCCCAAAACGCGAAAGGGCGCTTTCCCGCACTGGAAAGCGCCCTCTCTGTTTTCGGATGTAAACCGGTATCAGGTCACGGCGCTGCGCACGGCATAGCGCGCATCGCGCCAGGCGCCCGTCTCCATCACATCATGCAGCACGTCCACCGCGTTCCACACATCCGCAAAGCTCGTATAGAGCGGCGTGAAGCCGAAGCGGATGGTCGCCGGCGCGCGGAAATCGCCGATCACGCCGCGCTCGATCAGCGCCTGCATGATCTCATAGGCGCCCTCATGCTCGAAGGAGACCTGGCTGCCGCGCGTCGTGCCGTCGCGCGGCCCGACGAGCTTCAGGCCATGCGCGCCGCAGCGCGCCTCGACCAGCGCAATGAAGAGATCGGTCAGCGCGATGCTCTTTTTGCGGATCGCCGCGAGGTCCACCTCGTCCCAGAGGTCGAGCGCGGCGGAGAGCGCGCGCAGCGACAAGATCGGCTGCGTGCCGGAGAGGAAGCGCAGGATACCCGCACCGCCATCGTAGCTGCGCTCGAAGCCGAAGGGACGGGCATGGCCCCACCAGCCGCTGAGCGGCTGGCTGACCTCGTCCTGATGGCGCGCGGCGACATAGATGAAGGCCGGCGCGCCCGGGCCGCCATTGATGTATTTGTAGGTGCAGCCGACGGCGAAATCGACGTTGCAGCGGTCGAGTTCCACCGGCAGCGCACCGGCGGAATGGCAGAGATCCCAGACGACGAGCGCGCCAACGTCATGGGCGCGCCGGGTCAGCGCCGCCATATCGCGCAGCGCGCCGGTCTTGTAGTTGACGTGGTTGACCAGCACCACGGCGACGCTCTCGTCGATCAGGTCCTCGATCCGGGCACCGTCGACGCCCTCCAGCCGCATGACCGTGCCGGGCCGTGTCGCCATCACGCCCTCGGCCATGTAGAGATCGGTCGGGAAACTCTCGCTCTCCGCGACGATGACCTTGCGTTCCGCATTGAGGCCGAGCGCGGCATGCAGCGCCTTGTAGACATTGGCCGAGGTGTGGTCCGTCACGGCCGTCTGGCCGGGCGCGGCGCCGATCAGGCGGCCGACGCGGTCGCCGAGCGTCAGCGGCAGGGCGAACCAGCCGGCGGTGTTCCAGCTGCGGATGAGGTCACGGCCCCATTCGAGCTTCGCGGCCTTCTCGATCTCGGCATAGGAGGCGTGCAGCGCCGCGCCGAGCGAATTGCCGTCGAGATAGGTGACGCCCTCGGGCAGGTCGAAGCGGCTCTTGAAGCCCGCGAGCGGATCGTCGCGGTCCAGCGCCTCGACGGCTTTGATATCGATGGTCATGGGCAGTCCTTCTATTCACGAACGGTTTCGCGGGCGGGCATGGGGCCGCGGGCGCGCTTGAGGGTGGGTAGCGCCAGCATGGCGAGCACGAAGAGGCCGGTGGCGAGCTTGAGGTCGGTCGGCGGCATGCCGGCGGCAAGGCAGAGCGAGACGAGCTGGTAATAGACGATGGCACCGACGAAGGGGGCGGCAAGCTGGCGGCGGATGGTCTGCTTGCCGACGATGGCCTCGCCGATCATCAGCGCGGCAAGACCGTTGATCAGCGTGCCGATGCCCATGTTGACGTCGGCAAAACCCTGCGACTGCACCATCAGCGCGCCGCTGGTCGCCGAGAAGGCGCCGGCAAGGCCGACCCCGCCGATGGTGGCGGCCCAGATGCTGATGCCCTGTGCTTCCGCCATGTCGGGATTGGAGCCGACGGCGCGCATGGCCGTGCCCCGCTCGGTGCGGAAATAGAGGTTCAGCAGGCAATAGACGGCGATGCCGAGCAGGCCGGCGACGACGATCTTGCTCACCGGGAAACCAGGCTCCGTGAAGGGAACGCCGTCGAAGAGGGTCGGCGTGCCATAGACCGAAAGGTTCGACTTGCCCATGAGCCGCAGGTTGACGCTGTAGAGCATGGTCATCATCAGGATGCCGGCGAGCAGCGTGTGGATGCGGAAGCGCAGGTGCACGAAGGCCGTGCAACTTCCCGCCAGGAACCCCGCGGCCATCGCCACGAGAATGGCAAGCCAGCCCGGCGCGCCGCCGGCCAGCGACAGCGCGCAGACGCAGCCACCGAGCGGAAACGCGCCCTCGCTGGTGAGGTCGGGAAAGTTCAGCGTGCGGAACGGCAGCATGATGCCGAGCACGATGAAGGAAAGAATGAGGCTCTGCGCCAGCGTGACCGGCACGAGCGCGATGAAATTCGAGAATATCGTAGAAACCGTATCCATGTCCGTCTCAGCTCGCCAGCAGCATGCGGTCGGTCTTCATGCCGAAGTGACCGATGAGTTTCGGGATCGTGACCTCGGCCTTCTCCGCGCCGGTGATTTCGAGCCGGGTCCTGCCGGCGTCGAGCATCACCACGCTATGGCCGAAATCGACAGCGTGCTGCATGTTGTGCGTCACCATCAGCGTGGTGAGGTTGAAGGCCTCGACCGCCCTGACCGTCGCCTGCATGACGATATCGGCCGTGCGCGGATCGAGCGCGGCGGTGTGCTCGTCGAGCAGTAGCAGGTCCGGCTGGTCGCAGGTCGCCATGATCAGCGAGAGCGACTGGCGCTGGCCGCCAGAAAGCAGCTCGACGCGCGTGTCCAGCCGGTTTTCCAGCCCGAGGCTGAGAGCCGCGAGACGCTCCCGGTAGCTGGCGAGCCGCCGGGCGTTGAGGCCGCGGCTGAAACCGAGCTTCTTGCCGCGCAGTTCGGCGAGCAGCATGTTCTCCGCCACCGTCATCGAGGCGGCAGTGCCCTTCATCGGGTCCTGGAAGACGCGGGCGACGCGGCTTGCGCGCTTGTGCACCGGCAGCGCCGTCACGTCGTCGCCGTTGATGAGGATCTTTCCCGAATCGAGCATCAGCGCGCCGGAAATGGCGTTCAGCATGCTGCTCTTGCCGGCGCCGTTCGAGCCGATGACGATGGCGAAATTACCGGTCGGCAGTGTCAGGCTGAGATCGTTGAGGGCGATCTTCTCGTCGGGCTGCCCCTTGTAGAAGACCTTTCGTGCAGATCGGATTTCGAGCATCCGTTCCTCCTTCGAGCAGTTCCGGCAAGGGCGTGAAGCGACCGTGCGGACGGAGCTGCGTAAAAACAAAAGCGCGCTGGCGGACGGAGACCTCGGGAGCCGCCGTCCGCAGCCGGCGTCAGGTCAGTCGACGATGCACTTGCAGTCGGCGAGCGAAGCGGGAATTTCGATGCCGAAGGCGGCCATGGCCTTCTTCGAGATCAGCGCCTGATGGTCCTCATAGGCGGGACGCACGGGGGCGATGGACTTCGGGTCCTTGCCCTTCAGCACCTCGGCCGCGATCTTGCCGGCATTGATGCCGACCTGCTCGTAATTGACGGCGAAGCTTGCCGGCACGAAGCCTTCCAGAACGGCGGTGTCGACCGCGTTGACGACCGGGATGCCGGACTGGCGCGCAGCGGCCGCAACAGCGGCAATGGCGGGCTGGATCATGTTCGACGTCGGGCCGTAGATGACATCCACCTTGCCGGCGAGCGAGGTGATGCGCTGCTGAATGTCGTTGAGATTGTCGACGCCGACCTCGACCACTTCAAAACCCTGTTCCGGCGCGATCTTGCGCAGGCTTTCGAGCAGCGCCACGTCATTGGCCTCGCCGGGATTGTAGGGCAGGCCGAGGCGCTTGGCGTTCGGCAGCAGCTTCTTTGTGAAGGCGAGCACCGCTGCCATGTCCTGGCTGTCGGTCGCGCCCGTGATGCCGTCGTCGCCGCTCTCCCAGGAGGGAACAAGCTTGCCGGCGACCGGATCGGTGACGGCGGTGAAAATGACCGGAATGCCGGAGCCGGCGAGCGCCTTCTTGGCGATCTGCGAGACCGGGGTGGTGACGGTATAGACGAGCTTCGGCTGTTCGGCCTGCAGCTTGGCGATCATCTGCGGCACGAGCGAGGCGTCGAAATTGGTGTGGCTCTCCGTATAGACGACGTCCTTGCCCTCGACGAAGCCGTTTTCCGAAAGCGCTTTCTTGAAGCCGGCGATTGCGGCGTTGAGCGGCGGGTGTTCGCCGAAATTGGCGATGCCGATGCGGATCGGGTCGGCGGCGGCAGAGCTTATGCCCGCGAGCACCAGGCCGACGGCCATCAGGCCCGTGACAAGTTTCGATTTCGTGGTGGCCATGTTCTTCCTCCCAGCTGCCGCCATGGCAGCGCGGAGTGGAGGAAACGCAGATGCCCCGATAAAGTCAACACGATTATATATAATTATGGCAATGATCTATGATTATATATAATTGTGGAATATATGTCCGCCCCCTATGGTGGCGGCACCCCGGGGGCGGATTTGACTGAACAGCACGAGACCAGCACGAAGACCGAAGCGGCCTACCAGATGCTGCGGACCGATATCCTCAAGACCCGACTGCAGCCCGGCGCGCCGCTGAAGCTCGGCGCTCTCGGCAAGACCTATGACGTCGGCTGGACGCCGCTGCGCGAGGCGCTGTCGCGGCTCGAGGCCGAACGGCTGGTGGTCGCCATCTCCAATCGCGGCTTCACCGTCGCGCCCGTCTCGCGGGCAGAACTGGAAGACCTGACCCGCGCCCGCACGGTGGTGGAAATCCCGCTGCTGATGGAATCCATCGCCGAGGGCGGAGCGGAATGGGAATCGGGCATCGTGACGGCGCACTATCGCCTGTCGCGCTGCAAGACGATCCTCGAGGATTCCTCCGAAACGGCCGTCGATACCTGGATGGAGCGGCACGAGGCCTTCCATGCGGCCCTGCTCGGCGCGGCGCAATCGAGCTGGCTTATGCGCTTCCGCTCGACCATTTCCGACCAGATGCAGCGTCACTACCGTTTCCTCGCCTTCGCTCCGGCGCTGCGCGCCGCCGCTGGCGAGACCGCCGGTTACGAGGAGGCCATGGCCGCCCTGCACAAGGCCCAGTCCATCGGCCCGCATACGGAGCTGATGGAGGCTGTGCTCGACCGTAACGCCGAACGCGCCCGCGCCCTGATGAACGAGCATTTCGGCTATCCGCTGGAAGTCTACGCCATCGAGGAAGGCGAAAGCGCGCCGCCCGCGGCGCGCAGGAAAACGGCCGCTCGCCCCCACTCATAGGAAATCCGCATGAATTAATGCGGATTGAGGCGATTGTTATGGGGAAAGCCAGCCTGTTTCATACCCATAGCAAACGGAGCGGTCGATCGCTGCGGGTATGAGGGAGCCCGCACGATCCTCATTCACAGCGCAGGAATCCGGACCGCGAAGCCACCGGCTTTGCTCGCCGTCCTTCGTTTGCCTCGCCCATTTACCCATAGACCAGGAGGAGACACCCATGCCGAAACGGCTGATGATCGCATGCTCAATTTTGTGCCTTGCCGCAGGAACCACGCTTGGCGCGGGCTGGGAGAAGGAGGTCCCGACGGAGATCAACATCAAGGACCCCCACCTCAAGCGCTGGTCGGAGCTGACCTATGACAAGATGCCCCCGACCCTGACGCCCGGCGTGGATTACGGCATGGATCCGGCGACGGGCACCTTCAAGGCGCCGCGCGCCACGCCGCTCGGCGGCTCCGAACCGTTCCCCGGCCAGCTCACCCATTGGGACGACAAGACCTACAAGAGCAATGTCGAGGAGATCGCCTTCTACCCGCACATTACCTCGCCGTGGCACGCCTGGCCGGATGTCGCGGACTTCGACGGCAAGCGCTACATGTACCTGCACGACCGCGACTACATGCGCGTGCTCGACATCACCGACCCTGCAAAGGCCGAGGTCGTCTATTCCAAGGGCGGCGTCTGGGGGCCGGAAGGCTCCAGCGAGGAATGGGACGCCAAGACCGTCCAGGACTATTTCGGCGGCATCACCATCGCCTGGAGCGAAAAGCTGCAGAAGAATGTCGTCGTCGCCTCCTACGAGATCGGCCGTTTCGGCATTCTCGACAACAAGCGCACCCAGCCCGATATCGTCGAGACGCTGCGCAAGTACAATTCGCTCAAGGGCTTCAAGGTCTACGAGATGAACGGCCCGCTGCCGAGCGACTGGAAGCTGATCGCCACGCGCACCACCGACATCAAGAACCCCGACGCGCCGATCGGCGAGCAGCAGGGCTCCGGCTCGCTCGACGCCCCCGCCTGGTTCGGCGGCAAATACATGTATCTGTCGGCCGCGCCCGACGACAGCTACGCGCTGACCGAGTATCCGGACTACCTGCATTCGCCGGGCTACCAGGCCTGGGACATGACGGACCCGGCCAATCCGGTCTTTGTCAGCCAGGTCACGGTTCCCGGCCAGGTCGTCGGCGACAAGGCGAGCGAAGACGCCTACCTGATGAACCCGCGCGCCGGCAACCGCACCTCCTGGATGGGCTCGCGCATGCCGCTGTTCCTGCCCAAGCCCGTCGAGAAGGGCGGCACGATCGGCTTCGGCGCCATGGGCGGTCTCGGCTTCTACACCTTCGACCTGAGCAATCCCGGCACGCCGGAAATGCTCGGCCATCTCAGCATTCCCCCGAGCTTCGCCGGCACGGAGTTCGACAATGCCGACACCAGCCAGTACGAACGCACCGGCTACGTCTTCGCCAACGGCTACCCGATGAACGCCAACTGCTACGAGCCCTACAAGGACGTGCTGGTCATCGACGCCAAGAACCCGAAGGATCCGAAGGTCGTCGCCACCTTCCCGCGCCCGACGCCGCCGGAAGAGGCAGAGTTCACCGACTATTGCCAGCGGCGCGGCAGTTTCGGCCCGAAGCGCTCCGGCACCACGCATCAGCCCGGCTACAGCCGCGAGGGCATCCTGCCCTACGCCTTCTACAATGCCGGCCTGCAGATCTTCGACGTCAAGGATCCAACGAACCCGAAGATCGCCGGCTACTACGTGCCGCGCTTCCCCACGCCCAAGGAAATGCCGGACTACACCTACGAGAATGCCAGCTTCGCGGTCTTCACCGAATATGACCGCAACATCATCTGGCTGATCAGCATCGACGGCATCCGCGCCTTGAAGACGCCGCTGCTCGGCGAGCCGAAGACCGGCCTGACCGGAGACGTCTGGCCGCCGCGTAGCTAAGGCCAACCGCCGCCTGAACGCATGAGCCGGCATCGGGGGACGATGCCGGCCTTCCTCCGCATCAAGATCGCACACCGATCCGCTCGCCTCCGGCGCGCGGCAGGGGCGGAGCCTTCCCGATTTTCAAACCAGAACCACAGAGGGGACAGAACCGACCATGACCAAACGAAACAGCCTGACGATCCTTGCGGGCACGGCCGCCGCACTGTGCATGATGGCGGGCGTGCAGCCCGCCGCCGCCGCAGATGCCGAACCGGCCGACCATGTCCGCGTCTGCGACGCCTATGGACAGGGCTTCTTCTACATCCCCGGCACCGAGACCTGCCTGCGGATCGGCGGCTATCTGCGCCACGAGATCGCCGTCGGCGACGACGTCTACTGGGGCGGCTCGCTGGGCGGCATGAAGGGCAAGACGCGCGCGAGCCTGCGCTTCGACGCGCGCAGCGAAACGGAACTGGGCACGCTGCGCTCCAACATCGAGGCACGCTTCGAATACAAGGCTTCCGGCACGCGCTCCTATGTCTCCGAAGCGCTGATCGAGGTTGCCGGCTTCTCGGTGGGCCTTGCCGATTCCCTCTTCGCGAACTGGACCTGGGCCGCCGGCAATGTCGTCTATGACGACGTCATCTACTATTCCGGCGATCGCACGGCGCAGGTGAGCTACACCTACGACTTCGGCAACGGCCTCTCCGCCATGATCGGCGCCGAGGAAGGCACCGGCTCCTGGGAGATGGAAACGGTGGATGCAGGGGGCGTCGCCCATCGCGAATGGTTCGACCTGACGGTCGACAGCGCCCTGCCCCATCTCATCGCCGGCGTCAAATACGAGCAGGACTGGGGCAACGCCTTCGGCATGGTCGCCTATGACAGCCGCTACGACGCCTTCGCCTTCAAGGCCCGCCTCGACCTCAACGTGACCGACGCCGTTTCGCTGTTCTTCATGGGCAGCTACCAGACGGACGCCGACAGGCCGAACTACTACGGCAGCTGGTACGGCGACTGGGCCCTGTGGGGCGGCCTTTCGGCGAAGCTCAGCGAGAAGGCGACCTTCAACGGACAGGTCGTCGTCGAAGAGGACGGCACCTGGGCGAGCGCCATCAACGTCGCCTACGATGTCGTGCCGGGCTTCCGGATCACCCCGGAGTTGAACTACACCGCGTTCCGCGGCTTCCGCGGCGACGACGACCTCGTCGGCGGGGTGGTGCGCTTCCAGCGCAGCTTCTGAGGCCGCAAGGCCCAAGGATCAGGAGAGAGTGGAGGCGATCCGGCGGATCGCCTTTTCCACGTCGGCCGGATAGGCGTAGCCGAGCTTCTGCGCCACCGTCCTTGCAAGCCGGCCGTAGAGCGCGGTCGTCGCGGCGAAGGCCCGTTCGGTATCGTCCCGGTCGAAACGGCCGAAGGTTTCCTGCAGGTCGTCCCAGGTGCGCGGATCGACCCATTGGCGCAGGCGCGTTCCGATGTGCCAGGTGTCGACGGGCGCGGTGGCGGTTGCCGCCGCATGCCATTCCATCATCGCCAGCAGCAACGACTTCATCGTCCCGTCCCGCTCCTTGACGAGCCAGAGTTCGCCGCGCGCGAGATATTTCGGGATATGCGCAGCCTCGAACCAGAATTCCTCGACGGCTGCCCGATAGGCCTCCGCCGACGGCAACTCCACACCAGGAAAGCCGCCGCCCGGGGCCGGAAGGCCGGCCGTCAGCCCCGGCTTGTCCAGCAGCACGCGGTAGCCGCGTTCATAGAGGGCGTCGAGTTCGCCATCGCGCCGCATGGCGGCGATGCGCTCCTTCCCGGCAAGCGTGAAATCCACCTTCGTGCCGTCCTCGTAGATGGCAAGACGGGTCGCCCAGTCCTGGTCCCCGTCAGGCTCCAGCCGCAGGACGGTGACGAGTGGGCCGATCTCGCGGAGCCAGCCGTCCTCCCGTCCCAGCGCCGCGGGATCCGAAGAGACGAACTCCACGTCGATATCCGAAAGCGCATCTACCGAACCGTCCATCCGCGCCAGCGAGCCGGTGAGGATCAGCGCATCGACCAGGGAGCTGCGCTCGGCAAAGGCCTGAATGGCGGAGAGGATTGCATCGCGGCAAGACGTGCTCATGGCTGGAAACCGGAAGGAGGGACCGAAGGATGCGACATAGTTAGGAACGTCGCCGGCCCGGGAAAAGGGCGGCACCGGCGGCGATCTCGCCCGAAGTCGCCGCCAACCCGCTGTTGTTAACCAGCCGCCGCGAAACTTTAAATGTATATTAATACAAGTTTAATGATGCGCGGCCCCGCGCCGACATTTTCCTTGGTTTTCCAGCACCTTTGCCCGCAGGCTCTTCTCTGCCGGGCGACAGAGCCACCGCCGCGGCAGTGCGGATTGTCAGGCAGGTGCGGAATGATCGCTTTCATCATGCGGCTGAAGAGCCGCGCGCATTTCACCCTCGCGCCGGAACCCGGCATGCGGGACGCCACCTTCCTCGGCACCAATGTCCGCCTTCGGGCGCGGGCGCGCCGGCGGCTGGCCGTGGTGATCGGCGCCTTCGTTCTGGCCTATATCGCGCTCGGCGTGCGCCTCGTCCAGTATGGCCTGTCCGAGCCGCTGCAATCCGCCGCCATCGGCGCCGGCGCACACACCGTCGCCTCCCGCCCCAACATCCTCGACCGCAACGGCCTGTTGCTGGCGACCGACCTCAACACCGTCTCGCTCTATGCCGAGCCGCGCCGCATCATCGATGCCGACGAGGTGGTGGAGAAGCTGGCTCTGGTGGTGCCGAATCTCGACTGGCGCGAGACGCATCGCAGGCTGCGCTCAGACAGCGCCTTCCAATGGCTGCGGCGGCAACTGACACCCAAGCAGCAGGCCGATATCCTCGCGCTCGGCCTGCCGGGTATCGGCTTCCGCCCGGAAAAGCGGCGCTTCTATCCCGGCGGCGCGACCGCCGCGCATATCGTCGGCCATGTCAATGTCGACAACCAGGGCCTTGCCGGCATGGAGCGCTATCTCGATCAGCAGGGCCTGGCTGACCTGCGCGCGGCTGGGCTGACCGACGACACGCGGCTCGAGCCTATCAGGCTCTCGATCGACCTGCGCGTCCAGAACATCGTGCGCGAGGTGGTCGCCAAGGCGATGACCGACTACGAGGCGGAAGCCGCCGGCGCCGTGATCCTCGACATCGAGACGGGCGAGGTCCTCGCCATGGCCTCTGTTCCCGACTACGATCCGAACGAGCCGTCCCGCCGCCTTGCCGACGGCAGCGTCGACAAGGAATACGAGAAGGGCTGGTTCAACCGCATCAGCAACGCGACCTTCGAGATGGGTTCGACCTTCAAGAGCTTCACGCTGGCCATGGGTCTCGACGAGGGCAAGATCACGCTGAACTCCGTCGTCGACGCCTCCCGCCCCATCCGCATGGGCGGCTTCACCATCCGCGATTTCAAGGGCAAGAACCGCGCGCTCTCCATTCCGGAAGTGTTCCAGTATTCCTCCAACATCGGCACCGCCGCCGTGGCCGACATGGTCGGCATCGAGGGCCACCAGCAGTTCCTCACCCGCCTCGGCCTGCTGTCGAAGCTGGAGACGGAAATGCCGGGCGTGGCGACACCCACCCAGCCGCGCACCTGGAAGAAGATCAATTCCGTCACGATCTCCTTCGGCCATGGCGTGGCGACGACGCCGCTGCAGACCGCCGTCGCCGCGGCCGCGCTGATGAACGGCGGCTATCTCGTCCAGCCGACCTTCCTGCCGCGCTCGAAGGATGATGCGCAGGCCTTCGCAACGCGCGTGCTCAAGGAGAAGACGAGCGCCGACATGCGATACCTCTACGACTGGAACGGCCAGAAGGGCTCGGGCCGCAACGCCCAGGTCGAGGGCTTCCATGTCGGCGGCAAGACGGGCACGGCCGACAAGGTGATCAACGGGCGCTACGCCAAGAATATCAACTTCAATGCCTTCGTCGCCGCTTTCCCGATGGACAAGCCGCGCTACATCGTCCTTTCCATCATCGACGCCCCCCGTACCGGCGAGAATGGCGGACGCACCGCCGCATCCACCGCCGCCCCGATGATCCGGGCGATCATCCGCCGCGTCGCTCCGCTGCTCGGCGTCCAGCCTCATTTCGGCGAGGCGGAAGGCGAAAGACGGCTGGTGGACTACTAGAGTTTGTCAGGGAAAAGTGGAAACCGGTTTCCCCGAAAAGACAAACGAAAACAAAAGAATTCAGAGCATGTCTGGTTCAATCTGAACCTGACATGCTCCAGGCCGTTCGCGTCCAACGGGCGGATCGCAGGCAAACCGTTCGGGCGGCAGGGGTTGACACTCCCGCCCCGACCCTCTGAATACCCATGGGCGAAGCGGCGCCCCGACATACCGGACTGCAGGAATGACTGAAGCATCTCATCTGAATGGAATCGCCCCGGCGGCCCCGGCTTTGTCGGAACCGGAGAAGAACGTCATCATCGGCGGCGTCCTCCTCTCCATGCTGCTGGCCGCGCTCGACCAGACCATCGTCGCCCCCGCCATGCCGACCATCGGCAAGGCGCTCGGCCATGCCGACTACCTGCCCTGGGTGGTGACGGGCTATCTCCTGACCGCGACCGCCATGGCGCCGCTCTACGGCAAGATATCCGACGTCTATGGCCGGCGGCCGACGATCTTCGCCGCCATCATCATCTTCCTCATCGGCTCGCTGATCAGCGCCCTGGCGCCCAACATGCTGGTGCTGATCCTCGGCCGCGCGGTCCAGGGCCTCGGCGGCGGCGGTTTGTTCGCCCTGTCGCAGACGGTCATCGGCGACCTCGTGCCGCCGCGCGAGCGCGCACGCTATGCCGCCTGGATTTCTGGGACCTGGGCCGTCGCCAGCATTGCCGGCCCGCTGCTCGGCGGCACCTTTGCCGATCATCTCCACTGGTCGCTGATCTTCTGGATCAACATTCCCCTCGGGCTGGCGGCGCTGGCGATCGTCAACAATCCGCTGAAGAAGCTGCCCATCGCCGCCCGCTCGCACCGCATCGACGGCGCGGGCGCGACCCTGCTCATCACGGCGACGGCGCTCCTGCTGCTCGCCCTCAACTGGGGCGGCAGCCGCTATGCCTGGCTGTCGCCGGTCATCCTCGGACTGCTCGGCTGCTCGTTCGTCTTCTGGGGCCTCTTCGCCCTTCGCCTCCGGCAGGCCAGCGAACCGCTGATCTCCCTCGAGGTTCTCGCCAATCCGGTCGTGCGCAACGGCACGCTGGCGATGTTCCTGGGCCAGACCGCCAATGTGGGCCTGGCCGTCTATATCCCGGTCTACGGGCAATCCTTCCACGGGCTCTCCGCCAGCAGTTCCGGCATGGTCATGCTCGGCCTGTTGCTCGGCACCGTCATCGGCGCGTCGAGCAGCGGCCGCACGATCCCGCGTTTCACCCACTACAAGCGGCTGGCGCTCGTCGGCGGCACGCTCAGCGTCATTTGCCTGATCGCGCTGGCGTTTCTCGCCGGGCGCACGTCGCTCGTCACACTGGAACTTCTGACATTCGGCGTGGGCTTCGGCTCCGGCATGACCTTCCCTGTCGCCACCGTCTCCGTCCAGAATGCCGTGGACCAGGTGCATCTCGGCGTCGCGACCGGCGCGCTGACCTTCCTGCGCTCGCTCGGCGGGGCGCTCGGTGTCGCGCTGCTCGGCGCCATCGCGCTCGGCAACGGCCTGCCGCTCGGCGGGGAACATCTGCAGGCGGCCAGCGCCGCCGTCACATCGGCCCTGCCCTTCACCTATATCTTCGCCGCCTGCGCCACTGCGACGGCGACCTCGCTCATCTTCTTCCACCTCATGCCGGAGCGGCCGCTGCGCGGACGCGCCGAAACCCCTGTCGTCACGGTGGTGGAATAGACGGTCAGGGCGTGTTGCCCTGCGCCTGCACCACGGTGACGGCGATCATATGGAAGACGTCGTCGGCCGAGCAGCCGCGGGAAAGGTCGTTGGCCGGCTTGGCGAGCCCCTGCAGGATGGGGCCGATGGCCGTCGCCCCGCCGATGCGCTGGGCGATCTTGTAGCCGATATTGGCGGCATCCAGATTGGGGAAGACGAAGACGTTCGCCGCGCCGTGCAGCACCGATTGCGGCGCCTTGGCCGTGCTGACGGCTTCGACGAAGGCACTGTCGAACTGCAATTCACCATCGATGACGAGATCGGGCGCCGTGGCATGGGCAAGGCGCGTCGCCTCCACCACCTTGGAGACCCGCTCATGCGCGGCGCTGCCGGCCGTCGAGAAGGAGAGCATCGCCACCTTGGCCGGCAGGCCCGCCAGCGCCTCGTAGGAGCGCGCCGAGGCGAGCGCGATATCGGCAAGGCCCGCCGCATCGGGATCGACGACGAGGCCGCAGTCCGAAAAGACGAAGACGCCCTTCTTCACGTGATGCGGCGCGCACAGCATCATCAGGAAGAAGCTCGATACGAGGCCGACGCCCGGCGCGCGGCCGATGGTCTGAAGGGCGGCGCGCACCGTGTCGGCAGTCGTCGCCACCGCGCCGCCGACCGTACCGTCCGCCGCCCCCTCGCGCACCATCATCGCGGCGAAGACGAGCGGCGAGCGCAGCGCCTCGGCCGCCGCCGCGGCATCGACGCCCTTGCCGGCGCGAAGGGCGTGGTAGGCGCCCGCAAGGCGCGGGGCGAGTGCAGAGGCCGCCGGATCCTCGACGGCGATGGAACCTGGCGCCGCACCCGCGTCGGCAAGGCGGGCCTCAACCGCAGCGCGGTCGCCGACAAGGACGATCTCGGCGATGCCTTCCCGCACCGCGCGGACGGCACCTTCGACGATGCGCGGGTCTTCCCCTTCGGCAAGCACGATGCGGCGCGGGGCGGCTTTGGCGGTTTCAAGGATGCGATCGAGCGGTTTCATCAGGCGTGCCCCAGATAATGGATACCGACGAGGATGAAGGCGGCGATGAAGAGGGTTTCGGCGACGATGAGCGCAACGGCATCGCCCCCGACATCGAGCACGCGGCGCAACGAGGTGCGCATGCCGACCGCGACGATGCCGGCGAGCAGCGCCCAGCGTGAGGCTTCCGAGCCGGCCTTCGCCACGATGTCCGGGATCACGCCGAAGGAGTTGAGCGCGGCGAGGATGAGGAAGGCGATGACGAAGCCGGGCAGCAGCGGCGGGCGCTTGCCCGTTTCGCCCTCGCCCTGCGGCACGTTGCGCAGTACGACCGAATAGGTGAGCACGACGGGCGCCAGCATTGTGACGCGGATGAGCTTGACGAGCGTCGCCGTCTCGCCCGCCTCGGGCGAAACCGAGAAACCCGCGCCGACAACCTGGGCCACGTCATGGATGGTGCCGCCGAAGAAGATGCCCGTCGCCCGCGCATCGAGCCCCATATATTGGGCGAGGATCGGATAGGCGATCATGGCGAGGGTGGACAGAACCGTGACGGAGAGCACGGTGAAGATGAGATTGCGCTCGGAGAACTCGTTCTTGGGCAGCACTGCGGCGATGGCCATGGCAGCCGAGGCGCCGCAGATCGCGACGGAACCGCTGGTGATGAGCGCCAGCCGCCAGCCGCGGCCGAGCAGCTTGGCGGCCAGCAGGCCGAAGCCGATGGTGGCGGCGATGGCCGTGACGAGCAGCAGGATCGTGCTGGCGCCGAGACCGATCAGGAGATCGACGCTGATGCGCATGCCGAGCAGCGCCACGCCGATGCGCAGCACCTTCTTGGAACAGAAATCGATGCCGGCGACGCACCGTCCCTCCTCCGAGAGGAAATGGAAGGCAATGCCGAGCAGCAGCGCCATCAGCATGGCTGGCGCGCCGTAGTGGTCGGACAGGAACTGGGCGGCGACGGCCACCGCGGCGGTGACGGCGAAGCCCGGCCAGTAGGTGGAAAATCCCGAGGGCATGCCCCGGAAGCGGTCGTGGACGGAGGCGGCGAGGCTCATGATGTCGTTCCGTTCGCTGGCGTGAAACCTGCCCCGCCCGGCAGGACCGGGCGGAGCATTGCGATGGGCGTCAGGCGCGCTTCTGCGGACGCATGTCGGCGCGGTCGATGCCGGCGACCGGCACCGGCTTCTTCATGGCGTCGCGGCGGAAGGGCTCGCCGAGTTCCTGGTTGAGGATGACTTCCACGAAGGTCGTGATGCCGTTCTTCTGGTCCTCGATGGCCTTGGTCAGCGCCTCGGTCAGCGCGGCCGGCGTATCGACGGCGACGCCCTTGAGGCCGCAGCCCTCGGCCACCTTGGCGTAGCTGAGATTGGGGTTAAGCTCCGTGCCGACGAAGTTGTTGGCGTACCACAGCGTCGTGTTGCGCTTTTCCGCACCCCACTGGTAGTTGCGGAAGATCACCATGGTGATCGCCGGCCAGCCTTCGCGGCCGATCGCGCCCATCTCGTTCATCGAGATGCCGAAGGCGCCGTCGCCGGCAAAGCCGACCACCGGCACGTCCGGGCAGCCGATCTTGGCCCCAACGATGGAGGGGAAGCCGTAGCCGCAGGGACCGAACATGCCCGGCGCCAGATATTTGCGGCCCTTCTCGAAGGTCGGATAGGCATTGCCGATGGCGCAGTTGTTGCCGATGTCGGTGGAGACGATGGCCTCCTGCGGCAGCGCGGCCTGGATCGCCCGCCAGGCCTGGCGCGGCGACATGCGGTTCGGCTCGCGGCTGCGGGCCGCCTCGTTCCATTCCGTGCCCGGATCGTCGTCCTCGTGATCCATCGAGGAGAGCTGCTGCTGCCAGGCCGAGCGGGTCTGATGGATCGCCGCCTTGCGCTCCTCGCGGCCCGCATTGCCGGCGGCCGGCGTCAGTTGTTCGAGAATCTGGCTCGCCACCTGCTTGGCATCGCCGCAGATGCCGACGCTGACCTTCTTGGTCAGGCCGATGCGGTCGGCATTGATATCGACCTGGATGATCGCGGCATTCTTCGGCCAGTAGTCGATGCCATAGCCCGGAAGCGTCGAGAACGGGTTGAGGCGCGTGCCGAGCGCCAGCACCACGTCGGCCTTCGAGATCAGCTCCATCGCCGCCTTCGAGCCGTTGTAGCCGAGCGGGCCAACCGACAGGCGGTGGCTGCCGGGGAAGGCGTCATTGTGCTGGTAGCCGCAGCAGACCGGCGCATCGAGCCGCTCGGCCAGCGCCATGGATTCGCCGATGGCACCGCCGATGACGACGCCGGCGCCGTTGAGGATGACCGGGAACTTCGCCTCGGAGAGCAGCTTTGCCGCTTCCGCGATGGCCTGCGGGCCGCCGGCCGGACGCTCGAAGCGGACGATGGCCGGCAGATCGACGTCGATGACCTGGGTCCAGTAGTCGCGCGGGATGTTGATCTGCGCCGGGGCGCAGCCGCGCCAGGCCTTTTCGATGACGCGGTTCAGCACTTCGGGAATACGCGAGGGATCGCGGACCTCTTCCTGGTAGCAGACCATCTCCTCGAACATCGCCATCTGGTCGACTTCCTGGAAGCCGCCCTGGCCGATGGTCTTGTTGGCCGCCTGCGGCGTGACCATCAGCAGCGGCGTATGGTTCCAGTAGGCCGTCTTGATGGCGGTGATGAAGCCGGTAACACCCGGGCCGTTCTGGCCGATGGCGATGGCCATCGTGCCTGTCGCACGGCTGAAGCCGTCGGCCATGATGCCGGCATTGGTTTCGTGGGCGCAGTCCCAGAACCTGATGCCGGCCTTCGGGAACAGGTCCGACACCGGCATCATGGCCGAGCCGATGATGCCGAACGCATGTTCGAGGCCATGCATCTGGAGAACTTTGACGAAGGCTTCCTCGGTGGTCATTTTCATGGCGAGTTCCTTTCCTGGAATTGATTTCAATGGGTTAGAGGATTTCGTCGCGCAGGTAGTACCAGCGGTACATGCCCCACTGGCCGAGCCGCCGGAACGGCGTCAGCAGTCCGTGGCTCGGCAGGGGGGAGGTGAAGATGGGCAGGTCGAGGCCGGCGCCCTTGCCGGCGACCATCTGGGCCATGCGCCGGCCCGCCTGGGCCGAATACATGACGCCATTTCCGCCATAGCCCATGGCGTAGAACAGTTGCTGGGACGGGTCCGGCTGGAAGATGCGGGGCATCATGTCGTGGCTGACATCCACCCAGCCCCACCAGGAATAATCAACCTTGATGCCGCGCAGCGTCGGGAACTTGCGGTAGAGGCCTTCCAGCAGCAGGTCGAGATGCTTCGGGTTGACCGCATCCCGCCCGGTAATGGCGCTGCGGCTGCCGATCTGCACCCGTCCGTCCGGCATCATGCGGTAGTAGTGGCGGAGCGTGCGCGTGTCGGTGAGCGGAATGCGCGCCTTGAAGTTCAGGGCGTCGCGCTCGCTGTCCGTCAGCGGCCGCGTGACGATGGAGTTCGACAGGATCGGCATCAGCCGGTGCTTCGTCAGCGCGTTCATGTTGGGCGAGGTGTAGCCGGCGGTGGCGATGCAGACGGCGCGCGCTCTCACCGTGCCGCCGGGCGTGCGCAGATAGTGCACGCCGCCCTTGGCCGTGCAGTCGAGCACGGGGCTGGCCGTGTGCACCTTCGCACCGAGCCGGCGGGCAAGACGCAGGTAGCCGAAGGCGAGCTTGGCGGCATGGATGCCCATGCCGTCGGGCTCGTACATCGCCCCGCGCGCTTCCGCGTCCCGCACGAAGTCGCTGTGGACCTCGCCGCGCGAGATCATGCGGGCGCGGTAGCCGAAGGTGTCGTTCAGCACGCGGACCTCGTTTTCGAGCGCCGGCAGCACCTTGTCGCGATGGGCGATGTAGAGATGGCCGCCGTCCTGCGGGTCGCAATCGATCTCCGGCTCGCGGATCAGCGAGCGGAAGAGATCGAAGCCCTCGGAGATCTCGGCATGCATCTTCCGCGCGACGTCAACGCCCCAGCGGGCGATCCATTGCGAGCGCTTCAGGCGGCCGGCGGAAATCTGCGCCTGCCCGCCGTTGCGGGTGCTGCAGCCCCAGGCGACGCCGTTGGCCTCCAGCACGGTCGCCTTGATGCCATGCTCGCGCGCCAGATGGATGGCACAGGACAGGCCCGTATAGCCCGAGCCGATGATGGCGACGTCGACATCCATGTCGCCGGTGACGGGGCCGTCGTCCTCCGGTTCCGGGCCGGCAGTGCCGATCCAGTAGGTCGGCGCGTAGTCCTTGCCGGTGCCGGGGCTGCGCGAACGGTTGGGGTCATAAGCCGGATCGAAGGGCTGCCGTTCGGCCTTCAGGGGAATAGCGTGCTGTTGCATGGCTTTGCTCCGGCCATCAGTAGCGGGGTTGCAGGACCGGGCGGTTCTTGCGGAACGCCTGCTTGCGCACGATCTTGCCGTTCTCGAAGGTGAAGAGGTCGCAGCCTTCCGCCTCGATGCGGCTGCCGTCGGCCACCGTACCGCGGAAGGTCCATTCGGAAACGCCGCGGTCGCCGTCGGCGAAATGGCTGTGATTGGCCCATTCGGCATCGGGCATCGCCTTCCACACGCCGCTGAAGGCGTCGGCGATCGCCTGGCGTCCCGTGAAGCGGACGCCGTAGACCTCCGGGCCGCCGACCGCATTGAAAACGCAGTCCTCGGCGAAGAAATGCATGACCCCGTCGATGTCGTGCCGGTTGAAGGCATCGAACAGGTTCTTGAGGTCGGTTGCGGTCAAAGTCATCGTCATGTCCTCTGGCTTGTCGGAAGGCATGGCTCCGCCGGGGACGGCGGACGCCGTCCTCACTGGCCGCCAGGCCGGATCGATTGAGGGGTTGCGAAGGGGCTAGAGCCGCCCCTTCCAGGGGATCAGCACCTTTTCGAGGTAGCGGATCAGAAGGTCGAAGGCGAAGGCGAAGATGCCGATGATGAGGATGCCCATGATCACGGTATCGCTTTCGAGGTTTTCGGCCGCATTGAGCACCA
Source organism: Roseateles sp. XES5 (assembly GCF_020535545.1). Lineage (NCBI taxonomy): Bacteria > Pseudomonadati > Pseudomonadota > Betaproteobacteria > Burkholderiales > Sphaerotilaceae > Roseateles > Roseateles sp. XES5. Next base: position 230,201 of record NZ_CP084754.1, read on the forward strand.
TGAAGCCGAGGCCGCGGTTGGCCGCCACCATTTCGGCGGCCACCAGGGTCGTCCAGCCGACGCCGATGCCGATGCGCATGCCGGTGAAGATTTCCGGCAGGGCGGCCTTCATGATCACCTGGCTGATGACCTGCCCGCGGGTTGCGCCCATGGCATAGGCGGCGTGGATCTGTTCCGTCGAGACCGAGCGCACCCCGGCCCGTGCGGCAATGGCCATCGGCGCGAAGATCGCCAGGAAGATGAGGAAGACCTTCGGGAATTCACCGATGCCGAGCCAGATGATGACCAGCGGCAGATAGGCGAGCGGCGGCAGCGGGCGGTAGAATTCGATGATCGGATCGAACAGGCCGCGCACGAACCGATTGACGCCCATCAGGATGCCGATCGGCACGGCCAGGACCAGCGCCAGCGCGAAGGCGCCGAAGACACGGGCAATACTGGCCAGCGTATGCTGCGTGAGGGTGGAGTTGGAGACCCCGTCCGTCAGCGCCAGCATGAACTTGTCCCAGACCGCCAGCGGCGATGGCAGGAACAGCGGCTTGACCCAACCCGATTCCGTGACAAGGAACCAGAGCGCGATGAGCACGAGGGACGTCATCAGGCTGATCATCCCGCTGGCGCCGTCGCCGGGGGCGCCGAAGATCTTGCCCGCCTTTGCGGGCTTGGCACGGGTCACACGGTCAAGCATGGGCCACCTCCGGATTGCCGGACGCTCGCTCGTCGCCATAGATGATGCCCAGAACCTCTTCGCGCATGCGGATGAATTCGGGGCTGGACTTGATGGCGCGGGCATTGCCCTCCGCGAGGAACCGGCGATTGAAATCGAGTTCGTAGGTATGGGTGATGCGGCCGGGGCGCGGCGACATGACGATCAGCCGCGAACCGAGGAAAAGCGCCTCTTCCACGCTGTGCGTGATGAAGAAGAACATCTTGTTGGTGAGCTGCCAGACCTTCAGCAGGAGTTCCTGGATGGTTTCGCGGGTCAGCGCGTCGAGTGCGGCCATCGGCTCGTCCATCAGCAGCATGGCCGGATCGCAGGTCAGCGCCCGGGCGATGCCGACGCGCTGCTGCATGCCGCCGGACAGATGATAGATCATGTGGCGGTGGAAATCCTGCAGGCCGACGAGCGCGAGGTTCTTGGTCGCCAGCTCCCGCCGCGTCGCCTTGTCGACGCCGCGCAGCTTGAGGCCGAATTCGGTGTTCTCGATGACGTTCAGCCACGGCAGGAGCGCGTGCTTCTGGAACACCACGCCGCGTTCGGCACCGGGGCCGTTGACCCGGTGGTTGCCGAGCGAGATATCGCCGTCCGATGGCGCCATGAAGCCCGCCATCAGATTGAGCAGCGTCGTCTTCCCGCAGCCCGACGCTCCGAGCGCGACGACGAAGTCACCGCTGTTGATGGTGAGATTGACCCCCTTAAGGGCGATTACCGCCTGATCCGAGTAAAGGCCCGGATAAGTTAGACTGATGTTCCTGACACTAAGCGTTTCCATGCGACATGCCTCCCTGCACCTCGGTCACGGGTCGTATAGAGTTCTCGTGCAACTCCCAACGCGAAACGGCCCGGCCGGTTTCGCTGGAACTGCTCTATGAGATGAAGGTGGCACCGGCCGGCCGAAGCGGCCGGTGCAAGAGCGGCGGATGCGCGTTATTTCGCGGCCGCGTTGGCAAAATCGGCATTCACGAAAGGCGCGTAGTCGTCGAGCGCCTGGCCGATCTGCTTCTGCTCGACGAGGAATTTCGCGCTTTCATTGAGCGCGCGGGTCGCCCCGCCGCCGAGCCATGTATCGGATGCCTGCTCGTCGGCATTCGGGAAGGAAAGCAGCCCCAGCGCCTCGACCGTGCTCGGGCCGTCGCCGCCGATCAGCTTGACGATGCCCTGCACCGGCGCGGAATCCGCCGTCCAGCTTGCCTTGTTGGTGTTGTAGTCGGAGTAGGACTGGGCCAGCACCTTGGTGAAGGCTTCCATCAGCTTGGGGTTTTCCGCCGCCCAGGCCTTGTCGACGACCAGGCCGTCGAAGGTCGGTACGCTCGCCGCGCCGATGACCTCGCTGTCGGAGATCGTCTTGCCGGTCTTCAGGATTTCCGAGAGCGCCGGCGGCCACACATAGGCCGCATCGATATCGCCGCGCTGCCAGGCGGCAACGATCTGCGGCGGCTTCAGGTTGAGGATTTCGACCTCCTTCGGATCGACCTTCCACACCTCGTTCATGCCGACGAGAAGATGGAAATGCGAGGTGGAAACGAAGGGAACGGCAACCTTCTTGCCCTTGAGGTCTTCCGGCTTCTCGATGCCCGAACCGTCACGGGCGACCAGCGCCTCGGACTTGCCGATATTGTCGAGGATCCAGAAAAGCTGCAGGTCGACGCCGCGGGTGGCGGCAGCCGCCGTACCGGTGGAGCCGAGCACGCCGATCGGGACGTCGCCCGAGGCGAGCGCCGTCGTGATGTCGCCGGCCGACGAGAACTGGCGCCAGTCGATGGCATAACCCGCCTCCTTGGCGGCCGCATCGAAGCGGCCGTCGGCAATGGCGGCGACGAACGGGCCGACGATCTGCTGGTAACCGACGACAAGCCGGGTTTCAGCGTAAGCGAAACCTGACGCAAAAAGCCCTGCCACGATGCTCGTCGTGGCCGCCAGGCCATGGATAGTCCTGAAACGCATGCTCTCCTCCTTTTGATGATCCCCGCCGACTGTGCCGGTCTTGTGGGTATAGAGATAAGACTGGTATCCCACTTGCGTTATATCCAGTTTGGAAGTTGAATAAATCCAGTTTAGGGAGGCGCCGTGCAAACCCACGTCTCGGAGACGATCTTCTTCATCGACAGGGAAAGCGGGCTCGGCCTGCAGGCCCAGCTTCGCGAAACGGTCGCCTCCGCCGTGGTCGCCGGCCGAATACAGCCGGGTGCCCAGCTACCCTCGACACGCCGGCTCGCGGCCTATCTGCACATCTCGCGCATCACCGTGACGCTCGCCTATCAGGAGCTGGTCTCGCAGGGCTATGTGGAGGCGGTGGACCGCAGCTCCTACCGCATCGCCCGCAATCCCCCGGGCCGCAGCCTCGAAGGCGAGCGCCCCGCGTCCGGCGCGCCGCCGGTGGACTGGACGCGCAAGGTGACGATGGATTTCAGCGTGGTGCGGCAGGTCGAGAAGCCGCTCGACTGGCGGCGCTATCCCTACCCGTTCCTCTATGGCCAGATGGACCCTACGCTCTTCGACCTCAATGGCTGGCGCGACTGCGCCCGCCGGGCGCTCGCCCGCGAGGACTTCATCCTGATGGCGAGCGATTTCGCCGCCGCCGACGATGTGCGGCTCGTCAACTACATCTGTTCACGCACCCTGCCGCGGCGCGGCATCAAGGCCAATCCGGACGAGATTCTCGTTACCGTCGGCGCGCAGAACGCCCTGTGGATCGTCACCCGGCTGATCCTCGAAAATGGCGCCACCGCCGTTTGCGAGAACCCCTGCCATCCCGATATCAGCGCCTCGCTGCTGCTCAGCGGCGCCCATGTCGCGACCGTCGACGTCGATGGGGAAGGCCTGCCGCCGGACGAGCTGCCGGAGGGAACCGACGCCGTCTTCGTCACGCCCAGCCATCATTCGCCGACGGGCGCGACCATGCCGATCGACCGTCGCGTGCGACTGCTGCAGGCGGCGACGGAGAAGGACTTCATCATCGTCGAGGACGACTACGAATTCGAGATCAGCTTCCTCGCCCCGCCCTCTCCGGCCCTGAAAGCCTTCGATACGGCGGGCCGCGTGCTCTATATCGGCAGCTTCTCCAAGTCGCTCTTCCCGGGGTTGCGGCTCGGCTATCTGGTGGCGCCGGCGCCCTTCATCCGCAAGGCGCGGGCGATGCGCTCGCTGATGCTGCGCCATCCGCCCGGCCACCTGCAACGCACGGCCGCCTATTTTCTCGCCCTCGGCCACTATGATGCCGTGCTGCACCGCATGCGCACGGAATATCACAAACGGCACGTGCTGATGGCCGAGAGCCTGCAACGCGAAGGCCTTGCCGTGGCCGGCGCTTCGGCCTTCGGCGGCACGTCGTTCTGGATGGAGGGGCCGCAGGGGCTCGATGCCGATCGGCTGGTACAGGAGCTGCGCCACGACGGCGTGCTCGTCGAATCCGGCTCGCCCTTCTTCCCGCGCAGCGACGCGCCCTGTCGCTTCTTCCGCATGGGCTATTCCTCGATCCCCCGGGAAAATATTCCCGAGGGCATCGCCCGTGTCCGCGCCGGCATCGACCGCCTCATGGAGCGGCCGAATGCACTCATGCAGGACGGCGCAGCGAACTAGCATGGAGGTCAGCCGAGCGGCTTGCCTCAGTCGATCGACAGGAAATTGCCGTCGCGGTCGAACCAGCAATTGAAGAAGGCGGTGCGGCCACGGTCGGGGTAGTTGCCCTGAACGACGTAGCGGCCGCCGCTGCGGAAGGCCATGTTCGTGGTGATGCGCGACGGGCGCACACCGAACTCCGCCGACGCCTCGCCGCGGCAGAAGGCCGAAAGCGCTTCCAGCGGAACCCCGGCAGGGCGGCGACGCGGCCGGTTTTCGCCATAGCCGTTGCCGCTGCCATTGCCATAACCGTCACCGTCGTCGTTGCCCTCGACCTGCGAGGAGCGGCCGTTGCGCAGCCGGCAGACGCCATTGGCCCCGCCGCGTGCGGTATAGGAAATTTCCGGCGTACCATCCGGATTGACCGACACCGAGACGGTCACCCGGCCAAGCCGCGCTTCGTAGTAGTCGCGGCTGAAGCGCTTCAACCGGGCCTGCTGGCCATTGATGAAGACCGGACCGCCATCATCGGCATGAACTTCGATGCGGCCGGGGCAGACGGCGTTGAAGAAGGGAACCTCTGCCTGGGCGGGGCCTGCAAGCCAGGAGGCGGTGACGGCGAGAACGGCGGTTGCGAGCAATTTCTTCAAGGGTGTTTTCCCGGTTTGCGGAACGAAGTCGTGATTTGCGTACATTGCCGCTGCGCGCCGGAATTGCAATCCACAGCAACGTCTTGCGCTCGCCTATCAAAACAAGGCCTTTTCAGCGCGCGACCGTCTTCAGGCCGGCCAGGGCCTCCTGCACGTCGCGGCGTCCCTCGGCGGCATCCGGATAGACGGCATAGGCCGGATAGGGGAACGCGGGCGCGCCCTCCACCCGTTCGAGTGCGCCGGAGGCAAGATAGGGTGCGGCCGTCTTCTGGCGGAAATACCCCATGCCGCCGGCACGCAGGATGTAGTGCAGGGCGAGCGGGCCGAAGCCGACCTGAAGCGCCGGCTCGGCGAAACCCGCCTGTCCGAAACCACCCTGCCCCGCGAATTGCGCGCCCCAGTCCACATGGACATATTCCGGCTCGCCGCTATCGCCCAGAACGGGCGCCTTGCGCACCAGCACCAGCTGTTCCTCCTCCACCAATTCGATCTTGAAGCCCGGCATCAGTTTCGGCGCATAGAGCACCGCGATATCCAGCACCCCGGTGCGCAATTGCTCGAGCAACTGGTCGGGCACGCCGACATCGGCATGGATGGCGATCTCGGGACAATGCCCCTTCATCCAGACCAGCCAGTCGAGCAACAGCGGGTTCCACAGGCTGATTTCCCCACCCACCGCCACGACGCTGGTGCGCCCCGGCGGCACGGTCAACTGCTGGCGCGCCCGCTCCCACACCTGCACGAAGGATTGCGCGAAACGCACGAATTCCCGCCCCGCCGCCGTCAGCGCCGCGCCGTTGCGCGTGCGCACGAAGAGCCTGCGTCCCAGCGCCTCCTCCAGCGTGCGGATACGGGCGCTGACCGTCGTCTGGGTGACATGCAGCCGCTCGGAGGCTTTCAGGAAGCTGCCGGTATGGACGATCTCGAGAAAGGTGCGGGCGCGGTCGATGTCCATCAGGGAGCCTCAATCAATACAAAATTCTTGGTTTCATAGCACATTGAATGCCGTCTTTATCCAGCCATGGCGACACAGACAGGAAAGCCGCCGGATCGCTCCGGCGGCTTCTCAGGTCTTGTCTTCGGGAGAGTTTACACTTTGACCGGCTTGGCGCGTTCTTCGAGCGGCGGCAGGAAGGCGCGGATGAAGATGGCCTCGGCTTTCGGCGTGCGCGGCAGGCGGCAGGCGTCGACCATCAGGCTGATCGAACGCGCGATGCGTTTGTCGTCGGCATCGCCGATACCGTGGATCGCGCCTTCCGGATGCGCCATTTCCACGCGCAGCGTGCCCATCAGGCGCGGGCCGTCCACCTCGCGGCGGAACTTCGGCGCCATCTTGGCCACGGCGTCGAGCGCGGCTTCCGGATCCTTGAAGGTCTCGATGATGCCGCGGTTGACGGCGGCGACCAGCCCCTTCACGGCCTCCGGGTTGTTGGCGATGAAGTCCGGCGTCATCATCAGGGCATTGCCGTAGAATTCGGGCACAAGATCCTGGAACTCAAGGAAATCCAGCGTCTCGCGGCCATCGATATCGATGCTTCTGAGGGCGGCGATGATGGTGTTGACGAACCCGAAGACCCCGTCGACATTGCCGTCAACGACCTCCTTTGCATTGGCCGCCATGCTGGCGTTGGAGCGCAGGATATGCACGTCGTTGGGATCGATGCCGCCGAGCTTGGCGTAGGGCGGGAAGGCCTCGATGGCCGCGTCGATCGGATGACCGATGATCACCTTGTCCTTGAGGTCTTTCACGTCCTTGATCGGCCCGCCCTTGCGCACGCCGATCGTCAGCGGCGTCGTGTTGAAGGCAATGTGCACCGCCGTCGGGCAGTTCTTCGGCTTGAGGGCGGCGAGCTTGATGAGCGCGTTCATGTCGCCGTAGCCGCCGTCATACCCCTCTTGCACGATGCGGGTGACGACCGAGGCCGCACCGTCGCCCGGGGAAAACTCAACATCCAGTCCGGCATCCCTGAAATAGCCCCGCTCATGGGCAAGGCAGAAGAAGGCATGCGGGCCGGAAATGCCGCCGTTGAGCAGCAGCCGGACCTTCAGCAGATTGCCGGCATTGCCGCTTGCCGCGGCTGCCGCCTGGGCAAACAGCGGGGCTGCCGCCGAGGCGAGAACGGCTGCGCCGCCGATTGCCTTGAAGATGCCACGTCGGGTCGTTTTCATGCGCGTCCTCCCTTTTGGCCGCGCGCAACGCGAAACGGCCCTCCATCCTGGGAGGAGCATCGCCCTTTCCCGCATTGCCGTCCATGTCAGACTTTGCAACGACGCATTGCCGAAATCAGGATGGAGGCTTCACTGGGCCGATCTTCACCGGCCCGCCCCTCACTGAAATGTGTGATCGGCGGGAACCATCTGCGTTTCGATGGCGAAGGTCACCTCGTCGCTGAGATCGGGAATAGCGAAGCCGAGACCCCATTGGCTGCGGCGGATGCTGCCGGTCGCCGAAAAGCCGACCTTCGGAATGCCCATCATCGGGTGTTCGGCCATGGAGCCATTGAAGGTGACGTCGAGCACTGCCGGATGCGTCTCGCCGCGGAAGGTGAGAAGCCCTTCCACCGTGCCGGTCCGTTCGCCCGTCACGCGGACCGCCTTCGAGACGAAGGTGATCGGCTTGCCGGCGAGGAAGGTCTCGTCGCCGCCGATCTTGGCGTCGAAATCGACCTGTTCAGGCCAGGGGAAATCGGTGCGGACCGACAGCGGATCGACCGTGACGGAGAGCGTCGAAGCCTCCGGCTTTTCCGGATTCCAGTCGAGGCGCGCATCGACCCTCGTGAAGCGCGCCGTATAGTGCGACAGGCCGAAATGGCTGAAGGACCAGTTGAAGCTCGAATGGGAGGGATCGGTCTTGTAGGCGCCGGCCGGCGCCGCGTCGCCGGCAAAGGCGAGCGCCGGGCTCATGGCGAGGCCGAGGGAGAATGCGATCATGCGCAGCATGGATGTTTCCTTGAATGTGCGGGTTGAGAAAGGTTCGGGATCAGGCGGCCTTGTCTCGGCCGATGGACTGGATCCTGTCCCAGACGCGCGCGGGCCGCGGGACGTCGAGGTCGAAGACGGTCTCGAACGTCTCGGCGAGATGGTCCGCGCTCGTGATGCGGCGCTCCTGCGCGGCAATCGGCGTCACGATGCGCAGGCGGTCGTTCTGCAGGGCGACATAGCCTTCGGCAGTGTGGCGCAGGACCGCCAGCGCATGGGTGAAGGGCGAGCCCGCATCCTGCATCAGCCAGGCCTGCGTTGCCGCAAGCGCGGCCTCGTCGCTGTGATCGGCGCGGAAATCGAAACTTTTGGCAATGCCCTGCGCATGGTTGTTGAAGCGCAGCCAGCCGTCGGCGGTCGGCACGATGGAAAAATCGAAGCCGCGCTGGCTGAACGGCCCGACGGCGAGCGGCACGGGGGCGATGATGGCGTCGGCGACGCCGACCTCGGCAAGATAGGGCCGGTCGAGATCGACCCTGAGGGTCAGGTGATTGCCGATGGCCGCATCGCCGAGTTTCTCCCGGTCGACACCGCCGCACAGCCGCGTGACGTAAAAGCCGAGGGTGTCGAGCGCCGCGCCGAAAAGCCCGTTCATCTCGTAGCACCAGCCGCCGCGCCTGCCCTCGACCATCTTGGCAAAGGCGGATGCCGGAGCAATTGCGTTCGGCCAGCCCATGAAGGCGTCGAGCGCCTCCCAGGTGAAGGCCATGAGATGGGCGCGGTGCAACCGTGACAGGCCGGCGAAATCGAGAGACACCGGCCGTTCGACGCCGATCCTCTCGAGATAGGCGTCCAACTGGCGGGCGGTGAGGGTCATTGCATTTTCGTTCGAAGGCGCGTGTGCCATCCTTCGGTCTCCTTTCGATGAACCGTTTAGGTGGTGAGGGGTGTTGACGATGGATCAGGCGCGCTTGCGCTCGTCCTCGGGCAGGAAGGTCAGGCCGAACTCCCCGGCGATGGAGGCGATCTCCGCCGGCGTCTGGGGCTTGCAGAGATCGACGATGGCGAAGAAGCTTTCGAAACCGCCCGGCGTCACGCCGACCATGAGCCGGCCTTCCTTCTGCCCGACATTGCGAAACCGGTGCGGCACGCCGCGCGGCAACACGATGCAGCCGCCCTCCGCAAGCTCGACATAGTCGTTTGCGCACCAGAAGCCGAAGCGGCCGGAAAGCACGCGGAAGAACTCGTCCTCCCGCGCATGCACATGCAGCGGCGGTCCCGCTGCGGGCGGTACGATGGCCTCGAACAGACCGAGCGCGCCTCCCGTATTGGCCGCCATCACGCGGACGATATGGGTGCCGAACGCCATCGCGGGCGTTCCTTGACCGGGCGGGGACACCGCCGCATGGGTGAAGGGCTTCATCCGTCTCTCCAGGCTTGGATGATCTCGTATTGCGGATGAAGCCGGTGGCGTCCGATCCGTGTGACGCCTCTATAGCCCGACGGAAAAACAGCCGTTCCTAAATGAATGTGCAAGCCCGTGCCGAATATCCTAAAAGTTTGCTAAGACGGCTCGGGACACGCAGGGCGGGGGCGGCAGTGCGGCTGGACGACAAGCTTTTCGATTTCTTCAAACGACCGCTGATGTGCATCATCGCCGTGGCCGACGAGGCGCGCCGTCCGTCCGCCGGGCGCGGCATCGGCTTCCACGTCGGTGAGGACCGGGAGAGCGTCGACGTCATCTTCTCCGCCTGGCAGTGGCCGCGGCTGGAACCCGCCATCCGTCAGACGGGCCGGGTCGCCGCCACCTTCGTCAGCCCGTCGGATTATGTCAGCTTCCAGCTCAAGGGATCGGCCGTCATGCGCGAGACGGACGCGCGTGACCATGAGGCCGCGCAGCATTTCATGGCGACGGCGACGGGCGAACTGGCAGCGCTCGGCGTACCGCGCGACATCATCGCACCCTGGCTGACCGACCGCGAGGCGCGCGTCGCCCGGCTTGCCGTCAGCGAAATCTACGTCCAGACCCCCGGCCCGCTCGCGGGCATGCTGGCCGGCGCGAGGTCCTGATGTCGATACGCCTCAGCGACCTCTCCGCCTGCTTCGAGGGCGTCATCCCCTCCATCATCGCCACCGCTTCGGCCGATGGCATGCCGAACATTTCCTACCTGTCCCATGTGGTACGGGTCGATGAGGAGCATGTCGCCCTCTCCAACCAGTTCTTCGCCAAGACGGCGGCGAATGTGCGTGCCAACCCGCATGTCACGCTGATCCTCGTCGATGGCTTCACGGGCGACCAGTTCCTGCTCGACGTCGGCTTCGTGCGCGCCGTCGATGCCGGACCGCTGTTCGACCGGATCGCCCTGCAGCTCAAGGCGAGCAGCGCGCAGGTCGGCATGTCCGAGGTCATGCGGCTGCGGAGCGCCGATATCTTCCGCGTGCACGGGATCGAGAAGGTCCCCTCGCCGGTCGAAACCGTGCCGGGTCCTGCCCCCCGCGCACCCGTCAGCCTGCCCGCCCTTTCGCAAGCCGTGCGGGCCATCGAGCGGCAGGCGGAAGCCGACGAGATCATCGACAGCCTGCTTTCCGGCATCCGGCAGGTTCTCGGCTACCGGAACGCGCTCGTGCTCATCCGCGACAGCCACCGCGGCTCGCTCGTCACCACCGGCAGCATCGGCTACGAGCGCTCGGGACTGGGATCGGAAATCGCCGGCGGCGAAGGCATGATCGGCGCGGCGGCGGCCAGCGGCCAGACGATCAAGGTCAGCGACATGAGCCGCGTGCGCCGGTTCGGCGAGGCGATCCATCAGGCGGCGGAGGCTTCGGAGGACGCGACCCGTGTCGTCGCCTTCCCGCAACTGGCGGGCGCGATGAGCCAGATCGCCATTCCCATGGCCGCCCGCGGCAATGTCACCGGCGTGCTCTTCGTCGAAAGCCCGGAGCGCCTGGCTTTCCGCGAGGAGGACGAAGCCGCCCTCGAAATCCTCGCCGGCCAGGCTGCCGGCGCCTTGCGGGCCAGCGAACGGGAGGCGGCGGCGACCGAGCCGCGGCAGGCCCTGCCCCCCGCAACGCCCGCGGCCGTGGGCCGAACCCTGCGCATCGCCCATCACCGCATGGATGACAGCGTCTTCATCGACGGCACCTATATCGTGAAGGGCGTCGCCGGCGCGCTGCTGCGTCTGATGCTGGAAGGACATCTCGGCGAAGGACGCAGCGAATTCACCAACCGGGAAATGCGCCTCGCCGTGGGTGCCCGGCTGCCGGAGATCAAGGACAATCTCGAAACGCGCCTGCTGCTGCTGCGCCGCCGGCTGGAAGAAAAGCAGGCACCACTGCGCATCGTCCGTGTCGGGCGCGGGCGCGTTCGCCTGGAGGCCGAAGGGGCGCTGGTGCTCGAAACGGCCGGGGAATAGCTGCGCCGCCTATCCCAGATGGGACATTGCCCCTGAAAAAACCGGACCTTACAACCGGCAGACTGCAAGGCGGCGGCTGGTTTCGGCCCCGCGGCGGCCGGACGAAATCATGTGGGGGAGGAAACTCATGACCGTTGTAGACAGCACGATCTCTGCATTGCGTGGTGCGCTCGAGGCTGGGGAGGTGACGAGCGTCGGGCTTGTTGCGGCGTATCTGACCCGCATCGCCCGCTACGACCGCCACGGCATCGCCCTCAACGCCGTGCCCGTGCTCAACCCCGCCATGTTCGCTGAAGCCCATGCTTCCGATCTCCGGCGCGCCCGCGGCGAAACCCTCGGCCCCCTCGACGGCATCCCCTACACCGCAAAGGACAGCTACAAGGTCAAGGGTCTCACCGTCGCCTCCGGCTCGCCCGCCTTCGCCGACCTCATCGCCACCGAGGACGCCTTCGCCATCGCCCGCCTGCGCGCCGCCGGCGCCGTCCTCATCGGTCTCACCAACATGCCCCCCATGGCCAATGGCGGCATGCAGCGCGGCGTCTATGGCCGCGCCGAATCCCCCTACAATGCCGACTGGCTCACCGCCGCCTTCGCCTCCGGCTCCTCCAACGGCTCTGGCACCGCCACCGCCGCAAGCTTCGCCGCCTTCGGCCTTGGCGAGGAGACCTGGTCGAGCGGACGCGCACCGGCCGCCAACAACGGGCTGTGCGCCTATACGCCAAGCCGCGGCGTCATCTCCGTGCGCGGCAACTGGCCCCTCGTGCCCACCATGGATGTCGTCGTGCCGCACAGCCGCTCGATGGCCGACATGCTGGAGATGCTCGACATCATCGTCGCCGACGATCCCGAGACCCGCGGCGATCTCTGGCGCCGCCAGACCTTCGTCCCGATCCCCAAGGCCTCCACGGTCCGTCCCGCCTCCTATCCCGCCATCGCCGAGACGGCGAGCCTTGCCGGCAAGCGCTTCGGCCTGCCGGCGATGTATATCAATGCCGATCCGCAGGCCGGCACCGGCGAGAGCGTCGGCATCGGCGGATCGACCGGCCAGCGCATCGAGACGCGCGCCTCGATGGTGGCGCTCTGCATGGCCGCCAGGGCCGCCCTGGAAGCGGCCGGCGCCGAGGTCGTGGTCACCGACTTTCCCGTCGTCAGCAATTACGAGGGCGATCGGCCCGGCGCACCGACCATCGCGACGCGCGGTCTCGTCAGCCCGGACTACCTGCACCGCGAGATCGTCGATCTCTCCGCCTGGGCCTGGGACGATTTCCTCGATGCCAATAGCTATCCCGCTCTGCGGCGGCTTGCCGATGTCGACGGTGCGCGCATCTTCCCTGCCCCCAAGGGCAGCCTGCCGGACCGTTATGCCGGCTTCGACGACAGCATCGCCAACTATCCCGACCATCTGCGCCGTCATCCCATAGCCGCCTTCACGGACATTCCCGGTCTTGCCGAGGGCTTCCAAGGGCTGGAGGAGACCCGGCGCGTCGATTTCGAGGCATGGATGGATGGGCTCGGGCTCGATGCGGTGATCTTCCCGGCGGTTGCCGACATCGGCCCGGCCGATGCCGACGTGAACCCCGCCTCTGCCGCCCTTGCCTGGCGCAACGGCACCTGGGTTGCCAATGGCAACCTTGCCATCCGCCATCTCGGCATTCCGACCGTCACCGTGCCGATGGGCATGCTGTCAGACATCGCCATGCCGGCAGGCCTGACCTTTGCCGGCCGGGCCTGGGACGACACGGCGCTGCTCGCTCATGCCTGCGCCTTCGAGCGCACCGGTTCCTATCGTCAACCCCCGCCGCGCACGCCCGAACTGCCGGCGCTGCCGGTCCCGGTGACAGCATCCCCTGCCGAAGCGCCCAGCCTGACCCTCAAGGCCACGCTCACCAACACCGACACGTCCACTGCGCCCGGCCGCCAGCGCCTGAGCATCGAGGCCCGCTGCCCTGCTGCCCTCGTCTGGCTGACGGTGAACGGCGAGCCGGTCGCATTCCACCAGGACGGCGGGATCGCGACCGCCAGCCTCGACATCGCCGGAAACACCCACATCCACAGCGAATGGCTGGAGCTCTATGCTCCCGTCGTCATCGCATGTGCCAGCGATGGATCCGCTCAGTTCGCTATCGCCGAGAAAGTGTGAGGCGCTTGGCTAGGCCGTCAGCATGCGTGCAAGCATGTGCCTGATATGGTCCTGTGCGCCGTAGAAGACGGCCGCGACGACGATGGTGGAACGGTCCTCGACCGGCAGGAACCAAATCGCCGCCTTGTCCCGTCGGAGGAACCGGATACCGGGATAGATGTCGGGTCTGAGGGTGCCGATATGGGGCGTCTCGACCAAGCGGTCGATTTGGCGGCGCAAGTCGCGCAACCGCTCGGCCGCACGGTCAAGGGCATCGTCCAACGTGTCGCCGAGGTCGAGATAGGCGCTAAGCAGGTGGTCGAAGATCAGCGCGAAATCGTGCTCGGCCGCCTCGACATATTCAAGGGTCCAGACGGGCATCGCGCTTCTTGCGTGCGATGAGAGCCTCGACGCGGCCTTCCATGTCCGCGGCCGATCGCGTCGGGCCGTTCAGCCGCCGCTGGAGCAGCTCGCGCAGCGAATCCGCCTCGGCCGTCTCCGTTTCGGTCTTCTGGCGAAGCAGCTCCAGGCCTTGCTGGAGGACCGAGCTCAGGCTCGAATAGCGCCCGCTCTCCACCAGAGACCGGGCAAAGGCATCCTGCTGCTCCGTCAGCGATATCGACGACTTGACGCTCATCGGCCCTCTCCTTTCTCGCAAAATTGCTACCCAGTAGCACCTTTGTCAACCGTCCGGGCCTGGGCCGTCAGTTCCGTGCGCGCGAGCAGGCGGACGAGCCAGTCGACGAAGACGCGGACCTTGTTGCTGAGATGACGGTTGGGTGGATAGACGATGTAGAGTGGAACGGGCTCGACGTCCCAGTCGGGCAGGACGGGGATGAGCGTGCCCTCTGCGATCGCATCGCGTGCCATGAAACAGGGCAGCAGCGCGACGCCGAGGCCGGCAAGGGCCGCGGCAAGATAGGTGCGGGCATCGTTGACGGAGACGATGTAGCGGCTGTCGACCTCGACCGCCTCGCCGTCCCGCCTGAACTCGAAGGCCATGATGCGGTTGTTCTGGGCGAGAAAGTAGTTCACGCAATGATGGGCAGCGGCCAGCTCCGACGGATGCCCCGGCATGCCGAAGCGCTGGATATAGGCGGGCGCCGCACAGACGACGAGGCCCATCTCCCCGACGCGGCGAGCGATCAGCGAGGCATTGCCCGGCGCGCCGCCGCGCAGCGCGCAGTCGACATTCTCCGCCAGATAATCCACCGTCCGGTCGCCGACGCCGAGATCGATCTGGATATCGGGGTATTTCTCATGGAAGTCGCCGAGTTCGGGAATGACGAGGACATCGGCGAAGGCGCCGGCCATTTCCACGCGCAGACGTCCGCCCGGATTGTTGCGCGAATGGGAGAGGCTGCCGTCCAGCTCGTCGAGATCGGAGACGATCTGGTTCGCCCGCTCGTAATAGAGCGCTCCGTCCGTCGTCACGATCACGCGGCGGGTGGTGCGGTTGAGGAGCTTGGTCTGCAGGCGGCTTTCCAGATTCTGGATGAGGTTGCTGACCGTCGCCTTGGGCATGCCGAGCGCGGCGGAGGCGCCGGTGAAGCTGCCTGTCTCCACGACCCGGAGGAAGGCGCGCATCGCAGAAAGCTGATCCATGGAACATTCCCACGTTGGAAGCTATGATTGTTCGAAAATCTGGACAGTGAAATCCGTTTTACCACACTTATCTGGGCAAAATGACTGACGATATAAATGGTGAGGGACCAGCTTATTTCCAAGCGGCCCACAGGACAAAATCGATGCCGGTAGAAATCAAGGATATGACGTTCGACAAGGTGGCCATCGGCCCCGTGCCGGTGCGCGTCTATCAGGGCGCCGACTACGCCAAGGGCGCGCCGGTCCTGCTCTATTTCCACGGCGGTTCCTTCACGCAGACCGGCCTCGTGCATTGCCCGCTCGCCGCCTGCATCGCCAGCACCGGCGCCATCGTCGCCGTACCCGACTACAACGCAATCGGCGGCGGCGTTTTCCCCAAACCGCTGGAGGTGGGTTTCTCGATCTTTTCCTATCTCGCCAAGAAGCGCGCGGGGCTCGGCGACCGCAAGTCGCCGCTGCTCATCGGCGGCGAGGAGGCCGGCGGCAACATCGCGGCCGGCGTCGCCCTCAAGGCGCGCGATCACTTTGCCGACGAACTGGACGGCCAGGTTCTGCTCTCGCCGTTGCTCGACCCCTTCATGGCAAGTTCGTCCTTTCGCAAGGCCGACACCATCGGCATGCGTCAGCGCTGGACGGACGGCTGGAGCCACTATCTCAGCGGCGGCGTCTGCCATCCCTATGCAGCGCCGTGCCTGTGTTCGCGCATTGCCGGCCTTGCGCCGGCGCTGGTCTTCTCGGCGGCGGACGACCCCCTGCTCGACGAGACCCTCGGTTATGCCGGCCGCCTTCAGGAGGCGGGCGTCACGGTTCAGCAGCATGTCCTTCCCGCAGGAACAGGCTGGCCCATGATTTACAGCGGGACATCCGATGAAACCGGGCCCTGGGCGGACAGTCTCGCCCAGGCGTTTTCCGGTTTCGTTCAAAACATTAGCATTCACTGATTTTATTGGAACCAACGCATAGCGTGGCCTGACGCCACCAGGAGAAGACAATGTTATCGAAGCGCAAACGCTGGGCCCTCATGGGCACCGGCCTGGGACTGGCTGTGTCCGTTTCCGCCGCAGCCCTGATGTTCCAACTGCCGGCCAATGTCGCCAAGGCCGAGGCCACGGTGACCGCCGACGTGCCGGCAGTGCCGGTCACGGTCGCCGTCGTGGAAAACCGCGACGTCGTCACCTGGCAGGAATTTTCCGGCCGACTGGAGGCGATCGACCGCGTGCAGATCCGCTCGCGCGTCGCCGGCGCCATCCAGTCCGTCGACTTCCGCGAGGGCGCGCTGGTGGAGGCGGGCGACCTGCTGTTCACGCTGGACCCCGAACCCTTCAAGGCAGCGGTGACGCAGGCCGAAGGCCAGTACGCCTCGGCCGAGGCCCGGGTGAAACTCGCGAAAACACAGCTTGAGCGGGGCCAGCGCCTCGCCCAGAGCAACAGCATCTCGCAAAGCGACGTCGACCAGCGCCAGAACGCGCTGGCCGAGGCCGAAGCCAGCCTCAAGACGGCACAGGCGACGCTCGACGCCGCCGAACTCGAGCTCAGCTACACGAAGGTGCGCGCCCCGGTCGCCGGCCGCGTCGGCAAGGTGGAGATCACCACCGGCAACCTCGTCGCCGGCGGCTCGGCCTCCCCCGCCCTGACGACGCTCGTTTCCGTCGATCCGATCTATGCCGGCTTCAATGTCAGCGAGGAAACGGTCGCGGCCGCTCTCGCCGCGCTGCCGGTCTCGGGCGGCGCGCTTCAGCCGATCGAACAGATCCCCGTGGAGATCGGGACGCTCGCCGACGAGGGCACGCCCATCCGCGGCAAGCTCCAGCTCATCGGCAACGAGGTGGATGCGGCGAGCGGCACGGTCACGGTGCGCGCCGTCTTCGACAATCCGGGCGGCCGGCTGATCCCCGGCCAGTTCGTGCGCATCCGCATGGGCGAGCCGAAGGCCGAAAGCAAGATCCTCGTCAGCGAGAAGGCGGTCGGCACCGACCAGGACAAGAAGTTCGTCTTCGTCGTCGACAAGGACAACAAGGTCACCTACCGGCCGATCGTGCTCGGCAGCCTCTCGAACGGCGAGCGTATCGTCGAAAGCGGGCTTGCCGATGGCGACAAGGTGGTCGTCAACGGCCTGCAGCGCGTCCGCCCCGGCGTGGTGGTGGATCCGCAGGAGCAGGAAAGCGTCGCCTCCGTGAAATAGCGGAGGACGGCGGGGCGCCTTTGGCGTCCCGCCCCTATCAACAGAAGAAATCCTACCCCGCCGGCGGAGCCTTGCCCGCCGGGTGGGCCCGTTCGTCCCTATGGAGAGGGCACCGACATGAATATTTCCCGTTTCTTCATCGACCGCCCGATCTTTGCCGGCGTCATCTCCATCCTGATGGTGCTGGCTGGATTGATCGCGGTGCGCGGCCTGCCGATCTCGGAATACCCCGAGGTCGTGCCGCCGCAGGTGGTGGTGCGCGCCAACTATCCCGGCGCCAACCCCAAGGTGATCGCCGAAACCGTGGCCACGCCGCTGGAAGAAGCGATCAACGGCGTCGAGGGCATGCTCTATATGGGCAGCCAGGCCACGACCGACGGCCTGATGACCCTGACCGTCACCTTCAAGCTGGGCACCGACCCCGACAAGGCCCAGCAGCTGGTGCAGAACCGCGTCAGCCAGGCCGAGCCGCGCCTGCCCGAGGAGGTCAAGCGCCTGGGCGTGACCACCATCAAGAGCTCGCCCGACCTGACCATGGTCGTGCACCTCTTGTCGCCCAATGGCCGCTACGACATGACCTATCTGCGCAACTACGCGGTGCTCAATGTCAAGGACCGGCTGGCGCGCCTGCAGGGCGTGGGTGATGTGCAGCTCTTCGGATCGGGCGACTACGCCATGCGCGTCTGGCTGGACCCGCAGAAGGTCGCGCAGCACGGCCTCTCGGCCAGCGATGTGGTGGCCGCCATCCGCAGCCAGAACATCCAGGCCGCGGCCGGCGTGGTCGGCGCCTCGCCGGGTCTGCCGGGCATTGACCTGCAGCTCTCGGTGAACGCCCAGGGCCGCCTGCAGAACGAGGAGGAATTCGGCGACATCATCGTCAAGACCGAGAACGGCGGTGCCGTGACCCGTCTGCGCGATCTCGGCCGCCTGGAACTGGGCGCCTCCGGCTATGCGCTGCGCTCGCTCTTGGACAACAAGGACGCCGTGGCCGTGCCCATCTTCGCGGCGCCGGGCTCCAATGCCATCGAGATCTCCAACCAGGTGCGCGCCACCATGGCCGAGATCAAGCAGCGCATGCCCGAGGGCGTGGACTACAGCATCGTCTACGACCCCACGCAGTTCGTGCGCGCCTCCATCGAATCGGTGGTGCACACCCTGCTGGAAGCCATCGCCCTGGTCGTGCTGGTCGTGATCCTGTTCCTGCAGACCTGGCGCGCCTCCATCATCCCGCTGCTGGCCGTGCCGGTCTCGGTGGTGGGCACCTTCGCGGTGATGCATGTGTTCGGCTTCTCGATCAATGCCCTGAGCCTGTTCGGCCTGGTGCTGGCCATCGGCATCGTGGTGGATGACGCCATCGTGGTGGTCGAGAACGTGGAGCGCAATATCGAGGCCGGCCTGAGCCCGCGCGACGCCACCTACCGCGCCATGCGCGAGGTGTCAGGCCCCATCATCGCCATCGCCCTGGTGCTGGTCGCGGTCTTCGTGCCCCTGGCCTTCATCACCGGCCTCACGGGCCAGTTCTACCGCCAGTTTGCGCTGACCATCGCGATCTCGACCGTGATCTCGGCCATCAACTCGCTGACCCTGTCGCCCGCCCTGGCCGCCATGCTGCTCAAGGGCCATGACGCGCCCAAGGACGCGCTGACCCGCGGCATGGACAAGGTCTTCGGCCGCTTCTTCGGCGCCTTCAACCGCGTCTTCAAGCGCGGCTCGGAGTCCTATGGCCGTGGCGTGCAGCACGCCATCCGCCGCAAGACGCCTTCGCTGCTGATCTATGCCGGCCTGATCGTGCTGACCCTGGGCCTGTTCAAGGCCGTGCCCGGCGGCTTTGTGCCGGCGCAGGACAAGCAGTACCTGATCGGCTTCGCCCAGCTGCCCGATGGCGCCACCCTGGATCGCACCGAGGACGTGATCCGCCGCATGAACGACATCACCCTCAAGACCCCCGGCGTCGAACACGCCGTGGCCTTCCCGGGCTTGTCGATCAACGGCTTTACCAACAGCTCCAACTCCGGCATCGTGTTCGCGACCCTCAAGCCCTTCGAGGAGCGCAAGGGCAAGGGCCTGTCGGCCGGCGAGATTGCGGGCAGCCTGAACGCGCAGTACGGCCAGATCGAGGATGCCTTCGTGGTGATCTTCCCGCCCCCGCCCGTGCAGGGCCTGGGCACCACCGGCGGTTTCAAGCTGCAGCTGGAAGACCGCGGCGGCCTGGGCTACGAGGCGCTGGATCAGGCGGTCAAGGCCTTCATGGCCAAGGCTTATCAAACCAAGGAGCTGGCCGGCATGTTCACCAGCTACCAGGTCAATGTGCCCCAGCTCTATGCCGACATCGACCGCACCAAGGCGCGCCAGCTGGGCGTGGCGGTGACCGATGTGTTCGACACCATGCAGATCTATCTGGGCAGCCTGTATGTGAACGACTTCAACAAGTTCGGTCGCACCTACAGCGTGCGGGTGCAGGCGGACGCCGCGTACCGCGCCCGCCCCGAGGACGTGGGCCAGCTCAAGGTGCGCTCCAGCAGCGGCGAGATGGTGCCCCTGTCGGCCCTGATGAAGATCGAGCACTCGGTGGGCCCCGAGCGTGCCATGCGCTACAACGGCTTCCTGTCCGCCGACATCAACGGCGGCCCGGCCCCGGGCTATAGCTCGGGCCAGGCGCAGGACGCGATCAAGCGCATTGCCGCCGAGACCCTGCCGCCCGGCATCAGCTACGAGTGGACCGAGCTGACCTACCAGGAGATCCTGGCCGGCAACTCCGCGCTGTGGATCTTCCCGCTGGCCATCCTGCTGGTCTTCCTGGTGCTGGCCGCGCAGTACGAAAGCCTGACCCTGCCCCTGGCCATCCTGCTGATCGTGCCCATGGGCCTGCTCTCCGCCATGACCGGCGTCTGGCTCTCGGGCGGGGACAACAATGTCTTCACCCAGATCGGCCTGATGGTGCTGGTGGGGCTCTCGGCGAAGAACGCCATCCTGATCGTCGAGTTCGCCCGCGAGCTGGAGTTCGCCGGACGCACGCCGCTGGAGGCCGCGATCGAGGCCGCCCGCCTGCGCCTGCGCCCCATCCTGATGACCTCCATGGCCTTCATCATGGGCGTGCTGCCCCTGGTGCTGGCCAGCGGTGCCGGCGCCGAGATGCGCTCGGCCATGGGGGTGGCGGTGTTCGCCGGCATGATCGGCGTGACGGCCTTCGGCCTCTTCCTGACCCCGGTCTTCTACGTGCTGCTGCGCGCCCTGACCGGCAACCGGCCGCTCATCCAGCACGGCCGCTCGACGATGGCCGGCGAACCCGAGGGCATGCCGGCGCCGCAGCACTAAAGGTGAGCATCCCATGGCCGCATGTGCACAGCGTGCGGCCATGGGCTATCGAAGTGTAGATACTCTGGGTTATACCGAGACAGCATTTGCCGCTTGCGCAACCGCGATCCGCGCCATTTCCAGCGCGGCTTCCCGCGTTTTTGCCGCGGCGATGAAGCGGCCGTTGTGGCAGAAGGTTGCACCCGCGACACCGCAGGCCGCCGCAAGCGCGTCTCCGGTCAGCCCCGCCCAGGCCGCCGGCAGATCCGCGCGCAGTTCGAACCCGTCGCTCGACCGCCGGATACCCGTCAGGCACCAGTCCGTATCTCGCGGGTGGACGACGAACAGGAGGTGGTCGGCGCCCGCCTTCACGATGGCCGGCCGGAACGGCATGCCCATGGGAAGCTCCAGCACCTGCCCTTCTCCTGCCGCGGCGATGGCCTGCAGCACGATGGACTCGGCCCGCAGCTTCGCCGCGCCCTGGTGTATCGTCGCCTCGACGAAACTGCGCGCGATGGCAAGCGCATTGTGGAACGCCCGATCGTCGGCATCCGGCGCCCGGTCGTCGAAGACGGGCTTCAGCGTCTCCAGCAGAACCGGCAGGGTCACCTTGGCAAGGGCGCCGGCCGCCGACGGGCTCAGGGCGCCATTGTCCATCAGGTCGACCGGCAGCACGAAATCGAGATCGAAACGCGCATGCAGGGCTTCCGTATCCGAGGCGGGGACATCGAGAGCATTGAGATAATCCCGGCCGAACTGGCGCCAGATCAGCCCGAACGAGCTGAACGGCTGGCCATCGTCGCGCAGCGGCGCGCCGCGCTGATGATGGTCGAAAATCCCGGCCACCGGGTCATAGGCGCCGCCGACGTCATAGATGACCCTGTCGGCGCCGGGCGTGATCCATTCCGGCGCGCGGCTGCGCACGAGACGGGCCGCGGGGAAAAGGCGTGTCAGGATCACGCTGGACAACAGTTCGTCCGCGTGGAAACCGCCGGAATGCGTTACGAGAAAATCGGGTTCCATACTGATCGACCTGTCGATGGTTCGGTGTTTGACATCATCGCGGTCGGATATCGGCTGAACCGCCGGGTTTCAAGTGCCTGTCACGATGCACCGGCCTGATCGTCGTAATGCTTGCGCGCCTCGACGATGGTGCGGTGGTTGTCGTCGGCCCAGCCGACGAGCACCTTCATGGGCACGAGAAAGGAGCGCCCGAGGTCGGTCAGCGCATATTCGACGCGCGGCGGCACTTCCGGATAGACGCGGCGGGTGACGAAGCCGTCCTGCTCCAGCCGCCGCAGCGTTCTCGACAGCATCTGTTTCGAAATGTCGCCGATCTCGCGCAGGAGTTCATTGAAGCGCTTGAGGCCGTGCTCCAGCGCCTCGAGAACCAGGAGGCTCCATTGATCGCCGATCCGGTCCAGCACGTCGCGGATGGGGCACGGCTGGTCGAAGACGAAGGGGTCGCTCAGGGCTGGTTCTGCTTTCAATCCGGTCACTCCAATACTGCTCAAGGTCATCGCGCTGTGACCAGATCACCGAAAGATGACTTCTTGCGGACGGCACTCGGCTGCCATAGCTAGCGTCTAGGTCTACATTTTAGACCACATCGCAGTTCACGCCAAGGAGCGTCCCGCATGGCTCGCGTCACGGAAATCGACCGCCCGGCGCCTGTCCGGAAACGCTTCAGTCCCGGCGGCTGTCCCAACGCAAAGGAGAAACGCCCATGAAGCCCTTTCTGAAAACGCTCTTCCCCGCCGCGCTGCTCGTGGCTGCGGCCGCCCTGCCCGCCTTCGCCCAGTCTGCGCCGCGCGACCTTACGCAGGAGGAAGCCAATCGCAAGCTCGTCGTCGAGTTCTACGATCTCTTCTTCAACAAGCACGAGACGGAGAAGGCGGCCGCCGTGGTCGCGGACGACTACAAGCAGCACAACCCGCAGGTTCCCGACGGCAAGACGCCGTTCGTGTCGTTCTTCACCGGCTTCTTCAAGGACAATCCCGATTCCAGGGCGCGCATCGTGCGTAGCGCCACGGATGGCGACCTCGTCTGGATCCATGTCCAGTCGACCAATGGCGCAGAGGATCGCGGTCAGGCCGTCGTCGATATCTTCCGCGTCACCGATGGCAAGATCGTCGAACACTGGGACGTGATCCAGGACGTCCCCGAACAGGCCGCCAACGAGAACACGATGTTCTGATACCGGTTTCCCATCGATGGATCGGCGGCATTCGTCCCTGCACGAATGCCGCCGACCTTCCCAAAAACCAACCTGCGGCCATGCCGATCGAAAGAGGGTGACTGTGCAAAGTTTGGGTTGACCGGCGCCGGTGGCGGGGCGAAACTTCTGTTCACGACAAGGCAGGAGGAGAACGCGATGAACGAGCCAGACCGGTGGCGCCATATGGCAAGCGCACCGAAAGACGGTAGCCGGATCCTCATCACGGTCCGACCGTCCGAACAGGGGCCGGCGGAAGTCGATGTCGCCTTCTGGTCGCACGGCGACCGCTTCGGCGCCGAAGGCTGGCGCGCCTCCGATTCCGCTCCCGGCTGCATCATCGAGTATGCCGAACCAGAGCTGAAGTGTTGGATGCCGATGCCCTCGGCCAATCTCAACCGCGCCTCCGCCCCTTCCCCCTGGGAAGGCGAAGACGCCGAACAGCTGGACGGATCCGGGATCTGACGCGCCTGCTTCTGGGTGGAATTTACAGCCGGCCGCCGCGTTATGCCGACGGCGCCTCCAGACCATTCGGAAGCGAGATCCAGATAACGGTTTGCGCCTGCGGCGAATGACGCGACAGATGGCCTTTGCCATGCGTGTCCTCGACCAGCACGAAGCTGCCCGCCGGAACCTGGCGGACCTCCCCATCGCTCGCCTCATATTCCACCGCACCATCCAGCCTGACCGTCAGCACGGGCTCCGGCACGGTATGCCAGGCAACTTCACGCATGCCGGCTGGAATGTGGGTTATGCGAACGCGGGACGCCGGGTAGCTCGCCGTAACGTCGAAGGGCACGGCGTCAGGATGGACGGCCCTCTTCGTTGTCGGCAAGTCGATTTCATCGAAATGTGACTCGCCATCCGCAGTGGCATAGATGCGAAGGCACTTCATGCGGTCGGCTCCCTCTTATGCGTGGGCTGTTTCGCTGCATGCCTAGCATGGAGATCCGAGGCGAACCATCATGGCTGACAGCGACAGGCCAATGTCTCGCCCCTGACGGGACAGTGGAATCCCGTCACATTTGTCACTCCCGCGCTTTGCCGCTTCCGATCTAGCTTGGCTTTGCAACGGCCGGAAGCGGCCAGGATGATCGGGAACGCAGAAATGACGACCTTTCTCGGAAACAACGATGGACAGGCCTGTGGTGCCGGCGGCTGGCTGGCCCTCGCGGCCGCGCCGACCTTCGCCGTCATGGCATGGGCCGTGAGCGGCTCCATGACGATCTGCGCGTCGGGCTCCGGTACGCTTCCCCTGGACGGCATGGCCTGGATGTACCTGCTGATGGGCCTCTTTCATCTTCCTCCGTGGCTGAAGCTCGTTTCCCGCCGCGATGCGGCGGCTCATCCCTTTCAAAGGCAAACCGAAGGAGACTGACCATGGAACACACAATCGTTTCGCGCGACGAATGGCTCGCTGCACGCAAGGCGCTGTTCGCCAAGGAGCGCGCCATGACCCACCAGCTCGACGCGCTGCGCGCCGAGCGCCGGCAGATGCCCTGGGTCAAGGTCGACAAGCCCTATGTTTTCGACGGGCCGGAGGGCGAATGCACGTTGGCCGATCTGTTCGGCGATCGCAGCCAGCTCGCCATCTATCACTTCATGCTGACGCCGGGCTCGGAACACATCTGCCCGGGCTGCTCGTTCACGGTCGATCATGCCGATTCCGCCCGGCAGCATTTCGAGCAGGCGGACCTCGCCTTCGCCGCCGTGTCGCGCGCCCCCATCCAGCGGATCGAGGACGTCAAGCGGCGCATGGGCTGGACGTTCCCATGGGTTTCGTCCGGCGACCGCGCCTTCAACTATGATTTCGCGGTGTCCTTCACCGAGGAGGACCGCGCCGCCGGGCGCGCGCGCTACAATTACGGACTGACCCCGATCCGCACCTCCCCGGATATGTTCGGCCTCAGCGTCTTCGCCAAGGACGACAGGGGCGATATCTTCCACACCTACTCGACCTATCACCGCGGCACCGAACTGCTGATGGGCGCGTTCAACTGGCTGGACCTTACCCCCAAGGGCCGCAACGAGGACGGCACCATGAGCTGGGTGAAGCTGCACGACAGATACTGACCGTACCGAAGCACTCTCCGAAGCCGGAGGCTCGACAGGAGCCTCCGGCTTTATCCCTCGAGAATTGCGGCCAACGGCGAGCCGGCCTTGATTTCGATCACGGTTGGGACGTTTCGGGTGGCGGATGCCGTCAGTTCGTTTTCGAGTTCGGCAAGCGAGGCGGGACGCGAGGCCTCGCAGCCGAGCGCCCTGGCAAGACCCACGAAGTCGGGCGTGAAGATGTCGACGCCGATCTGCGGAATGTCCCGCTCGGCCATGAACGCCTTGATCTCGCCGTAGCTCGTGTTGTTCCAGACGATCACCGCCGTCGCGATGCCGGCTTCCACCGCGCTTGCCAGTTCCTGCACCGAGAACTGCAGCCCGCCGTCGCCGATGAGGCAGACCGACGGACGGGCGGGCGCGCCGAGTTTCGCGCCGAAGGCTGCCGGCAGGCCGTAGCCGAGCGTGCCGTAGCCGGTCGAGGAGTTGAAGAACGACCGCACCTGCGGCGCCTGATAGATCTGGTTGACCGCATAGACCGGCTCGGTCTGGTCGCCCGCCACCGTCGCATCGGGCAGCGCCCGCGTGACGATCTCCATCAGCCTGCCATGGGTGCGGCAGGCCGGCCAGAGACCGGCCGCCACCTTCTCGCGCACCGCCCTGGCACGCGCTGCTCCATCGCCGACTTTCCGGGCATCGCCGAGGGCGGCGTTGAGGCTCGTTGCCGCAAGCTTCGCATCGGCGGCGATCGGCACGTCGCAGCGAAGGCCGGTGACGATCTGCGCCGGGTCGATGTCGATGCGGATCAACGGGCCGCCGAAGGCAAGCGGCTTGGGCTCGGGATACATTTCCGTCTCGCCGAACTCCGTACCGATGGCAAGGATGGCGTCGCTGGCGGCAAGTTCGTCGAGCAGCGGCGGCATGGCGAGATTGCCCGTCATGGTCAGGGCATGGCCGGGCTTGAGGATGCCGCGGCCGTTGATGGTCATGAAGACGGGCGCATCGAGCTTTTCGGCGATGGCCGTAATCTCCGCGGCGGCATCGGCGGCCCCGCCACCGGCGACGATCATCGGGCGCTTCGCCCCCTTGAGGATGGCGGCAGCCTTCGCGATGGCGGCGGGATCGGCCGCGGCACGGCCGGGCAGCGGCCAGGCCTCGGCGGAAAGATGTCCGGCCTCGGCGACGATGACGTCGAGCGGGATTTCGATATGGACGGGACGCGGGCGGGCCGAGTTGAACACGGTGAAGGCGCGGGCCATCACCTCGGGCAGTTGCGCGGGATCGAGCAGCGTGTGGCTGAAGGCGGCGACGCCCGCCACGAGGTTGCGCTGGGAGGGAAGTTCATGCAGCCGTCCCTGCCCCATGGCGAGCTGATCGCGGGCATTGACCGCGGAGATGACCAGCATCGGCACGGAATCGGCATAGGCCTGGCCCATGGCGGTGGCGATGTTGGTCATGCCGGGGCCGGTGACGATGAAGCAGACACCCGGCTTTCCGCTCACGCGCGCATAGCCGTCGGCCATGAAGCCGGCGCCCTGTTCGTGGCGCGGCGTGACGTGGCGGATCTTCGTGGCCGGAAGGCCGCGATAGAGCTCGACCGTGTGGACACCGGGGATGCCAAAGATCAATTCGACGCCGTAGGATTCCAGAAGTCGGACGAGGTACTCGCCGGTCGTAAGACGGGTGTCTGCCATGTTTTATCGCCTTTGTACGCCTTGACGGGCGTGGGTCTCATGTTTCGTTCAATGCAGGATCTGGCTGAGGAAGAGCCTGGTGCGCTCGTGCTGCGGATTGTCGAAGAACTCGGCCGGCGAGTTCTGTTCGACGATCTGGCCCTGGTCCATGAAGATGACGCGGTTGGCGACCTGGCGTGCAAAGCCCATTTCGTGCGTCACGCACAGCATGGTCATTCCTTCCTCGGCCAGCGACACCATGGTGTCGAGCACTTCCTTGACCATTTCCGGATCGAGCGCCGAGGTCGGCTCGTCGAACAGCATGATCTTCGGCTTCATGCACAGCGAGCGGGCGATCGCCACGCGCTGCTGCTGGCCGCCCGAGAGCTGGCCCGGATATTTGTGCGCCTGCTCGGGGATCTTGACGCGCTTGAGATAGTGCATCGCCACTTCCTCGGCGTCCTTCTTCGGCATCTTGCGCACCCAGATCGGCGCGAGCGTGCAGTTTTCCAGGATCGTCAGATGCGGGAAGAGGTTGAAGTGCTGGAACACCATGCCGACTTCGCGGCGCACTTCGTCGATCTTCTTCAGGTCGTTGGTCAGCTCGATGCCGTCGACGACGATCTGGCCCTTCTGGTGCTCCTCGAGGCGGTTGATGCAGCGGATCATCGTCGACTTGCCGGAGCCCGACGGACCGGCGATGACGATGCGCTCGCCCTTCATGACCTTCAGATTGACGTCGCGCAGCACGTGGAATTCGCCGTACCACTTGTTCATGTTGACGATCTCGACGGCGACATCCGTCGCGGAGACCGTCATCTTTTGCGCCTGGGCCTGGTTAGCCATTGTTTGTTCCTCTCCCTGTTCCGTCCGTCCGCCCCGCCCTCAGCGAAGGGCAGCCTTTCCCTCGAGCATCCGCGCATATTGAGTCAGCGGATAGCACAGCAGGAAAAAGATAACCGCGACAAGGCCATAGACCTTGAACGGTTCGAAGGTGGCGTTGTTGATCGCGTTCGCCGTCTTCAGCAGCTCCTCGAAGCCGAGAATGGAAGCGAGCGCCGTGCTCTTGATGAGCTGCACCAGGAAGCCGACGACGGGCGCGCGCGTGATGCGGAAGGCCTGCGGCAGGATGACGAGGCGCAGTTCCTGCAACCGGTGCAGGCCGAGGCTCGATGCGGCCTCCGATTGCCCGCGCGGCAGCGCTTCGACCCCGGCGCGCCAGATTTCGGCAAGATAGGCGCTGGCATAGAAGGTGAGCCCGAAGACGGCCGCCGTCCACGGCTCGATGCGCAGGCCCAGCACCGGCGCGCCGAAGAAGATCAGGAAGAGCTGCAGCAGCAGCGGCGTGCCCTGGAAGAGCGCGATATAGCCCGCGCCGAACCGCCGCGCCCAGGACGCCTTGGAAATGCGCGCGAACAGGATCGCGACCCCCACGGCCGCCCCGCCGGCGAAAGCCGCCGCCGACAGCAGCACCGTCCAGCGCGTGGCGAACAGCAGGTTGCGCAGGATATCCCAGAAGGTGAACTCGATCATTTTACGCCGGCTCCCAGCACGCGCCGTCCGAACAGGATCATTCCACGGCGAACCGCGGCCGACAAAGCGAGATAGATGAAGGTCACGACCAGATAGGTCTCGAAGGAGCGGAACGTGCGCGCCTGGAGCAGATCGGCCTCCTGGGCGAGTTCCCGCACCGAAATCTGCGAGACGACGGCCGATTCCAGCATCATGATGATGATCTGGCTGGTCAGCGCGGGATAGATGATGGCCAGCGCCTGCGGCAGGACGACCTTGAGGAAGGCGAGCCGGGGTCGCATGCCGAGCGCCGTCGCCGCCTCCCTCTGCCCCTTCGGCACCGCATCGAGACCCGCGCCGACCACTTCGATCGTATAGGCGGCCATGTTGAGGGTCATGGCGAGGATCGCCGCGACCATCGGATCCAGTCGCACGCCAATGCTCGGCAGCCCGAAGAAGATGAAGAAGAGCTGCACGAGGAAGGGCGTGTTGCGGATGATTTCCACATAGGCGCCCACCAGCTTGCGCAGCCAGAGATAGCGTCCCCGGCGCGCGGCGGCGCCGAGAATGCTGATCGTCAGGCCGAAGACCGTGGTGCAGGCAATGAGCAGCAGCGTCATCGCCGCACCCGAAGCCAAGGCCCCGAGGCTCCCCCAGAGCCAGGTGAAATCCAGAGCGTATTTCATGGCGCGCCCCTCAAAGCCGATACGTGCGAAAGGTCGCGTCAGTCCTTCAGGTTATCGGGATTGAGCGGCGTCTTGAGCCATTCCTTGGAGCTCGTATCGAGCGTGCCGTCGCTCACCATCTTGGCGATGGCTTCGTCGACCGCCTTTTTCAGCCCCTCCTCGCCCTTGCGCACGGCAATGTGCGACGGCGAGGTCAGAAGCTGGAACTTCTGCTCGGGCTTCAACTGGTCCTGACGGGCGAGCACCTGCGCGCCGACGTCGTTGCCGACGACCATCAACTGGGTCTGGCCGGAAATGAAGGCCTGGATCACCGCATTGTAGTTCTCGAAGCGCTGGATCGTGGCCGAAGCGGGGGCCGCCTCGGTCAGCGAGGTATCCTCGAGCGTGCCGCGGTTGACGGCGATCGTCTTGTCGGCGAGGTCTTCCTTGCCGGCGACCTTCAGGTCGGCCGGGCCGATGACGGCGATGTAGTAAGGCGCATAAGCCGCGGCAAAATCGATCGCTTCCGCCCGCTCCTTGGAGTAGCCGACGCTCATCAGGATATCGACGCGGTCGTCGTTGAGATAGGCGATGCGGTTCTGGCCGGTGATCCCCACCAGGTTGAGCTTCACGCCGAGCGCATCGGCGATCTTCTGCGCGACATCGACATCGTAGCCCTTGATGCTCATGTCGGCGCTGGCGGAGGAAAACGGCGGGAAGTCGGAGAAGATACCGACATCGATCGTTCCTCCGCTCTTGATGTCCTCGAGCGCATCCGCCGAGGCAGCGCCGGCGAAGACACCGACGGCGGCAACCGCAATGGCGAGCACGGATGTCAGCTTGCGTGTGATTTTCATGATCTTCCTCCCTTTGAGCCCTCCCGCCGTGCCCGCAGGCCCGGTCGGCGCAGGAACGCGCCCTCCCCGGCGTCGTTCTGTGGCTTGTATCATTGGCAGCGAATGCAAGGCGCGGAAGCCCGAAAATTCGGAGGCGTATATAAGGAAACGTGATAGCCGGATGCGGGCGCCCCAGGCGCGGTCCGCTCCCGGATCATCCGGAGCAGCGGGGTGGCGCAACGCTCTAGGCGGGCAGCATCGCGGCATGCCGCGCAATGAAGTCAACGAGATAGCGGGCGCCCTCCGCCATGTCCGGTTGATTGTAGAGGCCGATCTCGATGCGCACCGGGCCGGGCAGGTCCGAGGATTTGTCCAGCGTTCGACACCCTTCCGGCTGCGTGTTGGCGATCATCGGCGCGATGCCGATGCCGACACGCACCGCCGTCGCCACGGCGACGAGCGTGGAGGCGACGCAGGCCGTCTTCCACTTGATGCCCCGTTGCGACAGGGCGCCCGTCACCGGGATCGTCCAGGGACACCCTTCCTCGAACATGATGATGGGCAGCGGCTTTTCCGCATCGACGACGAAATCGGACCGGACCGTCCACATCATGTATTCGGTCCAGACCAAAGCCGGTTTTCGCGGCAGACAGTTCACGTCGCACACCGCCAGATCGAGCACGCCGTCATCGAAAAGCGCGGCAAGCCGCCGGTTGGGCTCGATGATGATGTCGATCTCGATGTCGGGGTTCTGGTCGCGGAAATTGCGCAGGATCTGGATGAGGTGGCCGGCCGCGAAATCTTCCACCACGCCGAGGCGGATGCGGTCCCGGATGATTTTTCCGCTCAGCCTCTTGCCGGCTTCGTCACCGAGCCGAACGATCTCGCGGGCATAGGGCAGCATGATCTGCCCCTGGGCGGTCAGTGAAAGCCCCTTCTGCGAGCGCGAGAACAGCCGGACGCCGACGAGGTCCTCCAGCTTGCGAAGCTGCATGCTGACGGCCGCCTGTGTCCGGTTGAGCGACGCCGCGGCTCCGCTGACCGTCCCGATCTCGGCAACGGCGAGGAAGGCTCTCAGCAGATAGGAGTCGACATCAAGCATTCAAACTCGTCAGGATCGATCGCGGTTGGCCACACTGCGCCTTTGCGCAGCAAATCGAAGATCGCACCACCCTAGCAAATACGCAGCCGCGAATGGAGAGAAATCCGACCACGGCCGCCACGCGTCGAGAGCCCGGCCCTCGCCATCGCCCATCCCGCTTCCCGCCCGCATGCGGGATGCTTGACAAAGGTGGAGCGTCCGTATTTCAATCGCTTTCAACTCCTGGGCCGACTTCGCCCGGCGTTCTCACATGACTTTGTTTGTCGAAGGGCAATAGCGCCCACAGCGGCCCGGTCTCCGGGGCTTTCCGCTGTGGGCTTTTCGTATTGGTGGCTGATGCAGGAAAGCGTGAAGATCGGCATCCTCTATTCGACCTCCGGCCCCTATGGGGCGATGGGGCGGGATGCACGTGCGGGGGCCGAATTCGCCTTTCACGACTACCGCGCCCGCGGCGGCCTGCAGATCGAGCCGGTCTTCTTCGATCCGCGCGCGGACCTTGCTGCCTATCTGGAGGGCGCGCGCAGCCTCATCCGCGACCATGGCTGCCGGCACATCATCGGCACCATCACCTCCTCGGCGCGCAAGGAGGTCATTCCGCTCGTCGAGAAACATGACGGGCTGCTGTGGTACATGTGCCCCTATGAAGGTTTCGAGGCAAACGAGAACGTCATCTATATCGGCGGCTGCCCCAACCAGCACCTGATCCCGCTTTTCGACTACCTTCTGCCCCGCCACGGCGCGCGGCCCTATCTCGTCGGCGCCAACTATGTCTGGGGCTGGGAGATGAACCGGCTGGCGCGCGAACTCATCCACAATGCCGGCGGCACGGTGCTCGGCGAACGCTACCTGCCGCTGGAGGAGACCGCCGTCGAGCGCATCGTCGCCGACATCGCGGACAAGCGGCCGAGCTTCGTGCTGAACAATCTCGTCGGGCCGTCGAGCTACGCCTTCCTTGCTGCGATGCGTCAACTCGGCGAGAGCGACCCCGCCTTCCTGCCGGAAAACTGCCCGGTTGCGAGCTGCGACCTGCAGGAATGCGAACTCGGCGATATCGGCGAGGGTGCTGCCCTCGGCCAGCTCTGCGCCGCCTCCTATTTCGACACGCTCGACACGCCGGACAACCACGCCTTCAAGGCGCGGCTTGCGGCATGGAGCGGCGGCGAGCGCATCGTCTCCAGCCTCTTCGCCAGCGCTTATACCGCGGTCAGCCTCTGCATCGCCTCGATCGAGGCGGCCGGTTCGGACGCGCCGGAGCGCGTGCGCGGCGAGGTTTTGGCGCGCGACTGGCCATCGCTCTTCGGCGCCATGCGGGTGGATGCGGCGACCAACCATGCCGCGCTTCCCTTCCTGCTCGGCCGCATCAACGACCGCTGCGGCTTCGATGTCATCGCCTCTGCGCCCGCGCTGGCCGCAGACCCCTATCTGACCGGCGCCGCAATCCGGCCCGCGCCGCGTCTGAGGGTCGTGTCATGACGACGAGGACCCCGAATTTCACCGGCTGGCGCGCGGTCGTCCTCAGCGAAGAGGACGGCAACACGGATCGCCTACGCCGCCAGCTCGGCCTGCTCGGCATTTCGGTTTCCCTTCAGTGGACGCCGCTTGCCGCCACCGACCTGCCCGATCTCGTGCTGATCGATGCCGACCGGGGCTGGGACGAACTCCTGCCCTTTTCCGATGCGGCGCCGGCCTGCCCGGTCGTCGCGCTGCTCGGCTCGGAAGCGCCGGGCCGCATCTCCTTTGCGCTGCGCCACGGCGCCGGCGCGATCATCCCGAAGCCGGTCGCCGCCTCCGCCGTCTATCCCGCGCTGGTGCTCGCCGTCTCGATCCATGCGGAACGGGTGGAAGCGCGTCGCCGTATCGCCCACCTCGAGGAGCGGCTGAAGCTGCGGCCGCTCGTCTTTGCCGCGGTCACGCGCCTTGCCGGCGAGCGGCATGTCGACGAGGAACGCGCCTATGCGATCCTGCGTGACTGCGCCATGCGCCGCCGCATGCCCATCGAACAGCTTGCCGCCTTTTTCCTCGGCGGCTCCGAAACCCTGCGCGAGGTCGGTTGATGCGGGTGCTGAAGGAATTGTGCCGCCAGCCCGCCGCGGTTTTCGGTCTCGTCATCGTTCTTGCCGTCGTCGTCGCGGCCATCGCCGCGCCGTGGCTGGCGCCCTATGCGCCCGACAACCAGATGTTCGACGGCCTGACGCTGGAGGGCGCGCCCATGCCGCCCGGCGAGCAGTTCGTGCTCGGCACGGACACGCTCGGCCGCGACCTGCTTTCGCGCCTGCTCTACGGCGCCCGCACCTCGCTGATCATCGGCCTCGTCGCCAACGGTATCGCGGTCGCCATCGGCCTCTTCGTCGGGGTCACCGCGGGTTACATGCGCGGCTGGGTCGGCGGCCTCCTGATGCGCTTCACCGACCTGATGATGGCTTTTCCGGCACTGCTGCTCGCCATCGTGCTTGCCGCCATCCTCAAACCCAGCCTCTGGATCGTCGCCATGGTGATCGCACTGGTCAACTGGGTGCAGGTGGCCCGCATCGTCTATACGGAGACGCGCGGACTGGTGGAGCGGGACTTCATCATGGCGGAACGGGCGCTCGGCGCCGGCAATGCCCGCATCGTGCTGTTGCACGTGCTGCCGCATCTCGTGCCCACCGCCATCGTCTGGGGCACGCTCGGCATCGCCACGACCGTGCTGCTGGAAGCCACGCTCTCCTTCCTCGGCATCGGCGTGCAACCGCCGGAACCCTCCTGGGGCAACATCATCTTCGAGAGCCAGAGCTATTTCCAGGCCGCCCCCTGGCTCGTCTTCTTCCCCGGCGCGGTCATTCTCCTGACGGCGCTCGCCTTCAACCTGGTGGGCGATGCGCTGCGCGACATCCTCGACCCGACGCAGCGGGGCCGCGGCTGATGGCAAGACTTCTCGCAAAGCGCCTCGTCCAGTCGTGCCTCATCCTGCTGGGCGTGGCAGCCATCACCTTCGTGCTGCTCTATGCCCTGCCGGCCGATCCCGCGCGCATGCTCGCCGGCCGCAGCGCCACGGCCCAGACGGTGGAAAACATCCGCCGCGAACTCGGCCTCGACCAGCCGCTGTTCACCCAGTTCCTCACCTATCTCGGCAATCTCCTCCAGGGCGACCTCGGCCGCTCCTACGCGCAGAAGACCGAGGTCGCGACCCTCATCGCCGCCCGCCTGCCGGCGACGCTGACGCTGATGGCGGCCGGCATCTTCGTCGAAGTGCTGCTCGGCCTCACCTTCGGCATCGTCGCGGCGCTGAACCGCGGCGGCGCCATCGACCGCATCGTCATGACCTCCGCCTTCGTCGGCGTCTCCGCCCCGCAATTCGTCGTGGCGCTGCTCCTGCTCTATGTCTTTGCCGCGACGCTCGGCTGGTTCCCGATGAGCGGCTACGGGACGGCGGCCCATGTCGTGCTGCCCGCCATGACGCTCGGCATTCTCGGCGCCGGCTGGTATGCGCGCATGGCGCGTTCGGCGATGATCGACGTGCTGAACCAGGATTTCATCCGCACCGCCCGCGCCAAGGGGCTTTCGGGCCGGCGGGTCGTGTTGCGCCATGCGCTTCCCAACGCCATCCTGCCCATCGTCGCGATGATCGGCATCGATATCGGCCAGTTCATGGGCGGGGTCGTCGTGGTCGAGGCCGTCTACGGCTGGCCCGGCATCGGCCAGCTTGCCTGGCAGGCGATCCAGCAGGTCGACATTCCCATCATCATGGGCGTCACGCTCACCTCCGCCTTCGCCATCATCGTCGGCAATCTCGTCGCCGACCTCATCGCACCCATGATCGATCCACGCATCCGCACGCATTGAAACCAAAAGGGGAACTTAAAAATGTTCAATCGCTGGATTTTGACGACGACGACGGCGGCCGTGCTCGCCCTTTCTCCGCTGCTGGCCCATGCCGAAACGCCGGCCCAGGGCGGCGAAATCGTCGTCACCTACAAGGACGACATCACCACGCTCGATCCGCATATCGGCTATGACTGGGTGAACTGGTCGATGATCAAGAGCCTGTTCTCGCGTCTGATGGATTACGAGCCGGGTACCGCCACGCTCGTGCCCTCGCTTGCCGAAAGCTTCGAGGTCGCGCCCGACGGGCTCACCTATACGTTCAAGCTGCGCAAGGGTGTGAAGTTCACCAACGGCCGCGAGATCGTCGCAGCCGACGTGAAATATTCCATCGAACGCGCCGTCAACCCGAAGACGCAGGGCCCCGGCGCCGGCTTCTTCGGCGCCATCAAGGGCTTCGACGACCTGACGGGCGGCAAGTCCGAACTGCTCTCGGGCATCGAGACGCCGGACGAGCAGACGGTCGTCTTCCACCTCTCGCGTCCCGACGCGACCTTCCTGCATGTCATGGCGATCAACTTCGCCTCCGTCGTGCCGAAGGAGGCCGTGGAGGCCGCAGCCGGCGATTTCGGCAAGAAGCCGGTCGGGTCGGGTTCGCTCGTCCTGAAGGACTGGACGATCGGCCAGAAGCTGGTCTTCGAGCGCAACCCCGACTACTTCGTGAAGGACGTGCCGCATGTCGACAAGGTGACGGTCGAGGTCGGCCAGGAACCGCTGGTGGCGCTGCTACGCCTGCAGAAGGGCGAGGTCGATATCGCCGGCGACGGCATTCCGCCGGCAAAGTTCCTCGAGATCAAGAACTCGCCCGAGGGCGCGGCGATGATCGTCGACGGCGAGCAGCTGCACACCGGCTACATCACGCTCAACACCAAGGTGAAGCCCTTCGACGACGTGAAGGTGCGCCAGGCCGTCAACATGGCGATCAACAAGGAGCGCATCACGCGCATCCTGAACGGCCGCGCAACCGCGGCAAACCAGATCCTGCCGCCGCTGATGCCGGGCTACGACAAGGCCTTCACCGGCTATGCCTATGACGTGGAGAAGGCCAAGGCGCTGCTGGCCGAGGCCGGCCATCCCGATGGCTTCGAGACGGTGCTCTATTCCACCAACACCGATCCGCAGCCGCGCATCGCCCAGGCGATCCAGCAGGATCTCGCCGCCATCGGCATCAAGGCCGAGGTTCGCGCGCTGGCGCAGGGCAACGTGATCGCCGCCGGCGGCACGGAAGGCGAAGCACCGATGATCTGGTCCGGCGGCATGGGCTGGATCGCCGACTTCCCGGATCCGTCGAACTTCTACGGTCCGATCCTCGGCTGCTCCGGCGCCGTTTCCGGCGGCTGGAACTGGCCGTGGTACTGCAATGAGGCGATCGACAAGCGCGCCGGCGAGGCCGACGCCATGTCCGATCCGGCCAAGGCCGCGGAACGCCAGGCGGCCTGGGGCAAGATCTTCACCGACGTCATGGCGGATGCACCCTGGGTGCCCGTCATCAACGAGCGCCGCGTCGTTGCCAAGTCCCTGCGCATGGGCGGACCGGACAACATCTATATCGATCCGACCCGCGTCATCAATTACGACGCGATCTTCGTGAAGCCCTAAGCCCAAGCCCTTGATATCGCTCTCCCCGCCTCCGTGGGGAGAGCCTTTGAAAACACACGACCGGGAGCCTTTCCATGTGCGTCGCCTGCACCCACACCATTCACCGCGCGCAGCATAATTTCGGCTGGAACCGCGATTTTCCGCCGGCGCTGACAGCCCGGCCCGGCGAGACCATTCTTTTCGAATGCCTCGATTCCTCCGGCGGCCAGCTCGGCAGGGATGCGACGCTGGAAACGCTTGCGGCGCTCGACTTCGGCAAGGTGAACCCGGTCTCCGGCCCGGTCTATGTGGAAGGCGCGGAACCCGGCGACGCGCTGAAGGTGACGATCCGCAAATTCCATCCGTCCGGCCATGGCTGGACGGCCAACATCCCCGGCTTCGGCCTGCTTGCCGACCAGTTCAAGGATCCGGCGCTGCACATCTGGTCCTACGACACGCAGTCGATGGCGCCGTCCGCCTTCGGCCCCGGCGGCCGTGTGCCGCTGAAGCCCTTTACTGGGACGATCGGCGTCGCGCCGGCCGAACCCGGTCTTCATTCCGTCGTGCCGCCGCGCCGCGTCGGCGGAAACATGGATATCCGCGACCTCACGGCCGGCGTCACGCTCTACCTGCCCGTCGAGGTGGAGGGCGCGCTGTTCTCCGTCGGCGATACCCATGCCGCGCAGGGCGACGGCGAAGTCTGCGGCACGGCGATCGAAAGCCAGATGAATGTCGAACTCACGCTCGACCTCGTGAAGGGCGCCAATCTCCAGACGCCCCGCTTCACCACGACCGAGCCGGTGACGCGCCATCTCGATGGCGCCGGCTATGAAGTGACGACCGGCATTGGCCCGGACCTGATGACCGGCGCGCGCGAGGCGCTGATGCGCATGATCGACCTTCTCGTCGCCGAACACGGCTACAGCCCCGTCGATGCCTACATGCTCTGCTCCGTCTGCGGCGATCTGCGGATCAGCGAGATCGTCGACATGCCGAACTGGGTCGTCTCCTTCTACTTCCCGAGGATCGTCTTCGCGTGACCTCCAGCAATGCCGCCCCGGTTCTGTCCATCCGCAACCTCTCCGTCGATGCGCGCACGCCCGAAGGGCTGAAGCGCATCCTCGACGGGGTGAGCTTCGATCTTGCCGCGGGCGAGACGCTTTGCCTCGCGGGGGAATCGGGGTCCGGCAAGTCCGTCACCTCGCTCGCCATCATGGGGCTGCTGCCCAAGGCCTCGCTCAAGGTCTCCTCGGGCGAAATCCGGCTGGAAGACCGCAACATCCTCGGCATCCCGCACCGGGCGCTACGGAAGATCCGCGGCGGCGATATCGCCATGATCTTCCAGGAACCGATGACCTCGCTGAACCCCGTCATGACCATCGGCGACCAGATGGTGGAGGCGATCCGCGAGCACCGCGAGGATATTCCCGAAGGCGCGGAGGCCATCGCCCGCTCCATGCTCGATGCCGTGCATATGAGCGAGGCCGCGCGCCGGCTGAAACAGTACCCCCACCAGCTCTCCGGCGGCATGCGCAAGCGCGTGATGATCGCCCTGGCCATGGCCTGCGAGCCACGCCTGCTGATCGCCGACGAACCCACCACCGCGCTCGACGTGACCATCCAGGCGCAGATCCTGAAGCTGATGCGTGAACTCCGGCGCGAATTCTCCACCTCCATCCTGATGATCACCCACGACATGGGCGTCGTCGCGGAAATGGCGGATCGCGTGGCGATCATGCAGCAGGGCAAGGTGGTGGAACAGGGCGACGCGCTTGATATCTTCGCCCGTCCGAGCGCGCCCTATACGCGCCAGCTCCTCGCCGCCGTGCCCCGCCTCGGCGCCCATGCCGGCACGGATGGCCCGCCGCGCCTGACCGGGGCCGCGCCACCCGCAGCGGAAAAGCCGGTTCTGGTGGTAAGGGATCTCAGCGTCACCTATGGCGCGCGCACCGGCTGGTTCAACCGCGCCCCTGCCGCGCCGGCGACGGTGAGCGACATCTCCTTCGCCATCAAGGCCGGCGAAACGCTCGGCCTTGTCGGTGAAAGCGGCTCGGGCAAATCGACCACCGGCAAGGCGGTGCTGAACCTCATTCCCTTCGCGGGCAGTGTCGAGATCGACGGGCAGGAAACGGCGGGCCTGAAGCCGGCCGCGATGCGCCCCGTGCGCCGTGTCGCCCAGATGATCTTCCAGGATCCCTACGCCTCGCTCGACCCGCGCATGACGGTCGGCGCGGCCATCGCCGAGCCGCTGGTCATCCATGGCGTCGGCAACGCGTCCGAGCGGCAGGACCGCGTGGCGGCGCTGCTGGCCCGCGTCGGCATGCCCACGGATGCCGGCAGCCGCTATCCGCATGAGTTCAGCGGCGGCCAGCGCCAGCGCATCGGCGTGGCGCGTGCGCTGGCGGTGGAGCCGGAGTTCATCGTGGCCGACGAAAGCGTCGCCGCCCTCGATGTCTCCGTGCGCGCTCGCGTGCTCGACCTGATGCTGGAACTGCAGGAACAGATGGGCCTTGCCTATCTCTTCATCTCGCACGACATGGCCGTGGTCGAGAAGATGTCCCACCACGTCGCCGTCATGCGCGGCGGGCGCATCGTCGAGATGGGCACGCGCCGCCAGGTGTTCGAGAACCCGGCGGACGACTATACCCGCAACCTGATGGCCGCCATCCCGATCCCCGACCCGACGGTCTACCGGCAGGCAAGGGTGGCCTAAGGCCTCGCCACCGCCGGTGGTCGATGCCGGCCCGGCAGCCCCTATGGCGTCAACTGAAGACGATGCCGCCGTCCACGTTCAAGGTCTGGCCGGTGACGAAAGCGGCATCATCAGAGGCAAAGAAGGCGACGGCGCCGACAACGTCCTCCGGATCGCCGATGCGGCGCATCGCGGTCTTGTCCTGCCAGCTCTTGCGGATCTCAGGATCGTCGAGATTGACGCGGCCCATGTCTGTCAGGATGATGCCGGGGCAGACGCAGTTCGCGGTGATCCCGTCGACGCCCACCTCCTGCGCCAGAACACGCGTGAAGCCCATCACCGCCGCCTTCGAGGCCGAGTAATGCGCCTGCGACGGTGCTCCGTGCTTGCCGCCGATCGACGCGATGTTGACGATGCGGCCATATCGGCGTGCCTTCATCGTCGGCAGCAGCGACTGGATGACGAGGAAGGTGCCCTTGGCATTCACGTCCATGACGCTGTCCCAGTATTCCTCCTTCAGCCCGTCCACGTCGCCGGCGATCAGGATGCCGGCATTGTTGACGACGACATCGATGTGGCCGAAAGCCTCGATGGCGGTCTTCACCATGGTCTCGACGGCCGCCCTGTCGCTGACATCGGCAAGAACCGTCACGGCGCGGCGGCCGAGCGCCTCGATCTCTGCGGCGACGCCGGAAAGGGTATCCTTCTGGCGCGCGATATCGTTCAAGGCGACGTCGTAGCCGCGTCGTGCAAGGCCGACGGCGATGGCCGCACCGATGCCGCGGCTGGCGCCCGTGACGAGGGCTGTACGGTTGGAAGCAGTCATGAAGGGTCTCCGTGGTTACAGGGCAGTGTAGCCGCCATCGATCGCCAGCACCGTTCCGGTGATGTAGCTCGATGCATCGGCAGCCAGGAAAAGGACGGCATTGGCAATCTCGCCCGGATCGCCGAGACGCCCCATGGGCGTCATCCGCATCCAGGTGTCGAACCATT
Organism: Roseateles sp. XES5; assembly: GCF_020535545.1. Lineage (NCBI taxonomy): Bacteria > Pseudomonadati > Pseudomonadota > Betaproteobacteria > Burkholderiales > Sphaerotilaceae > Roseateles > Roseateles sp. XES5. The sequence goes on from NZ_CP084754.1 coordinate 269,841, forward strand.
CGGGGTTGCTGCGGCCACGCAAGGTCAGTTCCGTCCCAACGTAGCCGGGCGCGACCGCGTTGACGCGCACGCCGCTTTTCGCCCATTCGACGGCAAGCGACTTGGTCAGAAGGTTCACGCCCGCCTTGGCCGCGTTGTAGGAGGCTTGCGGCTGCGGGTGGACAACGATCTCGCCGCACATCGACGAGATATTGACCATCGTCCCCCGCCCGGCCGCGACCATGCGCCGACCAAAGGCCTGCGCGCAGAGGAAGACGCCACCGAGATCGATGTCGATGACAGACTTCCAGTCGTCGAGGCTCATCTCGGCCGCCGGCGCATTGCGCACGATGCCGGCATTGTTGACGAGAACGTCGACCGCGCCGTGCTCCCGGTAGATCGTCTCCACCACCTGCGCCACCCTTTCAGGATCGGTGACATCGAGTGCGATGAAGGCCGCCTTCCCGCCGGCGCTGACGATGGCCTGCGCCGTCGCCACGCCTTCCGCCTCGTCCCGGTCGGCCACGAGGACCTCGGCGCCCGCGCGCGCCAGGCGCTCGGCAATCGCCCGGCCGATGCCGCGCGCCGCCCCTGTCACGACGGCCCGCCTGCCGTCGAGCCGGAAATCCGTGTCGCTCATGCGCTCCTGCCGTCCTGCCCGCGCACGGACTTCAGGGCCGGATAGAGCGCCAGATATTGCTGGTAGATATCGTCATAGAGCGCCATTTCCCTGGCGCGCGGCTCGATGCGCTTGCCCGGCCGGACCATCGCCGCGATACCGTCGTCGATGGTCGCGAAATGGCCTGCGCCATGGGCGGCAAGGACGGCCGAGCCGACGGAGGGCGCATCGCGCGAGGCGGGCACGCAAACCGGAAGGCCCGCGGTATCGGCATGGATCTGCAGCCAGAGATCCGAGGCCCCGGCCCCGCCGCCCACGGTGATTTCCGTGCCGCGATAGCCGGCGGCGGCCATGGAGTCGAGAATGGCGCGCGTGCCGAAGCCGATGCCCTCCATGATCGCCCGGAAGATGTGATGCGGCTCATGGGCGAGCGTAAGCCCGACGATGGCGCCCCGCGAAAGCGGATCGGTATAGGGGGTGCGGTTGCCCTGAAAATGATCCTGCACCAGAAGACCCTCGCAACCCGGCTCCAGCGTCGCCGCCTTCCGGTTCAGGTCGTCGAGATCCATCGTGCCGTTCATCAGGCGGCCGAGCCAGGCGATGATCGAGCCCGTGGAGGTCTGGCCGCCCTCGACGATGTAGCGGTCGGGATAGACGCAATCCCGATAGGTGCCCCAGATGCCTGGTGCATGAACCGCCGATTCCGTCACGCCGAACTGCAGATGCGAGGAGCCGGTGATGAGGGCAAGCTGGCCCGGATGCGCGACGCCGAGGCCGATCATGCCGATCAGCGCGTCCGCCCCGCCCTGCACGACCTTCACCCGGGTCGAAAGACCGAGTTCATCCGCCGCCTTGCCCGAAAGGTTCGCGATCACGCCCCCCGGCGCCACGATGCGGTGCGGCCATTTTTCGAGCAGCGCGCCAAGACCCAGCGCCTGTACCAGCGTGGCGGGCCAGCCGCCGCGGTCGGTTTGGTAGTGCCAGCGCAGCGTGACATTGTTCAGGCTGGCGGCGCGCTCGCCCGTCAGCCGCAAGGTCATGAAGTCCTGATATTCGCAGATCGTGTGGGCCTTTTCGAAGACCTCCGGCTCGTTGCGGGCGATCCAGAGCGCCTTCGGGATCATCCATTCCGCCGAGACCGGTCCACGGCCCCCGCCATTGGAGATCAACGCGCCGTCCCCGGTCGCCAGAACCGCTTCAGCCTCCGCGCTGGCGCGCACATCCATCCAGATGATGGCGGGCCGCAGCGCTTTGCCCTCGCGATCCAGCGCGACGACCGTGCAGCTCGTGGTCGCGAGCGTGATCGCCTCGATGGCGGCGGGATCGACCCGCGCCGTCTCGATCGCCTGCCGGGCCGCGGCGACGAAAGCCCGCCACCAGTCCTCAGGGTCCTGCTCCGCGCGCGCCCCCGTGGAGAACTTCGTCTCATACGCCACGGCGGCGCTGCCAAGGCAGGTGCCGGACAGGTCGTAAACGCGCGCGCGGAGGCTTTCGGTGCCACCGTCGGCAGTCAGGAAATAGGCCATGTTTCTCCTCCCGGCAGACGTCTCCTCGGTGCTATTGAAGAGAACGCATGATCTCCAAGGCTTTCGCGCCGTACATGACGGCAGGACCGCCACCCATCTCGATCGCCACCTCCAGCGCCTCGATCAGTTCGGCTTCCTTTGCGCCGTGCTTCAGGGCCGCGTCGACATGATAGAGAATGCAATCCTCGCACCCCTTGGCAACCGCAATCGCCACGGCCATCAGTTCCTTCTGCGCGGCGCTGAAGGTGCCGGCGCTGGCCGCCACCTTGCTGACGCGGGCAAAGCCGCCGAAGAGTTCGGGGCTCGCCTTGGCGAGCGTGCCGATGCGCCTTTGCGCATCCTTCAGTCTTTCCATCGTATCGGCCATGGTGCCTCCTCAGGCGGTCAGGATTTCGAGCACGTCCTTGCTCTGGTCCCACTGCGGCATGTGGCCGGAGCGCGCCAGAAGATGGATCGCGACCGTGGGCGGCAGCGCCAGAACGTGTTGCCAGGGGATGATCCGGTCTTCGAGACCGAAGAGGACGCGGACGGGCATCGTGCCGGACAGCCTGCTTATCGCAGCAAGGCCGTCGACCTTCTGGCCGGACGCGCCCGTGACGGCCCCGGCAAGCGCCACAAGGCGGCCCCGCGAGAAATCCTTCGCAAGGGCGGCCAGGGCCGCTTCCGACAGGTCCACACCGTTGACGGTGAGGCGCCGCAGGAGATGGGCGACCTCGCCCGGTGCGTTCGCCTGCGCCATGCCGCGCACGAAATCGACGTCGATCTGCGACCCGAGGCCGGCCGGCGCGATAAGGGAGAGTGAGCGGACCCGCCCGGCCGCCGCGCCCGCAAGGCCGAGCGCCGCCACCGCCCCGAGGGAATGGGCGACGACGTCGACTTCGGCAAGGCCGAGCGTGTCGAGGAACTCCGGCAGGTCCTGCGCGAGATCCGATGCATCCCGCACCTCGATCTCCGTCAGGCCATGGCCCGGCAGATCGGGGGCGATGACGCGCCGGCCGGCGCGTTTGAGGCCGGCGGCGACGGCCGCCCAGGTCGTGCGATCTCCCGAGAAACCATGCAGAAGCAGGACCGGCCGGCCGGAAGCCGCGCCGCTGTCCGAATAGGCCATGCGTCCGCGGCGAAGCGCGGCAAAGCGCACGTCCGACGGCCGCGGGCCGCTGCCGGCGGCGGCAAGGACGTCACCCTTCTCGATGCGGCCGCGCCGGCCGGTCCCGGCGATGGCCGCGATATCCAGTCCATGACGCCGGGCGAGCCGGCGCGCCAGCGGCGTCGCCCGCACGCGACCTTCCCTTCGCGCTGCCATGGGAACAGGGGTAGCGGGTGCGGCCGTTTCCGGCTGGGCCGCCGGGGCCGGGCGTTCGGCGGCGGGCGCGACCTGATCGGCCGGAGCCTCGATGCGCGCGACAGGTTCCCCGACCGTCACCATCTCGCCCTCACCGCGCAGGATGGCGACCATCCGGCCATCATGCAGCGCGGGAAACTCGGCGATCGTCTTGTCCGTCTCGATTTCGATGATCGCCTCACCGCGGGCAAAGCGCTCTCCGGGCGCCTTCAGCCACTTGGCGATGCGCCCTTCCTCCATCGTCTCACCGAGACGCGGCATGGCAAGATCGGTCTCGCTCCAGCCGGGCGCCCCGTTCGTGCCATCCGGCACGGGGTCCGCCGCCTCGCCCTCTTCCGCCGTCCAGTCCGGGCCGTCGCCGATGTCGATGCGCGCCAGCGGCTTGCCGACCTCCACCATATCGCCGATCGACACCAGAATGTCGCCGAGACGGCCGTCGCCGAGCGCTGGGAACTCGGCGATCGTCTTGTCCGTCTCGATTTCGAGGATCGGATCGCCACGCTTGAAGCTGTCGCCCGGCGAAATCAGCCAGCCGACGACCTTGCCCTCGTCCATCGTCTCGCCGAGGCGGGGCATCTTCAGGATGCGTTCCGTCATGACAGCATTCTTTCCGCGGCATCGGCGATGGAGCGGGCGGACGGCACGCTGCCGGATTCGAGGTCCTGCGAAACGGAAATCGGGATGTCTTCCCCGGCCATGCGCACGACGGGCTGCTCCAGGAAATCGAAGCATTCTTCCGAAATACGCGCGGCCAGTTCCGCCGCGACGCCGGCCGTCATCACGCCTTCGGATACGACCAGCGCCTTTCCGACCCGCTCGACATGTTCCCGCACCGTATCGAAATCCAGCGGATTGAGCGTGCGAAGGTCGATGACGGTCGCCTCGATCCCCTTGCGGGCAAGCGCCTCGGCGGCGTCCAGCGCATGGAAGACCTGCCGGGAATAGGTGACGATCACGAGGTCCTTGCCGTGACGGCGCACGGCGGCCTTGCCCCACGGCAGGGGTTCAGCATCGAAATCGACCTCTTCCTTGCGCGTATAGAGCGCCTTGTGCTCGATGAAGACGACCGGATCGGGCTTCGTCAGGCTCTGGCGCAGCAGATGATAGGCATCGGCCGCCGTCGCCGGCATGGCGAGGCGCAGGCCCGGCGTGTGCATGACCCAGGCCTCGAGGCTCTGGGAATGCTGCGCGCCGGCCGAGCGGCCCGTGCCGCCCTGCGTGCGCAGCACCATCGGCACGCCGATCTGCCCGCCGAACATGTAGCGGATCTTGGCCGCCTGGTTGGCGAGCTGGTCCATCGTCATGCCGAGGAAGTCGACATACATCAGCTCGGCGACGGGGCGCAGGCCCGTCATCGCCGCGCCGACCGCGGCGCCGATGATCGCCGGTTCGGAGATCGGCGTGTCGATCAGGCGCTGCGGCCCGTGCGTTTTGATGAGATCCTTCGTGACGCCGTAGGCGCCGCCGTAGCGACCGACCTCCTCGCCAATCACCACGATCGTCTCGTCTTCATGCATCGCATCGTCCAGCGCCTTGCGGAGTGCGTCTCGGTAGGTGGTGGAGGTCATCATGCGTCATCCCTGGCAAGTACACGGTCGATCCGGACGCTGACCGGCTCCGGCTCGGGCTCCCCGACGGCGTAAACGTCGCGGAACATGGAGGAGAGCGCCGGCGCCCTGGATTCGACGGCGAAGTCGATCGTCGCGTCCATTTCGGCCGCGATCTCCTTGTCCATCGCGTCGAGCGCGACGGCCGTTTCCAGACCGCTCGCGACCAGCTTCTCGCGGGCGAAGAGGACCGGGTCCTTCTTGCGGCCCTCGATTTCCTCCGCCTCGCTACGGTAGGGGCTCTTGTCCATGCGGGCATGGCCGAAGAAACGGTAGACCTCGACGGACAGGAAGCCGGGCTTGCCGGCGCGGGCGTCGTCCACCAGCCAGCGGGCCGCGGTTTCCACCTCCTCGACATCGAGACCGTTCACCACGGCGCCGTTGAGGCCGAAGGCCTTCGCGCGCTCGTCGAAACGGCTGCTGCGGGTCGCCTGATCGATGCGGGTGCCCATGCCGTACTGGTTGTTGACGCAGACGAAGAGCACCGGCAGGTCCCAGAGCGCCGCCATGTTCATGCTCTCGTAGAGGATGCCCTGCTGCATGGCGCCGTCGCCGAAGAAGGCGACGGAGACCGAGTCCTGCTTCAGATACTTGCTCGACAGGCCGGCCCCGACGACGGCCGGAATGCCGCCACCGACGATGGCATTGGCGCCGAGATGGCCGAGCGCCATGTCGGCGATATGCATCGAGCCGCCCTTGCCCTTGCAGTTACCGGTTTCCTTGCCGCCGATCTCGGCCATCATCTGCCTGGGATCGGCGCCGCGGGCGAGGAAGATGCCATGGCCGCGGTGATGCGTCGTGAACGTGTCCTGCGGCTTCATGGCGGCGCAGACGCCGGCGGCGCTGGATTCCTCGCCGATCGACAGATGCAGCATGGAGCCGGCCGACTGGCCGCGGATGAAGAGTTCGCCGACCCGTTCCTCAAAGGTGCGGATGCGCCGCATGGTCCTGTAGAGATCGAGAAGGTTGGAATTGACAGGAGCGCCCACGCGTCCCTCCCTGTTGCTTGCAATGTTGAGATTGAACCGGGTGATCAGAGCAGCTTGAGCTTCGTCGTGCGCGACACGATGGCCACCGCCACGAGGATGATCAGGCCCTTGACGATGCTCTGGATGTACGTGTCCATGCCGATGAGGTTGAGGCCGTTGTTGATGACCCCGATGAAGAGGGCGCCGAAGAAGGTGCCGGCGACCGTCGCCGTGCCCGGACGGAACATCGTCATGCCGATGAACACGGTGGCGAGGCCGTCGAGCAGGTAGCGTTCCCCCGCATTCGGCTGGCCGGAGCCGAGGCGGGCGGCGAGCAGCGCACCGGCGACGGCGGCAAAGAGGCTGCACACGATGAGCCCGGCGGCGCGGTAGAAGCGCCCGTTGACACCGGACAGCTCGGCCGCCTTCAGGTTGCCGCCGACGGCGTAGATGTAGCGGCCGAAGATCGTGCGCTCCATGACGAACCATGCCAGCGCGACGAAGAGAACCATGGCATAGGCAAGGACCGGCACGCCGAGGAGCTGGCCCTGACCGAACCAGAGGTAGGTTTCCGGAAGGCCGCCATAGATCGCCCGCCCGCCGGTCGTCAGGAAGTTGATGCCGTAGAGGATGGAGCCGGTCGCCAGCGTCGCGATCAGCGATGGCACGCCGACGAGTGTCACCAGCGCGGCATTGATCGCCCCTACCAGCAGGCCGGCCCCGACACCGGCCAGCAGCGCGGCCGGCAGTGGAACGCCCGAGACCAGCATCAGCGGCACGAGGATGCCCGACAGACCGACCATGTAGCCGACCGAAAGGTCCATCTCGCGCGCCGCGAAACCGAAGGTCAGTCCGGCGCCGACGATCGTCAGCATGGAAATCTGCTGCACGATGTTGAGAAGGTTGGTGGCCGTTAGGAAACGGTCGACGCTCAGCGCGAAGCCGATGAAAAGCAGGATCAGCACGAGGAGCGTGCTGTAGCGAAGCAGCCAGTCCTTGCGGATGCGGCTGGACGACGCCTCCCTGGCTTCGGCGGTGGGGGATGCAGCGTTCACGGGAGCACTCCTGCCATGGCGGAAATGAAACGGTTTTCGGAAAAGTCGGGCCGGGCGATCTCGCCGCCGGCCCGGCCGTTGACGAAGGGGATGACGCGGTCCGCGACCTCGGCGATTTCCATGAGGTCGGACGAGGTGACGATGATCGCCGCGCCCTGCGCCGCCAGCCGCCGGATCTGCGTATGGATTTCGCGCTTGGCGCCGATATCGACGCCCTCGGTTGGCTCGACGAAGATCATCAGGCTGTAGCGGGCATCCGCGCCGTAGAGCCACTTGCCGATGGAGACCTTCTGCTTGTTGCCGCCGCTGAGGTCCTTGACCATCTGGGCGCTGGAATGCGCCTTGACATTGAGCAGCGCCATGACCGACGCGGCTTCGCGCCTCTCCCTTGCCGGCGACAGGACGCCGAGGCCGCCGACGGCGGCATGTGCGGGATGGACCATGGCAAGGTTTTCCCGCACCTCCCAGTCGGCGACGAGGGAATTTTCCATGCGCTGGTCGGGAATGAAGGCGACGCCCTGCTTCTGCATCCGGCGGGCATCGATGCGCCCGAGCGGCGCTCCCTTGAACAGGGCCTGGCCCGTGACGACGCCCTCGCCGGTATAGATCGAGCGGGCGAAGCCGAAATGCCCGGCGCCGGTCAGACCGATCATCCCGACGATCTCGCCCGCCCGGATGGCGAAGCGATCGACATGGACATTGCCGGCGCGCCAGCCCTCCGCCGCGAAGACCGTTTCGCCCGGCTGACGTTCGCGAGCGGCTTCGGTCTCCATTGCGGCGGGTTTGCCGGAGCGCTGCAGCATGTAGTCGACAAGCTGCGCCTCCGTCGTCTCGCCGGCCGGCCGGGTCGCGATATGGCGGCCGTCGCGCAGCACCGTGATGCGGTCGCTGAGCGCCTTCACCTCGGAGAGGAAATGGCTGATGAGCACGATGCCGATGCCGCGCGCCGGAAGCGACCGGATGATCCGCCAGAGGTTTTCCTTCTCGCGTGACGGCAGGGTCGCCGTCGGCTCGTCGAGGATCAGCAGGCGGATATCGCTGCGCAGCGCCCGCACGATCTCGATGACCTTCTGGTCGGCCATCGGCAGGCTTTCCACCGGCGCGTCGAGATCGATGGAAACGTCCGGAAACCATTGCGCCATGAGCGCGGCGGCGCGGCGCTTCAGCGTGCGCCTGTCGATGATGCCGAGTGCCAGGCGCGGCTCGTCACCGAGAAGAATGTTCTGCGCGGCGCTGAGGGCCGGCACGAGGCTGCCTTCCTGCGAGACATGTGCGATGCCCTTGCGCAGGGCATCGCCCGCGCTGGCCAGCGCCACCTCGGTTCCGTCGACCGAAATCCGGCCGGCGGTCGGCTGCTTCGAGCCGCCGAGAATGCTGACCAGCGTCGTCTTGCCGGCGCCGTTCTCGCCGATGAGGCCATGCACCTCGTCGAAGCGGAAATCGACGCTGACCCCGTCGAGCGCGCGCGTGCCGGGATATTGCATCACGATGTCGGATAGGCTGACGGACATCCGTCTCTCCAGGAAACCTGTTCGTGAAAGGGTGCCGGCCCGCCGCGAAAGCGGGCCGGCCTGGCGGTCACTTGGGGAGGAAGTCCGCGCAGTTCTGCTTGGTGACGAGCGGGGCGTCCATGTAGACGGTCTTCGAGGGGATGACCTTGGCCGGGTCTTCCTTCTTTTCGACGATTGCCTCGATCCATTCGCCCGCCTGCGCGCCCATCTTCTCGAAGGGCTGGCTGACCGTCGCGATCATCAGGCTGTCCGGCTTGCAGACCTCGGCGACGGCATTCGGATGGCCGTCGATGCCGATGACCTTGACGTTCTTGAGCCCCGCGCCCTGGAGCACGTTGATGGCGGCCTGCGCCGGTTCGTCCCACGGCGCCCAGACGGCATTGATCTCTTCGCCGAAGCGGGACGCATAGTCCTGCATGGTCGAGGTCGTGTCCTCGAAGAAGGCGGTGTAGTCGATATTGTGCTCGGCCAGCACCTTCACGTCGGGATATTCCTTGAGGATCGTCTCCATGACGTCGCCGCGCTTGCGGGTGCCGTGGTGTTCGGCCATGCGCAGGAAGATGATGTTGCCCTTGCCGCCTAGTTCGTTCAGCAGATAGGGCGAAACGTCCGAGGACATGGCCCAGTTGTTGGTGGTGATGTCGACGAGCACGCCCGGAATGTAGCCGCTGTCGACCGTGATGACCGGGATATTCGCCTTGATCGCCGCATCGAGCGCCGCGCGCGAGGCGCGCAGGTCCGCCATGGTGATGATGATGGCGTCGACGCCGCGCGAAGCCGCATCCTGAAGGTTCGAGGCCGTGCGCTCGCCCGAACCGCCGCTGTCGAGCAGGCTGACGTTCCAGTCCTTGCCCGTTTCCTTCAGCCACGCGTCGAAGCCGGCCTTGACGCGCTGCTCCGACTGGGCGGCGGCATTGGCATGCACCCAGGCCAGGTTCATCGCGCTGGCGCTGACGGCAGACAACAGAAATCCTGCAGCGGCGGCGAGCGCCGCTTTCCTCCACATTCCAGACATGTGATTTCCTCCAATACGGATCGATGATTGACCCGTTCCCTCATTCGCGTTCAAAGCGAATGGGAAGAGTAGAATACGCACCGAGACAAATGTCAAACAAAATTACATTTGTACTCGAAAGGAAGAATCATGCCCCTTGAAGACGACGAACTGATGATCCGCGCGGCCTGGTACTACTATGTCGGAGGCCTCAACCAGGAGATGACGGCCAACCGGCTCGGCCTGACCCGCGCGCGGGTCAACAAGATGCTGTCGGAGGCGCGGGAAAGCGGCCTCGTCAGCATCTCGATCGATCATCAGCGCGTTGGCGTGCTGCCCATCGAGGACATGCTCAGCCGCCGGTTCGGGCTGGATTTCTGCATCTCCACGCCGGCCTTCGGTTTCCACGACGCCTCGCCCGCCGACAGCGATATCCGCAAGCAGATCGCCTTCCGTGCGGTCGGCGTCGCTGCGGCCAACCATCTGAAGACGCTTCTGGCCGAGAACGAAACCATCACCATCGGAACCGGTTGGGGGCGAACGATCGAGCAGATGACGCTGCACCTTGCCGGCGTGCGTGCGCCGCATGCCCGCTTCATCTCGGTCATGGGGTCGCTGACCGCCAACAATGCCTACAATCCCTTCGAGGTGGTGCATAACCTCGCCCGTCGCACCGGCGCGCAGGGCTTCTTCCTCCCGGTTCCCTTCATCGCCGACTCGGTCGAGGACAAGCGCGTCCTCCTGTCCCAGCGCTCCGTCGTGAAAGCGATGGAGATTGCCGAAACGGCGTCGGTCTGCATCATCAGCGCGGGCGAACTGACGGAGGAATCCCTGCTGCGCAGCCAGGGCATGATCAGCAAGGCGGAGCTCGAAAGCCTGCGCGCCGCCGGCGCGGTCGGCGATACGAACGGCATCTTCTTCGACCGGGACGGCCGGCAGGTGGATCACGACCTCAACCAGCGCACCATCGCGCTCGGCTTCGAGCAGTTGAAGACGCTGCCAGTGATCCTGCTGATCGCAGGCCAGGAAAAGGCGGAGGCTGCCAAGGCCCTGCTGCGCAGCGGCATCGTCAACGGCCTGATCATCGACGGCGATGCGGCGGAGGCCGTTTCGGCGCTCGGATAGAGGCCGCGCTGGCGCACCGCGCAGACGTGGTCCGGCCGGCTTCGCCGGGGCGACGCTCCTGTAAACGCCAGGGACACGTGTCCTAGAACGTCGTCACGCCATGGGCGCTGGCGACGGCGCGCTGCAGATCGCCGATCGCATCGTTCGAGGCGGCGGGCAGTTCCTGGCCTTCGAGATCTTTCGGCATCTTCCAGCCAGGCTCCACGCCCTCCATGTTCGGCAGCTCATGGGCGATGCCCTTATGGCAGTCGATACAGGTCGCCTTGCCGGTGAGAAGGTATTTCGAGTGGATGTCGGCGGCGCGCTGGGTCTGCTTGGTGAAGTCCATGGCGACGGCGGAATGGCAGTTGCGGCATTCCAGGCTGTCATTGGCTTTCAGGCGCGCCCATTCGTGTTTGGCCAGTTCCAGCCGCTTGTCGAGAAACTTTTCGCGCGTGTTGATCGTGCCGAAGATCTTGCCCCAGACCTCCTTGGAAGCCTGCATCTTGCGGGCGATCTTGTCGGTCCACTGGTGCGGCACGTGGCAATCCGGACAGGAGGCGCGCACGCCGGAGCGATTGGTGAAATGCACCGTGTTCGTCAGCTCCTGATAGACGTTGTCGCGCATCTCGTGACAGGAGGTGCAGAACTTTTCCGTGTTGGTCAGTTCCAGCGCGGTGTTGAAGGCGCCCCAGAACATCACGCCGCCGACGAAGCCGCCAAGCGTCAGGAAGGCGAGGCTGAGGGTGGCCGCCGGCGTCGTCAGCACGGTCCAGACCCAGGCGATGAGGGACTTGATGCGCGCCATCATCATTCGCTTCCCGCCTTGGTGACGCCAAGCTCGCTCATGTCCTTGAAGGTGTTGCCGACGAGCGGCTTGCGGTCGGCCTGCGGCACATGGCAGGCGGTGCAGAAATAGCGGCGCGGCGACACGTCGGCCAGCATCTGGCCCTCACGCGTCATGTAGTGGGTGATGCTGATCATCGGCGCGCCGGCATCCTGCGAGAATTCACGCTTGTGGCAGGAAAGACAGCGGTTGGCATTGACCGAAAGCTGGTAGCCGTCGATCGAATGCGGGATGATCGGCGGCTGTTCGGGATAGGCGCGCATGCGCCTGATGTCGTCGATGACCCATTTGGGCAGCGGGTCGGCCGGCACCTCCTGCATCTTGTCCCCGTCCGGGCCGGAGAGCTGCGGCACCATCTGCGCCATGGCGCTGGTGGCGATGACGGCCGCGCTGAGCGCAGCCAGCACCCATCCTCTGTGGAGGGTCATGCGACGGGTTCGATCTTGACTGCGCATTTCTTGAAATCCGTCTGTTTCGAGATGGGATCGGTGGCGTCGAGCGTGACCTTGTTGATGAGCTGGCTGGCATCGAACCACGGCACGAAGATCACACCCGGCGGCATGCGGTTGCGCCCGCGGGTCTCGACGCGCGAGCGGATCTCGCCGCGCCGCGAGATGATGCGGATTTCCGAGCCCTGGTTGAGACCGCGCTTGCGGGCGTCGTCCGCGTTCATGAAGCAGCGCGCGCCGGGGAAGGCCTTGAAGAGTTCGGGCACACGCATCGTCATCGAGCCGGAATGCCAGTGTTCCAGCACGCGGCCGGTGACCAGCCAGGTATCGTATTCATCGTCGGGAGATTCGGCCGGCGGCTCGTAGGGCACGGCGATGATCGCGGCCTTGCCGTCCGCATTGCCATAGAACTTCACGCCCTCGCCGGGCTTCACATAGGGATCGTATCCCTCACGGTAGCGCCACAGCGTCTCCTTGCCGTCGACGACCGGCCAGCGCAGGCCGCGCACCTCGTGATAGGTGTCATAGGGTGCAAGGTCGTGGCCATGGCCGCGGCCGAAGGCGGCATATTCCTCGAACAGTCCCTTCTGGATGTAGAAGCCGAAATGCTGCGCCTCGTTGTTGGCGTGGTCGGGCTTGACCTCCGCGATGGGGAACTTCGCCACATCGCTTTCGGCGTAGAGCACCTGGTAGAGCGTCTTGCCCTTGTAGTCGGGATTGGCGGCCAGGATCTCCGCCGGCCAGACCTCGTCGGTGGTGAAGCGCTTGGAAAATTCGACGAGCTGCCAGAGGTCGGAGCGCGCCTCGCCGGGCGCCTGCACGAGCTGGTGCCAGACATGGGTGCGCCGTTCGGCATTGCCGTAGGCCCCCTCCTTCTCCACCCACATGGCGGCCGGCAGGACCAGGTCGGCGCTCATCGCGGTGATCGTCGGATAGGCGTCCGAGACGACGATGAAATTGTCCGGGTTGCGATAGCCCTGATAGGTCTCGTTGGCGGTGTTCGGCCCGGCCTGGACGTTGTTGTTGACCTGCACCCAGTAGAAATTGAGCTTGCCGTCCTTGAGCATCCGGTCCTGCTGAACCGCGTGATAGCCCGGCTTGTCCGGGATGATGCCGTGCGGAATGCGCCAGATTTCCTCCGCATGCTTGCGGTGTTCCGGGTTCGTCACCACCATGTCGGCCGGCAGGCGGTGGGCGAAAGTGCCGACCTCGCGCGCCGTACCGCAGGCGGACGGCTGGCCGGTCAGCGAGAACGGGCTGTTGCCGGGTTCGGAAATCTTGCCCGTCAGAAGGTGCAGGTTATAGACCATCTGGTTCGCCCAGACGCCGCGCACATGCTGGTTGAAGCCCATGGTCCAGAGCGACATGACCTTGCGGTCGGGATCGGCATAGAGCTCGGCGAGCTGCTTGAGGAAGCCGGCCTCGACGCCGGTCATCTCCACGGTCTTTTCCAGCGTGTATTCGGCGACGAAGGCCTTGAAGGCCTCGTAGTCCATCGGCTCGGTCTTGCCGGGATCGGCGGAATTGGCGGCTTTCAGCTCGACCGGATTGTCCGGGCGCAGGCCGTAGCCGATATCGGTGACGCCGCGCACGAACTTCGTGTGATCGCGTACGAATGCCTCGTTCACCCGGCCGGACTGGATGATGTGATTGGCGATGTAGTTGAGGATGACGAGGTCCGTGCCCGGCTTGAAGACCATCGGAATGTCCGCGAGGTCCATGCTGCGATGGGTGAAGGTGGACAGCACCGCCACGCGCACATGCTCGTTGCCAAGCCGCCGGTCGGCGATGCGCGTCCACAGGATCGGGTGCATCTCCGCCATGTTCGAGCCCCAGAGCACGAAGGCGTCGGCATGCTCGAAGTCGTCGTAGCAGCCCATCGGCTCGTCCATGCCGAAAGTCCGCATGAAGGCGACGGCGGCGGAGGCCATGCAGTGACGGGCGTTGGGGTCGAGATTGTTCGAACGGAAGCCGGCGCGCATCAGCTTGGTCGCGGCATAGCCCTCGAAAATCGTCCACTGGCCGGAGCCGAACATGCCGAGGGCCGTCGGCCCCTTCTCCTTCAGCACCTTCTTGGCCTGTTCGGCCATCACGTCGAAAGCCTCTTCCCAGGTGACCGGCTCGAATTCGCCGTCCTTGGCATAGGCGCCGTTGCGCTTGCGCAGGAGCGGCGTCGTCAGGCGGTCGGCGCCGTACATGATCTTGGACAGGAAGTAGCCCTTGATGCAGTTGAGGCCACGATTGACTTCGGCCTGCATGTCGCCATGGGTGGCGACGACCTTGCCTTCCTTGACGCCCACCATGACGCCGCAGCCCGTGCCGCAGAACCGGCAGGGCGCCTTGTCCCACTTGATCTCCAGCGCGCTCACCCCGCCCGGCACGGGCTGGGCGGCGGCGGGAAGCGTTATGCCGGCCGCCGCCGCCGCGACGCCCGCCGCCTGGGCCTTCAGGATGTCACGCCGCGTCAGTTCGCTGCCCATCAGCCTCGTTCCCTTCCAGTTCGACATGTTCGAAAACCATGTTTGCGGCAATGACCCCGTCGAGGATCGAGATGCGCATCAGCGTATCCCCGAGCACGCCGGTCGACGGCCCCTCGATGACGACGACGATCTTGCCCTTGTCCGCGCCGTGCACTTCGACATTGTCGAAGCCGGCCAATGCGGCCAGCACGCCATTGAGCGCCCCCGGCTTGGTGGCGATCACGGAACTGGAAATATGATGCTGCCGGAGGTCAGGCATGGACGGCCTCCCTGTTTGCGGTCACGGCCGCGACTGCGCCGACGGGACAGACGGCAATGCAGGCGCCGCAACCCGTGCAGGCCTCGGCTATCAGTTCCGGCATGAACGGCCCGCCGCGCACCGGGCGAAAACGGATCGCGCCGGTGGGACAGGCGTCCCGGCAGGCCTGACAGTCGACGCCCTGGAATGGCAGACAGGAGGCCGCGATGGCGGCGACATGATCGAAACGATCGACGGGGGCGCCGGTGAAAACCGGCTCCGGACAGTGCGCCGCGCAGGCGCCGCAGAAGGTGCACTCCCCTGCCGTGAAATCGAGCACCGGCAGGCCGTCGACGAGGCTGACGATATGGGTCGGACAGTGCTCGACACAGGCGCCGCAGCCCGTGCAGGCGGCCAGCGCCGCCGCATCGACGCCGGGCGGGCGAATGGCGGCGGGGGAGTCGCGCCTGCCGCCCCTCAGAAAGTCCCGCCTCGAAACCGCCGCCTGCCGCTCCATGGCCGCGCCCTCAATGGGCGGGCGGGCCGGGCGGCCCATAGATGATCTGGAACATCCACACCAGGAAACCGTAGCCCCCCACGACGCCGACGGCGACGATGGGCCAGATCCCGAACGCGAGGATGAAGAAGGTGATCAGCTCACGGCGCCGGCTGGCCTTCGGCACCTGCGGCGGCAGAGGTTCTGTCGAGACTTCGGACAAGGCTGGCTTCCTCCGACGACAAGATCACAAGGCGCGATACTAGCACCGAAAGGCCGAAAATAAAGTAGAAAAAGCCGTGACAGCGACATCAAGGAAATACTTGTCAAATATCAATTATCGTTATATCCGGAAAAATATAGAGATTGGAAAGTATTTCAAAAGGCGATCATAAAGAATACAGACAGATTGAATAAAACCGTCGTCGGCACCCGGAAATTTAGAACCTACTTAAATGAATGTGGCATCTCTACTCTGCGGCGCACGGCGCAGGAGACGGAGGCCAAGGCGTCCTTCTCGCGGATAGCGGCAGAGCCCGAGGCGGGGCACCTGCCCCGCCGGCCCTTCTGGATCTGGCCCTTCTAGATCTGGCGCTTCCAGTACGCGGTGACCTGTGGCCGACCCGGCACCCGGTCGACGCCGGCAAGGTGTTTGCGCAGTTCCACGGCGACGGCGTGCTCGCACCCGGCCCAAACGACCGGCTCTTCGTCCGAAGCCGCAAGGCGGCTGTCGAGTGCCCGGAGAAGCGGCGACGGGTCACCGGTCCGGCTTCCATGGCGACAGATCCAGCGGATGTCGAGGCCGGGCCGCGGACAGAGATAGGCGCGTTCCGCATCGTCCTCGATCTCGACGATCGCGGTGATGTGGGTTTGCGGATCCGCTGTCTCGATCATGCGGGCGATGGCGGGAAGCGCGGTTTCATCGCCGAGCAGGAGAAGCGACCGTCCCCCCGGCACGCCGCCGCCCCCTGGCCCGAGAAGACCGGCGCAAGAACCGGGTTCCGCCCGAAGGGCAAAGGCCACACCCGGGCCTGCCGCCGCATCATGGTGCAGCACGAAATCCACGGCGAAGGTTCCGGCCTCACCATCGGTCGAGCGGATCGTATAGACGCGGCTGGCGAGCGCATCCTCACCCTGCGGCCAGGTGATGCGGCCATCGTCCGAGAGGCCCGGCCAGCGTGGCGCGCGTCCTTCAGGGGGAACGAGCAGCCGGATATGGTGATGCTCCGCTGCGGCAAGGGCGGCTACATTGTCGCAACGGAAGACGATGCGTCGCATCCGTGGCGTCACGTCGAAGACCGCCTCGACCACGATCTCCTGGAAATGCGAGGGAACGGCATCCCCCGCCCCATGCCCGGACCAGTCGACACGCGCCTCCGCCGCAAACTCGAAGACATGGTCCGCAATGAAGCTCTTGACCGTCGCCAGCGCCTCGGCCGAAGCGGAGACGGCATCCACCTTCAGGCCCCAGGGCATGCGGCGCAGCCGCACGCTCCCATAGGGACTGCGGATCGTCGCACCGTCCGGGAGGCGCTCGATCTCGGCATGGGTTTCCAGATGGTCGAGAAGAACGGCAATGAAGGGATCGGGATCGGCGAGACGCACGCTCGCCGCCGTTCGGAACGATGACCTCATGCCGCTGCCTCGCGCCGTCCGAGTTCCGCAAGCTGGCGATAGGCAAGCGCGATACCGAGAAGGGAAACCAGCGTGGCGATGCCGAAGAGCGGTGCATAGCCGAGGCGATCCGCCAGGAAGCCCGCGATGGATGAGCCGATCAGATAGACGATCAGCTCGGCGCAGGTGAGGATGGTGAAGTCCGTGCCGGGCTGGTCCGTCGAGGACGCCTTCATGAAGAGCGAATAGATGGCGACAAGTTCCATGTAGCGGATCAGCGCCTGGAAGGCCGATGCGCCCATGGCGACCATGGCGCCGGGCAGGACATGCGCCGCGCTTAGCGTGAACACGAGGAAACACGCCGTCCGCAAAAGCCCGAGCAGGACGAGTGCCGCGGTCAGCCCGGCCTTGCGGATGAGAAGCGCGCAGATCACGGCGCCGGCCAACCCCGCCGTCGCCGCCGCCCCGCCGCTCAAATAGCCGATCCACGCGACGGGCAGGCCGAGATCGACGAGATAAGTGCCTTCCATCCCGCGCACCAGGCCTTCGCTTGCGCGGTAGGTCAGGGCAAAGCCGAGGACGATCCAGGCATTTGGACGGACAAAGAAACCACGCAGGCTCGCCCGCGGCTTGTCCGCCAGCAGCCTTTGCGCTTCAGGCTCCTCCCGCATCCACAGGGCGGCCGCCACCGGCAGCAGCGACAGAGCCGCCACGAGCAGAATGGTCGGCCGCCAGCCGATCGCCTCGAAGAGGACGAGGGCGAGCGTACCGCCGAGAATGACGCCGAGCGCCACCGCGCCGGCCTGAATGGCATTGCCGACCGGACGCGACCGGCCGTCGAGGTGGCGAACAGCATAACCATCCGTCGCGATATCCTGGAGCGAGGACAGCACCGCGATGCCGAGGCCCAGGGCGAAGAGCGCCCCGGCATGCGAGGGATCGAAGAGGGCCATGGACGCGATCAACGCGCTGACGAGGATCTGCGTGGGGATGACCCAGCCGCGCCGGTGCCCCAGCCAGGCGAGCGGCGAAACACGGTCGACCAGCGGCGCGGCGACGAATTTCAGGATCATCGGCAGCATCAGCAGATAGAACAGGCCGATGGACGTGCGCGATGCGCCGGCATCGCGCATCAGCGGCGGCAACGCGACGAGAAGCAGGTAGGTCGGGATGCCCTGGGCAAGGTAAAGACCGGCGAGGACGGTATAGAGCCGTCCTCTCCCGCCTTCGGCCGCGGCAGGCGCGTCAGCGTCGGTCATAACCGTCGTCGAGGCCGCCATGTCAGAAGGCCTTGGTCAGGGAGACCGCAAAGGTGCGCCCGCGCCCCTTGTAGTCGAAGATCTTCTCGCTCGCGAGCGCCCCGTAAAGGGCCTTGGCACGCGAACCCCAGATCGTCGTATAGTCCTTGTCGAACAGGTTGTGCACGCCGAAATTCACCGTCGCATTGGCGTCCTCGAGGCGGTAGGCGCCGACGAGGTCGAAGAGCGTGTAGCCCTCGATCTTGTAGTTGTCCTTGTCGGTGAGATCGAAGACGTGCTGTCCCTGCAGGCGCAGGCTCAGCGCCTCGCCGCGCCAGCCGACATGGCCGCCGATCTTGGACACGCTGGCGGCGCCCACGCTGTCATTGCCCCAGCCGCCAGGCGTCTTGACCTCCGTGCGCACCCACTGCCCCAGCGCGCCGATGTCGAAGCCATGCGCGAGCTCCACGCCGACCTTGCCCTCGATGCCGTAGACGCGCCGCTGCTGGTCCTGCATCTCGATGGCGAGCGTCGTCCGGTTAAGCGTGATCGAGCGGTCCGAGATCGAATAGAACGCCGCGGTGTCGAAGGTGTAGTCGCCTTCGTCCATGCGGTAGCCGACTTCGAAGGAGTTCGTCTTGATCGCTTCCAGCGCCGATTGCGCGACGTTCACGCTGTTGATCAGCGAGAAGTGGCCGCCGGCGAGCGAATAGGCGCCGAGGCCGTAATATTTCGCGGGATCGGGCAGCTCGAAGCCCTGGCTGAAGTTCGCGTAGAACTGCTGGGTGTCGGTGATGCTGTAGGTGGCGCCGGCATTGAGCAGGAAGGCGTCGTAGCTGACCGAGCCGCCCCGGATGACGTCCGCCGAGGTGGCGAGACCCTGCAGGATCGCGATCTGCTGCTGGGCGCCGACGAAGTCGCCCACCTGCGTGTCGACGTATTGATAGCGCATGCCGCCGTTCACCGTCAGCGCGTCGGTCACCTCGTAGGACGCCTCCAGGAAACCGGCGACCGTGCTGACGTCGATGGCCGGGTAGAGGCCGGTGACGCCGACCGTCTCGAAGTCCATCGCGCCCGAGGTCAGCGCCTTCATCCGGTCGAAGATGTTCTGGCGCGAGGCGAAAGAATCGCGGTCGGCGTCGATCCCGTAGGTGATGCGCAGTGCGTCGGTCGGCTCGGCGACCATCGCCGCCTTGAAGCCGTAATAGTCCGTTTCCTGCGAACTGCCGTAGAAGTAGGTCGATGCCGGGAACGGATGGAACTGCACGTCCTCCGAACGGTAGAAGGCCTGCAGCAGCAGGCTCTGGCCGAGCACGTCGTCATCCGTATAGGTCGCGTTCAGCATCGACCGGCTGGTCTTCGGGTTGAAGTCCGAACGATAGCCGCTGCGCACTTCGAACAGGCTGGGATTGGCAAGGGCGGCGAGGAACGATCCGAAATAGACGCCGTCGTCGGTGTCCTGCCGGCTGTCGAAATACTGGCCGCTGACTTCGAAGCGCCTGCTGGCGTCGATCTGGTAGCCGAGCGAGCCCATGACGTCGAGGCTGCGGTTGTCGGCGGTGGACGTCTGGGTGATGTCGGGCATCAGCTGGCTGCCGCTTCCGTCATAATAGGTGCCGGTGCCGAGGCCGGCGACGGCAAAGCGGGCATCCCAGTCCTCGTTCCTGTAGGTCACCGCGGCCGCGCCGTTCTTGTCGACATCGCCCTTGCCGCCGAAGCCGCTCGTGACGCCCGCCGTCACCTCGGCATGCAGGCCCTCCTCGGCATGTTTGCCCTTCTTGGTGATGATGTTGATGATGCCGCCCGTCGCATTGCCGCCGTAGATCGAGGTCGCGCCGGAGAGCACTTCGACGCGCTCGATGTTGAAGGGATCGATCGCGTCGAACTGGCGGCTGACGCCGCGGGCCGAGTTCAGCGACACGCCGTCGATCAGGACGAGCGCCGTGCGCCCACGCAGGTTCTGGCCATAGGACGTGCGCGCACCGAAACTCGCCGCATCGAAGCTCGGGATCTCCTGTGCGAGGATCTGCTGAAGACTTTCGCCAGCGCGGGCGCGGGACTGGATGTCCTCGGCCTCCACGATGTGGATCGTCCTTGCCGTTTCGGAAATCTGCTGCGGCGCGCGGCTGCCGGTCACCGTCACCGCCTCAAGGACGGTCGCGCCCTGCGCTTCGTCCTGCCGGGTCGCTTGCGTCCCATTGCCCGGCTCCTGGGCGAGAGCCGGAATTGCCACCATAACCGCGAGCAGGGACACACCGAGCCGAAGTTCCAAACGCATGACTTACCCCCAAATCGTTGACCGCCCGCGCACATTCGGAAGCATTGTCAAACAGGATTAATTTAGTCATGTTTATAGAAGCGAAGGTCCGGGCGCACAGATTGGGGCGAACCTGACTTGGACGAAAGCGAACGGAACAGGGTTTTTACACAGTGCAGCACAGCCGGCAGATCACGCCCCTCAGGTTCGGCGCGAAAGCGGATGGGAACGACCCGAAGGAGCTGTGGCGGCTGGTGCTGCGGGACATGCTCGGCGATATCGAACCTGCCTGCGACAGCCCGCTCGACGATACGCCGGGGCTCTTCTTCGCCCGCCTCGGCCTGTCCCTGACGACGCTCTATCTTCCGGCCGCGCCCGTCCGGTTCCGGGCAAGCGGCCTCGTCGATTCCGGGCTGGTCATCATGCGGGCCATGGAAGGTCCCCTCATCGTCGAGCAGCGCCAGCGGCGCGCGGAAGCATCCGAAGGAGACGTGATCTTCGCCACGGCGGATTCGTCCCTGACGATCGCATTGCCGAAGGGCGGGCGGCTGGACTGCGCCTATCTGCCGGCGCATGTCCTCAGCATGTCGGCAAAGCAGCTCGCCGCCATCCTCATGCAGCCGATTTCGCAGGGCTGCCTGCCGCTGCAGCTTCTCATCACCTATGCCGGCTACATGCTGCAACAGCAGCGGCAGAACGATAGCCATGCCGACATGATGGTGCGCCACTTCTACCAGCTTCTGCCGGTTCTCGTTGCCGAACTGGCGGCGGATGCGGCGCGTGCGAATAGCCCCGACCGGCTGACCGCAATCAAGGCGGCCGTCGCCGCCAACCTTTCGGACAGCGCCTTCTCGATCGCCGACGTCGCCCGTCTGCAGGGCGTTTCCACCCGCGCGGTCCAGAAGCTTCTTCAACGCACCGGCACCACCTTCTCCCGCTACCTGCTGGAACGCCGGCTGGACGCGGCCAAGGAGGCGCTGATGCTGCGTGAAGGCGGCGCGCCGATCACTCAGCTCGCCTTCGACTTCGGCTTCGACGACCCGGCCTATTTCAGCCGGGCCTTCCGCAAGCGCTACGGCCTGCGCCCAAGCGACCTCCGGCAATCCGCCCGCAATGCCAAGGCGCCCCTATCGCCCTAGTCACGACAAGGCTTTGAAAAACGCACGGATATCCGCCGCGAGCAGATCGGGCGTTTCAGACGCGGCGAAGTGGCCGCCGCGGGGCATTTCCGTCCAGTGGACGATGTTATTCGAGCGCTCGGCGAAACTGCGCACGGACCGGAAATCCTGAGGGAAGACGGCGACACCCGTGGGGGTCGGGTTTTTGATCTCCCGGTACCCTGCCCCGGTCTGGCTGTCCTCGTAATAGACGTTCGCGGCGGATCCGCTGGTGCCGGTGAACCAGTAGATCGCATTGTTGGTGAGATAGAGGTCGCGATCCACCTGCTCTTTGCCGGCGCCCTCGAAGCCGAACCATAGTTCCGCGTTCCAGGCGAGTTGGCCGACGGGCGAGTCGACCAATGCAAAGGCGAGCGTGCCCGGGCGTTTCGACTGGATGGCCTGGTAGCCGCCATATTTCTCGAACATGGCGAGATTTGCCATGCCCTCCATTTCGAAGGGAGAAAGTCTTTCCATTTCGCCGGGCTGCCCGGTCGGAAAGGCAAAGATCTGAAGAAGATGCGTGCCGACGAGGCCTCCCGGTGCGAGGATCCCCAGTTCACGGCCGACCAGCGCACCGGCGTCCCCGCCATGCGCGCCATAGGCGCTGTAGCCGAGCGCTTTCATCAGCCTGTCCCAGGCCTTTGCCGTCCGCGCACTGTCCCAGCCGGGCGACGTCATCGGACTGGAGAAGCCGAAGCCCGGCAGGGATGGAATGATGAGATCGAAGGCGATCGTTTCGTCCAGCCCGTGTGCCTTCGGATCCGTCAGCGGCCCGATGAGCGCCAGGAACTCGACGATGCTGCCGGGCCAACCATGGCTGAGGATCAGCGGGAAGGCGTTCGGCACCTTCGACTTGATGTGCATGAAATGGATCGGCTGGCCGTCGATCTCCGTCATGAAATGGGGATAGCGGTTCAATTCACGCTCATGCGCCCGCCAGTCGTAACCGTCCCTCCACTGGTCGGCCAGTTCCTTGATGAAGTGAAGAGGCTGGCCCCGGGACCAGTCGCTGGTTATCGCACCGGGCCACCGCGCCTTGGCGAGACGGTCCTTCAGATCGGCGATGGCGGCATCGCTGACCTCGATCTTGAACGGTCTTATCGAGAGCATTTGCTTTCTCCTGAATAGCGGGGATGCCGGTCGACGCGCGCCGGCGGCTTGTCCTGTTCAGAGCGTCAGTATGCCGCGCATGACGACGATGCCGGCGCCCGAAATTTCGGGCTCGGGCGCTAGGCTGATGCGCAGAAGGCTCCTGCGCCCCATCCTCGTGCCCTGCTCGATCTCGATGGCATCAGAAATCAGGCCCTCGCTTCCGAGATAGGCCGCAAGGGGACCGGCCGCCGTGCCGGTGGCCGCGTCCTCCCATAAGCCCACCGTCGGATTGAAGAACCGCGCATAGGCACGATCCGGCGCGGCCCCGTCGAAGGCATAGACATAGCACCCCTCCGCAGACGCCGCGCTCAGCACCTTGAGAAGGCCCTTGGCGGCGGGCTCGGCACGATCGACCGCCGCAACGTCGCCAAGGCGGACAAGCAGATGCGCCACGCCGGTATCGGCGACGCGCGGCGCCGGCTCGGAAAGGATATCCTCAGACGCAAGGCCGAGCGCGGCCGCCAGTGGCGCCACGTCGGCCAGCGCCGGTCCCAGCTTCAGCCTGGACTGCGTCATGCGGCCGAAGATCCGCCCGTCCACCGGACGAAGCTCGATCGGCAGGACCTCCTCGCCGATTTCCTGCCGGAACAGCCGGGGCGCCTGGATAGGTCCGAGCTTGCCGGCTTCGGCCAGCCAGAGCCACGCCCCGAGCGCATTGTGGCCGGCGCCGACCACTTCCGCCCCGGCGGCGGTGAAGGACCGGAGCTTCAGATCGGCCCGGTCGCTGCGCATGACGAAGGTCGTTTCGGCCTGGTTGAACTCGCCGGCGATCCGGCGCATCTGGCTCTCGGAAAGGCCATCGGCATCTTCGACGACCGCCAGCGGATTGCCGCTGAGCGCGGTATCGGCGAAGACGTCTATCAGCCCGGCGACAAGGGTTGCGTTGCTCGATTGCGGTGACACGGCTTAGCTCCTATCCTTCTGACAGGCCCGACTGTGCACCAGAGCGTCTTCGCCGCAAAACGCGCATTGCTTGTTCAATTGACAAGGGAAACTAATCATTCGTCCCTCCCTCGAATCCCTCCGCGTGCTCGAGACCTGCGTCAGCCTGGGCAGTTTTGCCGGCGCGGCGGACCGCCTGGCGCTGACCCCTGCTGCGGTCAGCCTGCGCATCCGCACCCTCGAGGCAGAGCTTGGCCAGCCCCTGTTCACACGCGTCGGCCGGCGGGTCGTCGCCACGCCCGCCGCCGTGGCGCTGGCAGGCCGGGTGCGGCATGCACTGGACGATATCAACGACGCGCTGGAGGCGTTTCATGCGGCGGCGCCGGCCCTGCGCGTAACGGTTCCCCCGACCTTCGCCTCCCGCTGGCTGGCCCCGCGGCTCTCGGGCTATCGCGCGCCCGGCGGCGGCGCCATCGAGCTCGACATTTCCTCCGACCTGCGCAGCCCGACCGCCTTCGACGTCGCGATCCGCACCGGACGGGGCGGATGGGACGGGCTCGACGAATATCCGCTGACGCCGGTCGATGTCACGCCGATGATCGCGCCCGCGCTTCTGGGCTCACGCAAGCTCAGCGAGCCGGAGGAGCTTGCGGGGTTCGATCTCCTGCCGCATCCTGACTGGAGCAAGTGGTTCGCGAGAGCCGAGCGCCCCATGCCGGAGAACTTGCGCTTTTCCGGCGTCGACTATTCGATCTTCGAGCTGATCGCCAATGCGGCGGTGGCAGGCCTCGGGGTCGCCCTGCTGTCACCGACGCTCTTCCGCCCGCTTCTGGAGAGTGGGCAGCTTATCGCGCCGCTCGGCACGGTGCTGAAAGGACCGGATTGGTATTTCGCCCTGATCCGCGAAGGCGACCAGCGCCCTGCCCCACGCGGCTTCTGCGAATGGCTGCGCGACCAGGTTCGTCCATCGCCGGATTGAGAGCGGCGGATGCAGGCCGTCATGCGCCGTCCAGGTAATAGGCTTTCTGCGCGGGATAATAGTCCGCGAAGGACGGCAGCGCCTTGCCCTCGCGCGCGGCGACCAGCATGTCCAGGTAATATTCCCAGCCCGGCCCGACGTCGCCCGCCAGCATGCGGTCGCTGAGGGGCTGCACGAAGCGCAATTCCGTCCTGTCGCCCGTCTGCGTCAGGGTCAGCTCGATGCGCCAGTCGCCGTGTTCGTCCTTCATGGTAAGGACGAGGCGGCGCGGCGCTTCGCATTCCTCGATCATCACATTCGTCCAGGGCTGGCCCTTTTCGTGGAGCAATTGCAACCGCACGATCTTGCCCGGACCGGCATCGCCTTCCCAGCGGCCGAACCAGAGCGCGGTCTTTTCGGACGCTGTCACGCTCGCCCAGACGTCGTCGACAGGCGCAAGGAATTCGCGCGTGATGATCAGGTCGTTGCCTTCAACGCGGCCGGTGGGCTTGGGGTTCATGCCGTTTCCTTCCCGTCTTTTGCGCCCTGCATAGTAGCGCGGCGCTGCGACGAAAGAAACACGGGGCCGGTCGACGCCGCCGAGGCGCAGGCCGCCTACCGTCCGCGCAAGACGGGGCATCTCCCCCATGCCATCGTTCGCCATGGCCGGACCGACGGGCGCGATACTCTCGCCTCCGATCGGGCGCCAACCGATCCGGACATGGTGTGCCGGTTGGCGCGGAGGAACGGGAATGCCTTCGGATCAGGCCGCCGCGGCGGCCTTGTCTTCCTGCCCGGCGATATAGGCAATGAGGGCCTCTATGCTGATCAGCGGCAGCTTGTGGTGTTCGGCAAAGGCAAGCAGTTCCGGCAGACGGGCCATGGTGCCGTCGTCATTGGCGACCTCGCAGATCACGCCCGACGGGGCTTTGCCGGCGAGACGCGCCAGATCGACGGCGGCCTCGGTGTGGCCAGGGCGGCCACGCACGCCGCGCGGATGGGCACGCAGCGGGAAGATATGCCCCGGGCGGGCGAAGTCTTCCGGCGCGGTCGAGGGGTCCATGAGCGCCTTGACGGTCGCCGCGCGGTCGGCGGCGGAAATGCCGGTCGTCGTGCCTGGCAGGTAGTCGACGGAAACGGTGAAGGCCGTCTTGTGGTATTCGGTGTTCTGGGGAACCATCAGCGGGATGTCGAGCGCATCGAGGCGCTCTCCCTGCATCGCCACACAGATGAGACCGCGCGCATGCTTCATCATGAAGGCGATCGCCTCCGGCGTTATCGCATCCGAGGCGACGATGATGTCGCCTTCGTTCTCGCGGTTTTCATCGTCGACGACGACGATCATGCCGCCCCGTGCCAGCGCCGCGATTGCGTCTTCAATTTTCGAGAGTGCCATTCCATGTGCCTTTCAAGGGTGCCGTTACCGGCGATTTCAATCCCTTGGGCGAACAGGTCCACACGCGCTCCCATGGGAACGCCCTGTAGACATGTCCTCTTCCATCCGGACTGTAACCGTCGGCTCCGGCATCGCACCGGATCTGCTGACCCTTCCTTGCGGAAGGCGCTCGCGGGCTCCCGGATCGCTCCGGATACCGCCGGTGGGGAGTTTCACCCCGCCCTGAGAACAAGCGTAAATAAGGAACTTTGCCGGGCAAATGCAAGAGCCGGCTTTCGCCGGCCCGCACGATTACCAGCAGCAGAAGCCGCCATCGACGAGAAGGTCGACGCCGGTCACGAAGCTTGCCGCGTCCGAGAGCAGGAAGACGGCGGGGCCGACCATCTCGTCGACGCTGGCCATGCGCTGCATCGGCGTTTGCTCTTCGAAGAGCTTCGTCTGATGCACCATTTCCGGCCGGGTGTTCATCGGCGTCGCGGTATAGCCGGGGCTGATCGTGTTGACGCGGATGCCGCGGCCGACCCATTCCATCGCCATGGATTTGGTCATGTGGATGACGCCCGCCTTGGAGGCGTTGTAGTGGCACTGGCTGAGACCGCGGTTGACGATGACGCCGGACATGGAGGCGATGTTGACGATGGCGCCGCGGCCCGTCTTCAGCATGGCGCGCGCCTCTACCTGACAGGAAAGGAAGACGCCCTTGAGGTTGATGTCCATCATCGTCTGGAACTGGCTTTCCGCCATGTCCTCCGCCGGATTGGCGTTGGCGATGCCGGCCGCATTGACGGCGAGCGTCAGGGCGCCGAGCTCGGCCTCGGTGCGGGCGACCGCCTCGGTCAGCGCCGCGCCGCTGGTGACGTCGGCGGCGATCTGGATGCTGCGCCGCCCGGCGCGCGCGATGACATCGGCGGTCTGGGCAAGACCATCGTCGGTACGCCGGTCGAGCAGGGCGACATCCGCGCCGCACTGGGCAAGGCCGATGGCGATGCGCTGACCGATGCCGCTGCCCGCGCCGGTGACGAAGGCGATGTTGCCGGAGAGATCGAAGAGTTTGGGCGCGTTGAGCGTAATGTCGGACATGGTTTCTTCCCTGTTCAAATCGTCGCCAGTTCCATGACGGAGACGTCGTTGGCGTCTTCGCGGTTCAGGATGCCGGCCTGCTTGCCCTGCGCCATGACCATGATGCGGCTGGAAACGCCGAGCACTTCCTCAAGGTCGGAGCTGACCACGATGACGGCGACGCCGTCCCGCGCAAGGTCCATGATGAGATCGTAGATCGAGGAGCGCGCGCCGACGTCGATGCCGCGCGTCGGCTCGTCGAGCACCACCACCCGGGGCTTGCGCGCCAGCCATTTGGCGATCACCACCTTCTGCTGGTTGCCGCCGGAAAGCTCGCCGGCATTCTGCCCGCCACGCCCCTTCACGCCGAAGCGCTTGATGTAGTCCTCGGCAAAATCGCGGATGCGACGGGTGGAGATCCAGCCCTTTCTGGCGATCTCCTTGAGATTGGCATAACCGATATTCTCCGCGATGGAATGATCGAGCACCACACCCTGCAGCTTGCGGTCCTCCGGGACCAGCACGATGCCGTTGCGGATCGCATCGATGGGCGAGCGCGGGGTGACGGGCTTGCCGTGCAGCAGCACCTCGCCGGCGGAAATCGGATCGGCGCCGGTGATGGCGCGCACGAGTTCCGTGCGGCCAGCCCCCATGAGGCCGGCAATGCCGAAAACCTCGCCCTTGCGGACGGAGAAGTTGATGTCGCGGAAGGTCTTGCTGGGCGAGGACAGGCCGCGCACTTCCAGCGTCACCTCCTCGGTGGGCGTGGGCAGCGTGGGGAACATGCGCTCCAGCGAGCGCCCGACCATCGCCTCCACGATGGTGCGGATCGGAACGTCGCCCCGGTCGAATTCCTGCACTTTGGCCCCGTCGCGCATGACGACGATGCGGTCGGTGATCTGGCGGATTTCCTCCAGCCGGTGCGAGATGTAGATGATGCCGACGCCCTCGGATTTCAGCCGCTCGATCTGGCGGAAGAGCGCCTGCGTCTCCTCGCCGCCGAGCGCGGCGGTCGGCTCATCGAGAATGAGCAGGCGGGCGTTCAGCGTCAGGGCCTTGGCGATTTCGATGAGCTGCTGCCTTCCGGTCGAAAGCCCTTCGACGAGGCGGTCGGGCGAGACGTCGAGGCCAAGGCGCTGGAGGCCGGCGCGGGCGCGCTCCTCCATGGCCTTGCGGTCGACCCGGCCCGATTTCATGGGGTAGCGGCCGACGAAGACGTTTTCGGCGATCGACAGCTTCGGCAGAAGCTTCAGCTCCTGGTGGATCATGCCGACGCCTTCATCCATCGCGGCGCGTGGATTGGCCGGCGCATAGGCCTTGCCGAGCCAGGTCATGTCCCCGGCGGAGGGCTGGACGGTGCCGGAAATGATGTTCGACAGGGTCGATTTCCCGGCACCGTTTTCGCCGAGCAGCGCCACGACCTCTCCCGGATAGATGTCGAGATCGACACCGTGGAGAACCTTGATCGGACCGTAGGATTTCTGGATCCCTCGGAGCGACAGGATGGGAGAGCGGTTCGTCATGGCGCTGCTGCCTTTCGTTATGGATCCAAATTACGGATGGCTCTTCACGAATTCCGGCGCGTTTTCGCAGGTCGTCAGAACGGCGTTCGGCGTCTGGCGCTCCTCGACCTTCTGGCCGGCGGCGACAGCGAGCGCGGATTCGACGGCCAGAACGCCCATCTTCTGCGTGCTCTGCGTGGCCGTTGCGATATACGGGCCCTTGCACTTGGCAAGATATTCGAGGGCCGAGACGTCGCCGTCATAACCGCCGATGATCACCTTGTCCGAGAGATTGGCAACGTCGACAGCCTTGGCCGCACCCATCGCGAGACCGTCGGCCTGACCGAAGATGATCGTGATGTCAGGGTTGGCCTGCAGCATGTTCTGCGCGATGGTGAAGCCTTCGTCGGCCGACCACATGTTGCTCCACTGCTGGTCGACCAGTTCGACGCCCTTGTTCTCGTCGATGGCGCGCTTGCAGCCGGTGAAGCGGTCGACTTCCGGCGTCGTGCCCTTCTGGCCGTGGATGATCGCCATCTTGCCGGCGCCGCCGGCCTTGCCGATGATGTACTTGCAGACTTCGTAGGCGGATTCCACGCTTTCACCGGCGATGAACGTGTCACCCGGCGCACCTTCCGGAACGCGGTCGACATTGATGACGGGGATGCCGGCTTCGCGGGCAAGGCGCGTCGGCACCGCGGCGGCGGCGGCGCCGGCCGGGATGTAGATGAACGCGTCGATATCCTGCGTCATCAGGTCCTGCACCTGACTGACCTGGGTGTTGGTGTCGTTCTTGGCATCGACCACGACAACCTCGATGCCCTTTTCCTTGGCGTGCTTTTCGACGCCGAGCTTGATCTGGTTGAAGAAGTCGGCCTGCAGGTTCGGAACGGCAAGGCCGATCTTCTTGACCTCGGCGGCGGATGCCGGAAGTGCGAGCATCGAAGCAGCGGTTGCCGCCATCAGCAGTCTGGACAGTTTCATGGTTTCTCTCCTCCGAGTTACCCGGCAGCCCCCGCCCCTGCAGGAAGCCGCCTTCCTTTTGCCGGCCCGCACCATTGCTGACCGTTTTCACCACCCCGCCGCCAACCGGCCGCGGGATGAAAACCGTTATTTGCGCTTGCGGTAGGTCTCCGCGGTGACGGCGAGCACGATGACGGCGCCGATGATGACCTGCTGCATGAAGGGCGAGACGCTGAGCAGGTTGAGGCCGTTGCGCAGCACGCCGATGATCAGGACGCCGATGATGGTGCCGCCGATGCCGCCCGTGCCGCCCGACAGCGAGGTGCCGCCGATGACGACCGCCGCGATGGCGTCGAGTTCATAGGAAACGCCCGAGGACGGCTGGACGGAGTCGAGGCGGGCGGCGAGCACCATGCCCGAAAGGCCGGCAAGGAAGCTGCACACCACATAGACGAGCACGGTCGCGCGCTGGACGTTGATGCCGGCAAGGCGCGCCACCTCGGCATTGCCGCCGACGGCATAGAGCACGCGCCCGCCGTGGCGATAGCGCTGGTAGAGAAGGCCGACGATGAAGACCACGATCATCACGGCAACGGTCAGCGTCAGGAAGCCGCCGAAGCGCACGATGGCCATCGTGTTGAACCAGGCCGGGAAGCCGATGATCTGCTGGCCGTCCGTGATCATGTTCGCAAGACCGCGCGTGATCGACATCATGGCGAGCGTCGCGATGAAGGCCGGCACGTTGAACCGCGTGATGAGCAGGCCCGCGACGAGCCCGTTGAGGGCCGCGACCAGCAGGGCGAGCGGGATCGCGAGAGCCATGGGAACGCCGGCCACGACATTGAGATAGCCGAGCACCATCATCGCCAGCGCCATCACCGAGCCGACCGCAAGATCGATGCCTCCGATCAGGATGACGAGCGTCATGCCGACGGCCATGACGCCGAGCACGGTGATCTGGTCGAGCACGTTGAGGAAGTTGCGCACCGACAGGAACTTGTCCGTCGCAAAGGTGAGAAACAGGCACAGCACGATCAGGCCGATCAATGGCCCGGTGGCGCCGCGCAGCGACGGAAGCAATCCCCCGGCGAACCCCTGTCTTTCTTTCACATCCGCCACCATGAGCACTCCTCCCGGTCGTTCGCGGCCTTGCGTTGTTTATCGCATAATTATTCATTACTGTGTGTAAATTCGTACCGCATCGACCGAAAGCCTGTCAAGGCGCGCCAATCGGAATTTTTTAGGGCTCTCTAACGCTATTTCCGCTTGACTTGCCGGGTATCCGTGCAAATATATGTATAACTGTATATTTATTCACGATGAGGGTTTCATGCAGCCGAACGATCTCGACCGTATCGCTCGACAGATCCGCCTTCGCGATCTGCAAGCGGTTTATGAAGCTGGCGCAGGCCATATCGGTGGGGAAATGTCGGCCATCGACATCCTGACCGCGCTCTATTTCCGCGTCCTGCGGATTTCGCCCGACGCGCCGAAGCGGCCGGACCGCGACCGGTTCGTGCTCTCGAAGGGACATGTGGCGCTGGCGCTCTATGTGACGCTCGCCAAGCGCGGCTTCATTCCGGAAGAGGAGATCGGCACCTTCCTCAAGCCGCATTCGCGCCTCAACGGCCATCCGAACTGCAACAAGGTGCCGGGCGTCGAGACCAATACCGGCCCGCTCGGCCATGGCCTGCCGGTTGCCGTCGGCATGGCGAAGGCGGCCAAGCTGACCGGCGCCAGCTACCATACCTATGTGCTGACCGGCGACGGCGAGATGCAGGAGGGCTCGAACTGGGAGGCCATCGCCTCGGCCGCGCAGTTCGGCCTCGACAACCTGACGCTCGTCATCGACCACAACCGCTTCCAGCAGGGCGCCTCGCTGAAGGACACCAACAACCTCGCGCCCTTCCCGGCCAAGCTGGAAGCCTTCGGCTGGGATGTCACCGAGATCAACGGCAACGCCATGGACGAGATCGTTCCTGCGCTCGAGAAGCGCGGCGCCCGTCCGCACTGCATCGTCGCCCACACCAACAAGGGCCACGGCATTTCCTTCATGCAGGACAAGGTCGACTGGCACCACAAGGTGCCGAGCGCCGAACAGTACAAGATTGCCGTGGCTGAGCTTTCGGAGGCCCTTTGATGAACGCCGTGACCCCTTCTGCCAAGCTGCACGACTGCCGTGACGCCTTCGTCGCCGTGCTGGAGCGCCTCGGCGCCGACAATTCCAGCATCGTCGCCGTCTGCAACGATTCCGTCGGCTCTTCCAAGCTCGGCGGCTTCAAGTCCAAATGGCCGGAACGCCTCGTCAATGTCGGCATCGCCGAACAGAATCTCGTCGGCGTCGGCGCCGGTCTT
This sequence comes from Roseateles sp. XES5, assembly GCF_020535545.1. Taxonomy (NCBI): domain Bacteria; kingdom Pseudomonadati; phylum Pseudomonadota; class Betaproteobacteria; order Burkholderiales; family Sphaerotilaceae; genus Roseateles; species Roseateles sp. XES5. The sequence continues at coordinate 301,592 of NZ_CP084754.1, forward strand.
GCCAATGGCGGCCTTCTGCCCTTCGTCTGCGGCGCGGCCTGCTTCCTGACCGGCCGCTCGCTGGAACAGATCAAGGCCGACATCGCCTACTCCAATGCCAATGTGAAGCTGATCGGCATCTCCTCCGGCATGGCCTATGGCGAACTCGGCCCGACGCACCATTCCATCGAGGATTTCGCCTGGACCCGCGTCCTACCGAACCTGCCGGTCGTGGCCCCCTGCGATTCCATCGAAACGGCCGCGGCCGTGGAATGGGCGGCCGCCTATGACGGTCCGGTCTTCCTGCGCCTCTCGCGCGTCGGCGTTCCCGATCTTCTGCCGGAAGGCCACACATTCGAGCTTGGCAAGGCGAACCTGCTGCGTGACGGCGATGCCGTCACCCTCATCGCCAACGGCACGCTGACCCATCGCATGATGAAGGCAGCCGCCATCCTTGCCGAACAGGGCATCGAGGCGCGCGTCCTCAACATGGCGACGGTGCGTCCTATCGACGTAGAGGCCGTGGTGGCCGCCGCCCGAGATACCGGCGCAATCGTGACAGCGGAGGAACACTCCACCTTCGGCGGCCTCGGTTCGGCCATCGCCGAAGTCGCGGTGGCCGAAGCGCCCGTGCCGATGAAGATCCTCGGCGTTCCCGGCATCTTCGCCCCCACCGGCTCGGCGGAATTCCTGCTCGACGAGTTCGGCATGTCCCCCGCCGGCATCGCGGAGGCGGCCGTCGACTTGATCGCACGAAAATCTTCGCGCACGTAAGCGCGCAACCAGATTTCGTGCCGGGCGCGGCAAGACCTCCCTTTCGCCGCGCCCCTCTCTTCTTCCGCTTCCCGGAGCCGCCATGACGACCGCCATTCTCGCCATCGACCAGGGCACCACGAATTCGAAGGCCGTGCTTGTCTCGACGGCCGGAGACATTCTGGCGCGCGGCGCGTCTCCCGTCGGCATCGAACATCCCCAGCCGGGCTGGGTGGAGCAGAGCCCGCTGCGCCTGTGGCAATCCGTGCAGGAGGCGATCGCCGCCTGCCTCGGCGCCGCGCCGGCCGTCGACATCCTCGGCATCGCCATCTCCAACCAGCGCGAATCCGTCACCGTCTGGGACGCCGCCACCGGCGAACCGCTCGGCCCCGTCGTGAGCTGGCAATGCCGCCGCACCGCACCGGCCTGCGCCGAGCTTATCGCCGCCGGCCATGCGCCCCGCGTCCAGGCGCTCACCGGCCTTCCCATCGACCCGATGTTCCCCGGCCCCAAGATGAAGTGGCTGCTCGACCGCGTGCCCGCCGGCCGCGCCGTGCGGCTCGGCACCATCGACGCCTGGCTGATCCATTGCTTCACGGGCGGCGCGGTCCATGCCTGCGATGCCGCCAATGCCGCCCGAAGCCAGCTCTACGACCTCAACCGGCAGGTCTGGAGCGACGAGCTCTGCACCCTCTTCGGCGTCGACAAATCCGCCTTGCCGGAGGTGCGCGACAGCGCGTCCCGCTTCGGCATGACGAAGAACGTGCCGGGCCTTGCCGATGGCATCCCGATCGCCGCGGCCATCGGCGACAGCCATGCCGCGCTCTTCGGCCACGGCGCCTTCAATCCCGGCGACGGCAAGGTGACCTTCGGCACCGGCTCGTCGATCATGACGACCCTTCCGCGCTTCATCGCGCCCGAGCGGGGCATCACCACGACCATCGCCTGGTCGATCGGCGGCGCGCCGACCTACGCCTTCGAGGGCAATATCCTCGTCTCCGCCGCCTCGCTGCCCTGGATGGCCGACATGCTCGGCCTTGCCGACGTGCAGGCCCTGACCGAGCTTGCCGCCACCGCCGAGCCCGGCGGTCCGGGCTTTGTGCCCGCCTTCGTCGGCCTCGGCGCGCCCTATTGGCAGTCCGACGCCCGCGCGCTCTTTTCCGGCATCACCTTCAACACCAGCCGCGCCCAGATGGCCCGCGCCGTGACGGACAGCATCGCCTTCCAGGTCCATGACGTCTTCAAGGCCATGTCGTCGCAATCGCCGACGCCGCTCGGCCGGCTCTATGCCGATGGCGGGCCGAGCAAGAACACCTTCCTCATGCAATGCGTCGCCGACACGCTGAACCACCCCGTCATCCAGTGCGACGCACCGGAGGCTTCCGCCCTCGGCGCGGCCTATCTCGCCGGACTGTCGCTCGGCATCTGGCCCGATCTTGCCGCCGTCGCCGCCCTGCCGCGCGCCGTCAATGCGCTTGCCCCGCGCGCCTCGGATACCGCCGCCCGCTTGCAGGTCTGGCAGGATGCAATCTACCGCTCGACCGTTTCGGGTCCTTCCTCTATGAGTGAATAAAAATTCACGCTTGGAGGTTTCATGGGACGGCTCAACGAGTTGCGACTGATCGCCCGCATCGCCCAGATGTACCACATCGATGGCAAGCGGCAGGCCGAGATCGCCGAGACCATGCACATGTCGCAGGCCACCGTTTCGCGCATGCTGAAACGGGCCGAGCAGGAAGACATCGTGCGCACGACCGTCATCCCGCCGGCCGGCACCTTTGCCGATCTGGAAACCGCCCTGCGTGAGCGCTACGATCTCACCGAGGCCATCGTCATCGACTGTTCGGAAGATCGCGACGGGGCGATCATGGCGCGCATCGGCGAGGCCGCCGCCCATTTCCTCGAAGTTACCTTGCAGCAGGATGAGATCGTCGGCGTCTCGAGCTGGAGCCAGACCATTCTGCGCCTGGTGGACAATATCCACCCGCTGAAGAACGCCAAGGCCAAATACATCGTGCAGATTCTAGGTGGTATGGGCGATGCCTCGGTCCAGACCCATGCCACGCAACTGACGGCGCGCCTTGCCCGGCTCACTGGCGGCGAGCCGCGTCTGCTGCTCGTTCAGGGCATCACCTCCTCGCGCGAGGCGAAGCTCGTCATGCTGGCGGACCCCGTCGTGCGCGAGACGATGGACCTCTTCGGCCGCCTCAGCCTAGCCATCGTCGGCATCGGCGCGGTCGAGCCATCGGAGATGCTGGCCCGCTCCGGCAACACCTTCTCCCGCCAGGAAATGGCGATGCTGCACGAGGCCGGCGCGGTCGGCGAGATCTCCTACCGCTTCTACGACAAGGACGGAAAGCCGGTGGAAACGCCGCTCAACGACCGCGTCATCGGCATCTCGCTGGAAGACCTGCGCAAGACCAACCGCGTCATGGCCCTTGCCGGCGGAGAATCGAAGACCCAGGCCATCGCCGGCGCCCTGAAACTGGGCGTCGTCGACGTGCTTGTCACCGACAAGTTCACTGCGGCACGGCTCACGGCCTGATCCATCCCGGATCAGTCTTCGGCCTGCTGCGCATTATGGAGAAAAGACCATGAGACGTTTTGCAGGCCAGACGGTATTCATCACCGGGGGCAACAAGGGCATCGGGCGCGGCATCGCCAAGCGCTTTGCCGAAGAGGGCGCGAAGGTTGCCATCGCGGCCATAGAGAAGGACACGGCCGCGACCGCCGAGGCGCTGGCCGCCGAAACCGGCGCCGAGGTGATCGGCCTTGCGCTCGACGTGACCGACGCCAAGGCCGTGCAGGCCGCCTATGGCGAGGCCGAAGCGAAGCTGGGCGCGATCTCCGTTTCCGTGCAGAATGCCGGCGTCATCACCATCGCCAAGGTCGAGAACCTCACCGAGCGCGAATGGGACCTCAATCTCGACGTCAACACCAAGGGCGTCTTCCTCTGCTGCCAGGAGGCGATCCGCCGCTTCCGCGCCAGCGGCACCAGGGGCCGCCTCGTCAACACCGCCTCCGGCCAGGCCCGCCAGGGCTTCATCTACACGCCGCACTACGCCGCCTCGAAGTTCGGCGTCGTCGGCCTGACGCAGAGCCTTGCCAAGGAACTCGCCCGCGAAGGCATCACCGCCAACGCCATTTGCCCGGGTATCATCCACACCGAGATGTGGGACTACAACGACCGCGTCTGGGGCCAGATGCTCGGCGAATACGGCCCGGGCGAACTGATGGCCGAATGGGTGGAGGGCATTCCGATGGGTCGCGCCGGCACGCCGGCGGAAGTCGCCGCCCTCGTCGCCTTCCTCGCCTCCGCCGATGCGGCCTACATCACCGGCCAGACGATCAACGTCGATGGCGGCCTGATCATGTCGTGACGCCGGGCCATCCGGCCTCGATGAGGTCCGATCCGCGAATGCTGCATCCAAAGCGGGCGGACCTCACAGAACCCTCCAGATTCCGTTGTTCTGCTGTTTGGCTCACAAAGGAAGACTCGTCCGTGACGCGATCCGCAATGTCGGCGCGCACCTCTTCTTCCTGCCACCCTACAGTCCTGGCCTCAACCCCATTGGGCGTGTTAGAGCATGCCAGGTTCAGATTGAACCAGGCATGCTCTAAATTCTTTTGTTTTCGTTTGTCTTTTCGGGAAACCGGTTCCCGCTTTTCCCTGACAAACTCTAGGGCTGAACCTTGAAACCACGCTGGACATAGCTATCGACGCATTTGGCATCGCTACTGTTCTGTACAGCGTAGGGTATTACGCCCACTTGCACGTTGCCGCCGCAGGTAACGATCTGACCTGTCTTCTCATTTTTAAGAAACGTCCTGCTCGTCGAGCAGGCGGCCAATGCGACGAGTGGCGCTACAAACAGGATCTTTTTCACGATTCACTCCTCTACGGCGACGGCACATACCCAGGGGAATGATGTAGGGAGTGCGCGATAGTCGCGCCGATCAATCACATGAGAAATTCAAGCGCAACATCTGATGACTTATCTACACTGCAGAAATTCTCAGCAATGTTAGATAAACTCACCTTTGAAAAGGGGCGAATGGAGCATTAAAATATGCAATAATCTCTCAATTGCGATATACAGACAATAACACGCCATATTTTCCTATGGCCTGCATTTTTTCATAAAAACTATTTTCACGCTTTACTAAATTTTTTCATCCATCTATCAGATTTTTAGGAATCTTCCTTCGCTCGAAAGAGACATAATGCTCGAATTATTCATGGAATCACTATTTTATAGCCGCGACGATATCATCGCGTGGATGGCCGCGGCCATCGCGTCGGCCGCTGTCGCCATCCTCCTGTTTCGCAAATACAGACCCAAGCTCATAGCCTTTCTTCTTCCTCTGATCTGGATGATTGGCTACGGTGGCTACAACACCATTCTCTATGGCAATGATGGGCAGTTCGGGCTTTTCCTGCTCGACTTGGTCCCGAAATCAATCGCAGCCAGCGCCCTTGCTCCCATTCTGGTCACGCTCGCGCAACGGCTGGGAATTTCAGCCAGATAAGCAACCATCCGCTGAGTGCATTGGACAAACAGGACTTGCGAAGTTGAAACTCAAAATCCAGCAGATCGACGCCTTCAGCGACAAGGTTTTTGGCGGCAATCCGGCCGCGGTATGCGAACTCGTCGAATGGTTGCCGGACAGTACGCTTCAGGCGATCGCCAGCGAGAATAACCTGTCGGAGACTGCATACTATATCCGCAAAGGTCCCGGACAATACGATTTGCGCTGGTTTACGCCGGGTGTGGAGGTTGACCTGTGTGGCCATGCGACACTCGCGACCGCCTTCGCGATCTTCTCTTCCGGCAAAGCAGAAGGCGAACTTCTCAGGTTCGGCACGCGTAGCGGTGAGCTCCGCGTCCGACGCTCCGGGCAGGGCCTTTCCATGGACTTCCCGCTCACCCGGCCGCGCCCTATCGAAACACCGGAAGGCCTCTTCGAGGCATTGGGCGTGACCAGCGGCGCGGTGCTCGATGCCGACGACTACATCGTCGTCGTCGAGAACGAAGCGATCATCGACGAGCTCACCCCAGACTTCAATGCGCTGAACGCATTCCCCAAACGCGGCATAGCCGTCACGGCGCCGGGGGCCACGTTTGACTTCGTGTCCAGATGGTTCGGTCCGCGCGTCGGCGTCAATGAGGATCCGGTCACAGGCTCCGCCCATACCTGGCTGGCGCCGTATTGGGCCGAGCGTCTCGGAAAAGCGGTTCTCAGGGCACGCCAGGGCGGCAAGCGGCGAGGCGCCCTCACCTGCGAGGTCTCTGGCGATCGTGTCATCCTCACCGGCAATGCGGTACTCTACCTTACGGGCGAGATCGAGTTTTAGATCGAATGCCTGCCCAGCCCGAGGTTGCGGAGAGTCTTGGGGTCTTGTCACGGCACAAGGCGGTAAAAACAAAAAGCCAGCGCATTTCCGATACTCTGGATGCCGCGACACAGCCCCGCTGATCAGAGCCGACCAATGGCGAAGCCAGACAACATCATACCCGCCCAGCCGGTAAAGAACACGGCGAGCGCCAATCCGGAGCAGGCGAAGACGTTCTTCTTCAGGAATGATCGGAAGAACAGGAACTGGACAGTCAGGAACCAGCCAAGCACCACGGCGATGATTCCCAGATGGGTGGCGGTCAGCCCTGGATGCATCCGCACGAGCAGCGGCGACATGACCAACGCGAAGGGCGCGCAGGCATAACACTGCTGTTGGAAGGGGATACGCAGGGTCTCCCGTGTCACCGCGCCTGGCGTCAGAAGATCGTAGAAGATCGCGCCGGCCAAGGCGAACAAGCTGAAGAGGATCATGCGGTACACGAGCAAAGTGAACCACGAATCAACCAGCAGCTTGCCGATGTGCGATTGCGAGAGTTCCTTGGCCTGTTCGGGCGTGAAGGGGGCGACGATCGATCCAATGGCGATCGACAGGAACAGCAGTAGGGCTGGCCGCATTGCGCTGGCGAAGGCGGCTTCCGTATCCGCGCGCGATTCCCGTTCGACGAAGGCGAGCGTTCTCGCGGGCCGGAACACCATGCGCAGCAAGGAAAAGGGGTAGAAGAACACCCACATCATGACATCATAGATGCCCTGCTCGACCGATTTGGCAAAATTGAAAACGTCCAAGCAATCCACTCCGCGAACGTGTACCCGCGTGACCTCTGTCGAGCTCAAGCCAACCGGTCAGGCGCGTCTTTTAAAACGCCCGCTTGATGCCGATCACTATGGAGGCGGCCCTGAAGTCGGCGCCGATGACATCGGAATCGTCCGCTTGCAATTGGCCCGTCCGGGTATCGACCACCTTGCCGCCACCCCGCGTCCTGAAGATCTTTTCGAAGGAGCCAGCAAGGAAGACGTTTGTCCGTTCATCCAACGTATATTCGGCGTTGGCGCCAAGAAGAAGGGTCGGCGCTGGCTCGAAGCGGCCGGTAAACCGCGTGTCCGTCAACCAATGATTATCTCTGTCCCGCCCCCGGAACGTCAATCCGCCCTTGGCCGAGGCCTGCAGCGTCCATTTTCCCGCAGTATAGCTGATATCGAGGCCCGCAAAGCCCATCGGGAGTTGTTGCCGATAACTGATGACCCGGACATCCTCGAACTCTCCCGCCTCGTTGCGAAAGCCGCCCGCATCGGAATAGACAAAGGAGCCGCCGACGCTGGTCCATTTGGCTTCAGTGTATTTCAGTCCGGCATTGACATTCACAATCACCTCTTCGGAGACATCGAAGTCGTGCCCTACCGCAGCAGTGACGGAAAGATAGCGATCGAGCGAGGTGCCCGGGTGCCGCGAACGATCACTCCACTCATCCCAGCCGTCACCCGCGGTTCCGATCCAATCGTAATCCGCCATGAAGCCGTCCCCATCAAGCGCGGCCTGTCCGGAAACGCGCAGGGTCCAGGCGTCGTCGCTGCGCACTCGCACTTCGGCTGACGCCATGGGACTTGTCGTTTCCCAGACCAGGTGGCTGAGCTTGGTATTGTTGCCGGAGCCAAGATAGACGATTTCGTTCGCCTTGAGCTGCAGAACACCGATACCGCCTAGAAACTGAACGTCGGGATGCAATTGACCTTCCAGCTGGAAGGCGGAATCTGCTGCAAATGCAGTAGGCGCGCAGGAGATTGCCGCAACACAGGAGATAAATGTAAGAACAGACCGCACCATAATTCTCGGGAACTTCCACGTTTGGATATGCCAGCGCTTGGATTTTACTAAACACAGAGAAACACAAGAGAATTATTCTCATCTTTGTGAGAGGGAATAATCCCCTCCTCGGCCAAACGGCGGACAGCACTCGGCGGCCGCGATCGTGCGACGCACGCGCATGGTGGCGCGGATCATGCGGGTTCTTCTGTACTGGTGGAGATGGGCAACCGATTCACTCGGACACAGCCGTCCGGGTTGAGCATCACTTCCACGACGGACGGCTCTTCCAGAAGCCGCGAAATAGCCGGGCCCGGCGCCGTGCGCAGCATTCGCGCGCCGCGTGCGGTGGCTTCCGGTTTTTGATGGCTGGCGGTCACATCGGCCCCGTTTTCCACGAGGCGCGACAGACGGCCCCCGGATCGGGGTCGATTAAAAGAGCCTGGAATCAGGCTGGCTCAACAAGTAACGGGAACCTCCCCGGCGCACCGGCATCCAATGCCGCGTCAACCGAAACAGGCGCCGGACAGGCCGGCGCCAGGGAGAACCCGATGAAGACCCTGATATCCACGTTCAGTGCCGCCTGCCTCGCGCTCGCCGCCACCTTTGCTGCCGCCGCCGACAAGCCGACGGATCCGCAGATCGCCCATATCGCCTACAGCGCCGGCGTCATCGACGTGGAGGCCGCCAAGCTCGCGCTGACCAAGACGAAGAATGCCGACGTGAAGGCCTTCGCGGAATCGATGCAGAAGGACCACGAGGCCGTCAACGACATGGCGCTCGCGCTCGTCAAGAAGCTGAACGTGACGCCGGAAGACAATGCCACCAGCCAGGCGCTGGCCAAGGCGGCGGAGGAAAAGCGCGCCGAACTCGGCAAACTCGACGGCGCGGCCTTCGACAAGGCCTATATCGACAACGAGGTCGCCTATCACAAGCAGGTCAACGGCGCGCTGGAGACGCTGCTGATCCCCTCCGCCCAGAACGCTGAGCTGAAGGGCCTGCTGGAAACCGGCCTGAAGCTGTTCCAGGGCCATCAGCAGCATGCCGAGCACGTCGCCGCGGGCCTGAAATGAGCGGCGGCCTTCTCAACCGGCGACAGGTGCTGGTGACGGGCGCCGCGGTTCTGGCCGGCGCGCGCTTCGCCCGCGCCCATAACGGCACCGTGCATGTCACCATCGAGAAGCTCGCCTTCCAGCCCGCCGAGATCGAGGTGAAGGCGGGTGAGACGATCGAGTGGACGAACAAGGATCCCTTTGCCCATACCGCCACCGTCAAGGGTGGATGGGAGGTGGTCATTCCACCCGGGAAAGTGGCGACGCATGTGGCGAGCCCCGGCGATACGGTCGCCTATTACTGCCGCTTCCACCCCAACATGAAGGGGCGGATCAAAATCGCCTCCTGAGAGAGGCCATTGCCGGGCACCTGCGCCCGGCAATGGCTGCAAGCCCGCAAGAAACAGGTTCCGCGTAGAAAGGCAGATCGCCCATGGACGCCATAGTCACCCATTTTCCGCGTGTCGATGATCCGTCGAGCCGCCCCTCCCAGAAGGAAGCGGAAGACGCCGTCCGCGTTCTCCTGCGCTGGGCCGGCGACGACCCGGAACGCGAAGGTCTGCTCGATACGCCCAAGCGCGTGGCGAAAGCCTATCGTGAACTCTTCTTCGGCTACGACCTTGCCGCCGAGGACGTGCTCGGCCGCACCTTCGAGGAGGTTGCCGGCTACGACGACATGGTGCTGGTGAAGGACATTCCCTTCTTCTCGCACTGCGAACATCACATGGTGCCGATCATCGGCAAGGCGCATGTCGCTTATCTGCCGAACGGCCGGGTGCTCGGCCTGTCCAAGATCGCCCGCGTGGTGGAGATCTTCGGCCGCCGCCTGCAGACGCAGGAGACGATGACGGCGCAGATCGCCAGGTCCATCGACGAAACGCTGAACCCGCGGGGCGTCGCCGTGATGATCGAGGCCGAGCATATGTGCATGGCCATGCGCGGCATCCAGAAACAGGGCTCGACAACGCTCACCACCACCTTTACCGGTGCCTTCAAGACCGAGCCGACCGAACAGGTCCGGTTCATGACGATGATCCGGAGCTAGAGCCATTTCCAGCCGAAGCGGCACCACGCCAGCGTCGGATAATGTGACAAAAACAAGAGCCTAGACAATTCCGTTGAACCGGACTTCACCGGAATTGTCTAGGCCGGCGCGCCTTCCCGGCATTGGAACAGGCAGGTCCGGCCACGGCCACCGGTTTTGGCGCGATAGAGCGCCGTGTCGGCCCGGTCGATGATCTGGCCGACCGAAAGGTCGGGGCCGCCGTCTCCGGCAATGCCGGCGCTGAAGCCGACGGCGGCCGTCGCATCGGGATGAGGCTTGATCCGTCCAGCCTCCCGGCGCAGGTCTTCCAGAGCGGTGACGCAATCCGCCGGACCATGGCCGGGGAAGACGATCAGGAACTCTTCTCCACCCCAGCGCCCCATGATCACCTCCGCCGGCAGTTTGGCGCGCGCTGCGGCGGCGATGCCCTTCAGCACGAGATCACCCGCCAGATGGCCGTAGGTGTCATTGATCGCCTTGAAGTGATCGAGGTCGACAAGGGCGACGGAAAAGGCGCGATCGCTGGCCCGCATCTCGGCCAGCAGCGCCGTTGCACGATCGAGGATATGCCGCCGGTTCGGCAGGCCCGTCAGCGGATCCGTGTTGGCCATATCGACCAACCGCCGCCGGTGGCCGATATCCAGATAGTGCAGGCGGCAGAAGACGGCGAGCGCCAGAATCAGGGCGGCGACGGATACCAGCAGGCTCGTCCGCTTGGCATCCGCCGCGTTTCTCTCGGCGTGCAGCGTCCGTTGCAGCGTCTCGGCCTTCGCCGCCTGAAGGCCGGCGGCGAATTGCGCGGCAAGAATGAGCGTCTGCCGCGCGGTCGCGGCCTCTTTCCAGAGCCGGTAGCGGTCGATGTATTGATGCAGGTCCGCCAGCGCCCCTGCAAGATCGCCGGTTCGTTGGTTGGCCTCGGCGCGCAGGCGGAACGGCTCGAACGCATTCAGCAGCGCCGGTCCCTTATCGGCCGCGATGAGGGCATCCAGGCGGGCGCGGGCCTCGTCGGTCCGGCCCTCGGCAAGGCCGATCTCGGCCAGCAGCAGTTCGGCATGCGGCAGGCCGGCCTCGTCCAGCCGGGCGAATTCCGCCCGCGCCCGCATGCAGTGCCGCCGCGCCGACTGCCATTGCGCAAGCCCGATGAAGGCACGGCAGAATTCCTTGTCGACATAGGCCGCGCCGACGCTTGCCGCCGACCGCCGGTGCGAGGCGCCCGCGCGCTCCAGTTCCTGGAGCGCTTCGGGAAAGCGGCGAAGATTGTTCAGGTAAATCCCGCGGAAGCCATGCGCCATGGCGAGCAGGAAGTCGTTGCCCTGCGCCGTCTCGAAATCGATGACCGCCTGATTGAGTTCCAGCGCGGCGGTATCGTTGCCGACATTGCTCCAAAGCCGGGCGAGAAGCCGGGTGGCTTCCGCATGCGCCAGGGAAAACCCTCGCCCCTCGCTGCGTCGATAGGCATCGAACAGCTGGCGTGCGGCCGCACTGAAATCACCGCTCATGCGGTGGATGCTGCCGAGCGCGATGGCAAGGCACAGGCTGCGTCCGGTATCGGGCGCACGCACGGCGGCATGCTCCACCTGCGGACGCAGGACGACGAGGTCCACAGCGCGAAACGTGTTCGTGGAAACGATCCAGAGCAATTCGGCGCGGGCCTCGCTGTTCTCCGACAGGGGGAGTTCCAGTCCCTGCAATGCGATGCGCCGCGCTTCGGTGGCCTGCGAGAGGCGTCCGTATCCTTCCGCCTGCAGGGCCAGGAGCCGGCCGCGGATTTCCGGCGGCAGGATTCCCCTGCCCGCCAGCGCCGAACCGGCCATGCGGGAGGCTGCGGCCGGATCGCGGCCCAGCATGGCGCTGATCGGCAGCAGCAGGGGATCGGCGACGGGCAGGCAGGATGCAAGCGCCGCCGCCGCGGGCAGAAGGAAGAAAAGGACCGCAAGGAAGACGCGGCATGCCCATCGCGCCGCCCGAAAGCCGAGCGCCGGGGCCATGGAGCGGGTTCCGGGACGGTGTAAGGCCATTTCCACCGCGACGACCGGCAAGGGGCCGCGACAGCCTGGTTGCCGTGCCATCGGTTACTCGCCCTGCGTCAACCGTGCCGGGCGGGCAGGCCCGCTCTGCGCAGCCGCACCGGTATATTGCCAGAGATCGGCAATTGGCTGTGGCCTGCCGACGAGATAGCCCTGTACTTCCTGGCATTCCTCGCTGCTGAGGAAATCGAGTTCTCCGGCCGTCTCGACGCCTTCGGCGAGAACGGGCAGCGCGAGGCCCCGGCCGAGACCGAGGACGGCGCGCACGATCGTCGCCGCCTGTCCGTTCCCGTCGACCGAGCGGATGAAGGAGGCGTCGATCTTGATCTTGTCGAAGGGAAACGCACGCAGGTTGGAGAGTGAGGAATAGCCCGTTCCGAAATCGTCCATGGCGATGCGCACGCCGAGCGCTTTCAACTGCCGCAGCGTGGCGAGCGCGCGGTTGAAGTCGCGAATGAGGGCGGTCTCGGTGATTTCCAGCTCAAGGCGATGGGGCGCAAGCCCTGTCTGAAGCAGGGTCTCGTGCACAAGCTGCGCGAAATGAGCGCTGTGCAGCTGGACCGGTGAAACATTGACGGCGATGCCGAGCGGGCGCACCCAGCTTGCAGCCTCCTGGCAGGCTTCGCGCAGGACCCATTCGCCGATCGGCAGGATAAGCCCGCATTCCTCGGCGATGGGAATGAACATGTCCGGCCCGATGCGACCGCGCGCGCGGCTGTGCCAACGCAGCAGCGCTTCGAAGCCGACGACCTCCCGGTCGGCGGTGCGGGCCTGCGGCTGGTAGACGAGCGAGAGTTCGCCGCGCACGATCGCATGCCGCAGGTCGTGCTCGATGCGGCGACGCTCGCGAACCTGATCGCCCATGGCGGTTTCGAAGAACCGGTAGATACCGCGGCCATCCGCCTTCGCACGGTAGAGCGCAGTGTCGGCATGGCTCATGAGCGCGGTCCGGTCGGATGCGTCGGCCGGATAGACGGCGATGCCGATGCTTGTGGAAATCAGGCCCTCGGTGCTGGCGGCGCTTTCGTTTTCCGCCCGCAACGCCTCCAGTATGCTTTCGGCGATCCGGCCGGCCTGCAGGGGATTGCCAAGGCCGGGTGCGATGACGGCGAACTCGTCGCCGCCGAGCCGTGCCATCAACTGACCCTTCCGCAGCACCTTGGAGGCGGTCTGCGCCACCTTCTGCAACAGCTTGTCGCCCGCCGCGTGGCCGAACAGGTCGTTGACCTCCTTGAAGCGGTCGAGATCGAGGCAGAGCACGGCGAGATGGGTGCCGCTCATCGAACCGTCGGGCTGGTGCGCGGCGATCTGCTCGTCGAGGGTCGTGTTGAAACTGTTGCGGTTGGCAAGGCCCGTCAGCGTATCGTGATGGGCCAGGAAATGGATGCTGTTTTCCGCCTTCTTGCGGGCGCGCAGGTCCCGGACGGCGATGGCCGTGTGCGTTTCATTGGCAAAGCCGATCGGCCGCGAGATCACCTCGACGTCGATCACGGCGCCATCGGCGGGACAAAGCCAGGTTTCGAAGGCGACATTGGGTTTTTCCGTCAACTGGCGGCGAGCCGCCTCCTCGGGAAGGAAGGTGGCAAGATCGGCGCCGACCAATTGCTCCTGCCGGCACCCGGCAAGTGCCTCGAAGCTGGCATTGGCCGAGACGATGGCGCCCGCATGGCAGACTAGCAGGCCTTCAAAGGCGGCGTTGGCGAGGCCGCGCATGCGCTCCGCCTCCCGCTCGGCCAGCCGCCGGTCGCGGACATCCAGCGCCAGCGCCGCGAAGGTCAGCAGCAGGATCGTAAAGGCCGCGACCGAGACCAGCACGGCCAGCCAGGCCGTCGGAATGGCCATCGGGGAGACCTCGAAACGCGGATCCGGCACGATGGCCGCCGCGCCCATGGCGGTGAAATGATGGCTGACGATGGCGACCGTCAGCAGCAGCGTCCCGCCAGCCAGCGCCGCCTTCGAGCGGTCGCGCAGTCCGACCGGCAAGGCGAGAGCGCCGATCCCCGTGCCAAGCGCGATCGACACGGCCACCAGCAGCGGATCCCATTCGATGCGGCCGGGAATCTCGAAGGCGGCCATGCCCGTATAGTGCATGACGGCAATGCCGCCGCCGACGACGGCACCGCCCGACCAGCGGGAAAACTGAAAACCGGTGAGCGCAACGGCAAGACCGAGCCGCGTCAGCAGGATCGCGTCAACCAGCGAGACAGCCGTCAGGGTGATGTTGTAGCCGGTCGGCATGGCCGGGGAAAAGGCGAGCATGGCGATGAAGTGGGTGGCCCATATGCCGAAGCCCGTCGCCGTCGCGGCGACCCACAGCCAGACCACGCGCAGCTTGCCTTCCGTGCGCAGCACATGATGCATGAGATTGATCGCGGAAAACGAAGCCAGGGTGCACACCAGCCCGGCAAGGGCGACGAGACGGAAATCGTGCTCATTCACGAGGCAGTTATAGACGGTCAGCATTCCCGGTGGCTCCGTTGCGGCTTCGCTGTCGGCGGGCGGCCGATGCTCAAATCATTCTCGACGGTCAGCCCGCAGGTGCCGGATGCGACGTCCGCAGATCACCCACCCCGTTCGTCCCGCCCCCAGGGCGCGCGCCGTCTCTCCGGCAGGCGAGGGAAGCCGGCTTCGCGGATTGCTGATGACGGGAGGTAGGCATGCCCTCATGGCATAGAGGCTGTTCCGCTACGAAATCTCGCACCGAATTGTTAAATCGCAATTAAAGAATAAATAGTCCCGAATAATAATCGCAGATTGCACAGTATATATTACGCACCATAAATATTATTTAGAAGAATTCATGATGTTGAGTTTTCCTCATCTACTGAAAGAACACCACCCGCTACCCCGCCCGGGTCTGCGGGAGGACTTTCGGCCGGCGCGGCCATTGCTCTCCGCGCGCGCCGGGCCGCGATCTTGACGATCCACGCACAGAACGCGTCGATCAGCGGCTCGTGGCGCCGGGCGTGCTTGATGTTGATGTAGTAGGCGCGCCCGGAGGGCATGCGATGACGGGAGGCGAGCACGACGCTGCCCTCCTTCAGGGACCGCTCCGCCAGAAAATCCGGAACAAGCGCGACGCCGACACCGGCCATCGCCATTTCCAGCCCGAAGACATAGTGGCTTGCGCCGACAAGGGCGGATCGCTCGAAGGCAGACGGCCACAGATCGCCGGCGGTGCGGGCAAAGGCCTGCCAATCGTCGCCGAAGGTCGCCTCGTCGACATCATGGGTGATGAGCTGCTGCCCCGCATCGGCCTGCTTCGCCACGGCAATCAGCGTCTCGTCGAAGAGCTTGGCGGACCAGTAGCCCGACTTCAGCGGCGTGGTGGAGAAGAAGACGTCGGCGATGCGGTCGCTGAGGTCGGTATCTTCCGCATACATCTTCACCCGCAGATGGTTGCGCCATTTCGCCTGCCCCATGGCATTGAGATGGGGAATGAACCAGCCGAGACCGAAGCAACTGCACATGGTCACCCGCAGGAAGCGGCTGGACGCCGCGATGCCGTCGCGAACGGAGGAGTCGATCTCGGAGAAGGCGTATTTCAGGCTTTCGGCGATCTGCCGCCCCCGGTCGGTAAAGGCGATGTTGCGGCCCTGCTTGACGAACAGCTCCTCGCCGATCTGTTCGCGCAGGCTGCGCAACTGATGGCTGACGGCGCTGGACGTGATACCGAGCTCGCGCGCCGCACCGGCCAGCGACGCGTGCCGATAGACGCATTCGAACACCTGCAGCGACCGAATATTGTAATACATCCGCCTGTCCTGTTCCGACCCGCCATCAGAAGGATCGGGAACAAAGTGCATCGGCGCGCCGTCACCCCACAACACATAAATGCGCAGAGCTGAATATTTTACCGCGTCTATTTTGAATATTAGACCATCAGACTCAACAGTTGAGCAGACCTAAACATCGCGCCGTGCAAAAAATTCCAAATGACAGGCGGTGTCGCGCCAGCCCTTGCAATCGGTCTTCAAGCCAGCAAAGTATCCACGCGAATCCCAAATGGAGTTTTCCATGCATCAGTCCATACTTACTGCCGCCGTCGTGCTCGCGGGAGCCCTGTTTGCTTCCACTGCCCAGGCGCAGGTTCCCTTCTTCAACGCCTCCTGTCCCGGCCGGGTGGACGTGCACGCCGATGACGGCGGCCCGGTCTTCATCAACGGCAAGCAGGCCAGACTGAAACGCTTCAGCAACAGCTATTACGAAGCCCGCCTCGGCAGGCTCACCATCTCCATCAGCGTCAATCCGGACGGAAGCCCCGACATCTCCTATACTGCGGCCGGCGGCGGCAATGGCGTGTGCCGTGTGAAGGGCGGCCGCGCCGCCGAGATGCAGGATGACGGCGATGATGACGGCTATGTCGAAACCCGGCCGAGACGCCGCTCCAGCGGTGTCGCCCCCGCCATGATGCCGGCTTTCTGCCGCGGCGAAGCCTCGGCGCAGTTTGGTGTCCGGCCAACGCGCATCACGACCAACATGGCCTTCCGAAGCGGCAAGGGCTATGTGGTGCAGGGCAATTATCCGGATGGAAACGGCCGCGCCGCCTTCTTCAATTGCTGGTTCGACAGGGACGGCAATTTCGTCTCGGTCAATTGAGGCCCGGCATGGCATCGCGGCAGGACGCCCTCGAGGCCCCGGAATATCCCGACGACCTGCCGTTCTATGACGGCCGTCCTGTCGCGATCGCTTCGTGGGGTTGGCTGGCCGTCGTTGCCGCGGTGCCCCTCGCCTTCTTCATCCTGTCCGTGTCGGGGCCGGTGGCCTCGACACAGGCAGCGGCACTGCTGCCGACATTCCTCTTTGCCGGCCTGCCGCTTGCAGCGCTTGCCCTTGCCGCCGGTCGGCACTGGACCGCTCTGTTCCGCCCTTATGGCCCGAAGGCATTCGGCGTCTCCCTCCTCTTCGCCCTCGCCACGCTCGCCGTTTCCGGCGTGGTGGCCCTCGCGCTGCAGATCCTCGTTCCCATGCAGCCCAACCCCATCCTGGCGGCGCTCGCGCAGATGGGAGCCGCTGAGACCGCCCTGTTCTTCGCGCGTACCATTGTCCAGCTTGTCGGCGAGGAGGTGGCGACCATCCTGCCGCTGCTCGCCATCCTGTGGTTCGCCCATGAACGGCTTGGCCTTTCCAGAAGGGTGGGTCTCGCGCTGGGCATCGTGCTGTCGACGGTCTGGTTCTCCGCCATGCACCTGCCCACCTATGACTGGAATCCTCTCCAGTGTTTCGGCATTATCGGCAGCAGCCGCCTCGTCCTGACGGCAGCCTATGTCCTGACGCGAAACCTCTGGGTCTCCGCGGGTGCGCATATCCTCAACGACTGGTCTCTCTTCGTCCTCAGCCTCGCCATCCCCGACGAGGCATGAAACGACGCCAGCCTATCCGAGCAGGCCCTCGACCGCAGCCGCCATCGCCAGAAGGCGGTCGTCGTTGCCTTTCGGCGCGGAGACGAGAAGCCCGACCGGCAAGCCGTCCGCATTCACGCCACAGGGCAGCGAGACACCGCACCAGTCGAGGAAATTGCCGATCAGCGTGTTGCGCAGGGTCTTGCCGTTCGTCTGGAAGAACAGGTCTTCGTCTTCGACGAGCGGCTGGAGCGCCGGTGCCACATGCGGCAAGGTCGGGCTCAGCACGAGTTCCGCCGGCCCCAGCCGCGCCTCGAAGGCGGCGGTCAGGCGCTCGCGGGCGTCAAGGGTCTCCACATAGTCGGCGAGCGTGATCTTCTCCCCCAGCAGCGTGCGCTTGACGACCCGCGGGTCCATGTCGGCCGCCTCGGGGCCGGTGATGCGCGCGCGATGAAGCACGAAGGCCTCGGCGGTGACCAGCGCGCCGTGTTTCGCCATCAGGTCGAAGATCGCGGAGAATTCCGGAAAGGCGGCGCGACGGACGCGGGCGCCGGCGCGCGCCAGACGCTCCACCGCGGTCTCGAAGACTGAAACGACAGCCGGTTCCGCCCCATCGAAAACCACCGTCTCGGGAATGACGAAGGAGAGGTCGGCCGGGTCGAAACGCGGCAGGACGTCCGCCGCCGGCAGGCCGCGCATCGCCGCGTCGATCCAGACGGCGTCCTGTACCGTGCGGCAGAGGGGGCCGAGGGAATCGAGGCTCTTGGCCAGCGGAAAAACCCCGTCCATCGCATAGCGCCCGCGCGTTGCCTTGTAGCCCACGACGCCGTTGAAGGCCGCGGGAATGCGCACCGATCCACCGGTATCCGTGCCGATGGAAACCGGCACGAGACCGGCTGCGACCGCCACGCCCGAACCGGAGGAGGAGCCGCCCGGAACGCGGTGCTGGCCGGCGGGTGACGCCGGGTTGCGCGGCGTGCCGTAATGCGGATTGATGCCGAGGCCGGAGAACGCGAACTCGCTCATGTTCACGCGGCCGATATTGACCATGCCTGCCTCGGCAAGCGCGCGGACCACGGCGGCATCCCGTGTTGCCGGGGCGCTCGTCTGCAGCACGCGGGAGCCGGCCGTCGTCGGCAGGCCCTCGATATCGAACAGGTCCTTCCAGGCGACCGGGATGCCTTCCAGCACGCCGCGGGAGCGCCCGTCGCGCAGCCGTTTGCGGGCCGCCGCTGCCTCCGCCCGCGCCCGGGCCGCCGTCACGTTCGTGAAGATGGCTCTGTCCGGATGCGCCGCGATGCCGGCCAGCGTCTCTTCAGCAAGGTCGAGCGGATCGAGCGCGCCGGATTGCAGGAGGATGGAAAGCTGGGCGATCGAACGGGCCGGCATGGTCAGATGTCCTTTTCTGCGCGCCCGACCAGCTGCATCCAGCGGCGGACGAGATAGTTGTGTTCATCCATGGTGGTGTTCCACACGGCGATGCCGTTGGCGCGCTGCCAGTAGGAGCCGCCGCTGCGCACCGCGCCGCGCTTGATGCGGATCGTGCCGTCGGGGCCCGGCAGGTCCTCGCGCGCCGGAAGCCCCTCGTACCAGTAGTCCCATTCGGCCGCCGTCATGTAGCGGCGCGAGCGCTCGGGCGTGGAAATGTAGTAGCCCTGGCGGGCGACCACGGCGCCCGGCCAGCCGGAGATCCACCAGTTGAGATAGTCATAGGCGACGTCGAGCATGCGGCCCGAAAGATGGCGCGAAAGGCAGAGCCCGCCATGCCAGGCGCGATACCCTTCCACCGGTGCCGCCTGCTCGACGGGAAAGCCCTGGTTGTTGAGAATGCCGATGCCCGTCGACCACATGCTCTGGATGTCGGTCTCGCCGTGGATCATCAGGCGCGCGGCGTCCTCCGCCGTGCGCCAGAAGCTGCGGAAGAACCCGGCCTTGCGCCGCGCTTCCAGGATATCGATAAGCTGGTCGATCTCGTCGACCGTCATGTTGCCGATATTGCCGAAGCTCATCAGGCCGGCCGCCTGGGCCGCGAGCGCCGCATCGAAAATGCCGATGGCCGGCTCGTCGACGAGGGCGGCCCGGCCGCTCCAGCGCTCGTCGAGCAGCGCCGCCCAGCTGGCTACCGGCGGCGCGTGTTCCAGCGCGTCGCTGCGATAGGCGAAGCTGTCGAAATTATGGGTCGTCGGCAGCATGGAAATGCGCCCGGTCGGCGTATCGCCAAGGGCAAGGCTCGGCTGCACATAGAGCTTGCGCGCCGGCACGTCCCCCTGCCCCATGCGGGCGCTCGGGCCGATCTGGCCGATCTTCGTCAGGTCGTTGATCTCGTCCCAGAGCGCAATGCGCGAAATCTCGATCGGCTGGATGGCCCGCCAGTACCAGACGATATCGAGATTGTGGAAGCACTGGTCGTAGATGTCGTAGCTGTCGGGCTCCTGCGCGGCCTTGTGCTGGGTGACGATGAAATCGTTGTTGTCGAAGCAGACATCGATGCCGAGATCGGCCTCGGCCTTCAGCCGCAATTCCTCCAGAAGGGAGATCGCGGTTCCCAGCACGCGCAGCTTCGGCCGGCCGGCCGTGTGGACAGCCGGGGCAGCGGGGGCCACTTTCGGGGAATGCTTGTTCATCAAGGGCTCTGGGCGTTGCGGATCTGCGTTGCTGCCTCAGGCTGCGGGCGGTCCTCGGCGTTCCCGGCAAGCGCGAAGGCGTTGAAGGACCGTTTCAACAGGTTCACGTCGAGACCGTCAACAATAAAGACGAGGCGCGAGGATCGTTCCGAAGATGGCCAGCCGGCAAGATGGACCGGCGGATGAACGAGATGCTGCACGCCGTGCACCGCAACGGGGCGCTCCTCGCCCGCAAGCGCCAGGATGCCCTTCACCCGGAGCACCCGGCTGCCGTGGCGATTGAGCAGCATGGTCAGCCAGACGCCGAACCCCGTCCAGTCGATCGGCGTGTCGACCGCAATGACGAAGGAGGAGATCGCGGTGTGCTGCGCCACGCCCTCCGCCGTCACCTGCAATGCCGGAGTATCGCAATAAAAGCCGCTCGGCGACTGGAGCTTGGCCACCCGCTGCGCGATATCGTCCCCGAAAAGCGCCTCCGCGCCCGGGCCGTCATCGCCGGCGATCAGGCGCAGGGCGTCGGGATTGAGCTCCGCAAGGCGGGACAGGAGGCGGGAAAGGTCCGTATTGCCGGTGCAAAGATCCGTTTTCGTGATGACGAGCCGGTCGGCGATGGCGGCCTGCCGGGTGGATTCCACGTAGGTATCGAGCTGGGAGAGACCGTTGACCGCATCGACGGTCGCCACGACGCTGCCGGCGCGGAAATGGTGGCGCAGCACGGGATCGGATTTCAGCGTCGACAGAACCGGAAAGGGATCGGCAAGGCCTGTGCTTTCGATGACGACACGGGTGAAGGCCGGAATGAGGCCGCGCTCGCGCCTTGAATGCAGGTCGCGCAGCGCTTCGGCCAGCTCGCCGCGCACCGTGCAGCACACGCAGCCCGATTGCAGCAGAACCATGGTCTCGTCGATGCGCTCGACGAGATGGTGGTCGAGGCCCACGTCGCCGAACTCGTTGATGAGCACCGCCGTGTCCGCAAGGGCCGGATCGGCAAGCAGGCGCTTCAACAGCGTCGTCTTGCCGGATCCGAGAAAACCGGTGAGGAGATGAACAGGCGTGAAGGCAGGACTGTCAGCCACCGCTGGCCTCCATGCGCGCAATGAACGTGGCATCGAGCGGATCGCAGGGCCGCCCCGAAAGCCTTTCGGCCGCCGGCCACAGATGGCCGAGATCCTCGATCATCTCGCTTTTGCCCGTGCGGGTGGCCAGCACGAAGGCCGAGCCCTGCCAGTCGGAAAGGCTCATGCCGAAGGCGGCGAGCACGCGGTTGGCGGCCGCGACGCGCCGGGCGCGCTCCCGCCGCCGGTCGAGCCGCTCGACATTGCGGGTGAAGACGCCGGGCCGGGCCGCCGCATCCGTCCAGTGCTCGTTTCCGCCAATGACGCCGCACAGCGAACACATGGTCTTCTCCTTTCCGAATACGGACGGGAGCGGGCTGGCCCGCTCCCGCATTGCATCACTTCTTGCGCGGGAACCGCTTGGCGAAGTCGTCGGCCATCTCGTTCATCGTCACGAACCGCACGCCCGGATGCTTGCTCATATGGGCATAGAGCCGCTCCAGCATCATCAGCACCTGCGGCCGGCCGGCGACGTCGGGGTGGATGGTGATCGGGAAGACCGCATAGTCCATCTCGCGGTAGACCCAGTCGAACTGGTCGCGCCACATTTCCTCGATCTGGCGCGGATTGACGAAGCCGTGGCTGTTCGGCGACTTCTTGATGAACATCATCGGCGGCAGGTCGTCGAGATACCACGAGGCCGGGATTTCGATGAGATCGGTCTCGTGGCCGCGCTTCAGCGGCACCATCCAGTCGGACGGCTTTTGGGAATAGTCGATCTTCGTCCAGCTATCGCCGACACGCACATAATAGGGCGTGAAGTCGTTGTGCATCAGCGAGTGGTCGTACTTGATGCCACGCTCGAGCAGCAGCTCGTTCGTGACGTTGGAGAACTCCCACCAGGGCGCGACATAGCCGGTCGGGCGCTTGCCCGAGAGCTTGGTGACGAGATCGATGCACTTGTCGAGCACCTCCGTCTCCTGCTCGCGGGTCATCGCGATCGGGTTTTCATGCGTATAGCCATGGATGCCGATTTCATGGCCGGCATCGGCGACGGCCTGCATCTGCTCTGGGAAGGTCTCGATCGAGTGGCCCGGGATGAACCAGGTCGTCTTGATGCCGAGACGTTCGAAGAGCTTCAGGAGCCGCATGCTGCCGACCTCGCCGGCAAACAGGCCGCGCGAGATGTCGTCGGGCGAATCCTCGCCGCCATAGGAGCCGAGCCATCCTGCCACGGCATCCACGTCGATGCCGAAACCGCACAAAATCTCTTTCGCCATTGGGTATCTCCTTGGTTCCCTGAAATAGTCCTGGGTAATCAATGGGCCGGAATGACCGTCGCCTCGGCGGGGTTCCAGCTCAAGAGGACGGATGTGCCGGCCGGGAAAGCGCCCGGACGGTATTTGTCGACATGGGCTTCGAGCGCGACGGCCCGGCCGTCCTGAAGCCGCGCCGTCAGATGCGCGATATGGCCGACAACCTCCGAGCGTTCGATGCGGGCGTCGATGCGGTTCTTGGCCCCGGCCAGCACCCCCTCGCCCGCCGCATGCACCTCGATCGCCTCGGCCGGCACGACGAGATTGACGCGCCCCTTGTCGGCGAGCGCGCCATTGGCGCGGCCGGAGAGCGTGCCGATCCCGGTCGTCACGACCACGTCCTCGCCCTCGCTGCCCGCGACTTCGCCGGGCAGCACGGTGTTGCGACCGATGAACTGGGCGACGAAGGGCGTATTGGGGCGGGTATAGAGCTGATGGGGCGGGCTCACCTGCTCCACGCGCCCCTGGTTCATCACCACGATGCGGTCGGACAGCGCCAGCGCTTCCGACTGGGCATGCGTGACGAAGATGAAGGTGACGCCGAGGCTTTTCTGCAGAAGCTTGAGCTCGTTCTGGATCGCCTTGCGCAGGTTCGCATCGAGCGCACCGAGCGGTTCGTCGAGCAACAGGATATCCGGCTCGACGACAAGGCCGCGCGCGAGCGCGATGCGCTGGCGTTGGCCGCCGGAGAGCTTTTCCGGCTTGCGCTCGGCGATGTCCTCCAAGCCGAGCGTGGCGAGGATGCGGTCCACCTTCGCCTCGCGGTCGGCCTTCGCGACGCCCTTGACCTCCAGCCCGTAGCCGACATTGCGGCGCACGCTCATATGCGGGAAGAGCGCATAGTTCTGGAAGATCATCGAGGTCGGGCGACGCTGCGGCGGCACGTCGTTCATGCGCTCGCCGCGGATCAGCATGTCGCCGGAGGAAATGCCCTCGAAGCCGGCGATCATGCGCAGCGTCGTCGTCTTGCCGCAGCCCGAGGGGCCAAGGAAGGCGATGAACTCGCCCTTGCTGACGGAAAGGTTGAAGTCGATGACGGCGGGCGTGCCGTTGTCGTAGACCTTGCCGACGGAGTTGAGTTCCAGGTCGAAAATCATGGGGGAGATCTCCCGAATTGCCGGTCAGGGACCGGGGCCACGCGCGCCCCGGTCCGCTCGTCTTGGGATCAGGCGTTGAGGAATTCGTCCCACTTCTGGATGAGGTGATCGTATTCTTCCGGCCACTGGTGCCAGTAGGCGACGTTCTTGGAACGCTCTTCCAGCGAGCCGCCATCACGCAGGTCGCCTTCCTTGATGCCGCGCTCTTCCGCGCCGACCCAGGGCTTGCCCTCGTACCAGAAAGCGTATTTCTCCGGCGCCATGACGTCCTTGATGTTGGTCGACGGCGAGTAGTAGCCCTGTTCGGAGACGGCGATGCCCGGCTCGCCCGAGAGCCAGTAGTCGGCATAGGCGATGACGGCATCGCGGTTGCTCGTGCCCGCAATCATCGAGGGGCCGATGGCCCAGCCGCGATATCCTTCTTTCGGAATGGCGTATTTGGCGGCCTTGCCCTGCGCCTTGACGGCCATGACGGCCGGTTGCCAGGCGTCGGAAACGACCATTTCACCCGATGCCATGAGGTTCACCAGTTCGCCGAAATCGCCCCAGAGCGCCCGGAACTGACCTTCCTTCTTTTTGGAGATGAGGAAGGCGGCCGCCTCGTCGATTTCGGCGGCGGTCGGGTTGCCCGGGTTCTTCACGTCGGAAAGGCCGAGCGAATTCATGGCCATGATGGCCTGACCGAAGGCGATGAGCGGGTCGGTGTTGAGGCCCGACTTGCCCTTCCACTTCGGATCGAAGATGCAGGCCCAGGTGTTGGCTTCCTCGGCGGAGACGACGTCCGGATTGTAGCCGATGGAGTCGTAGTTGTAGACGGCGGGCACCATGTTGAGCACGGTCTGGGCTTCGTCCGCCCAGATCTGGCCGACGATCTGCGCGGCGCGGTCCCACTTGTCGCTGGCCGTGGTGAAGGTATCGCGGATGTTCGCCCAGTTCTTCAGCGATGCAGCCGGGATCGTCTCGACATTGTCGGTCATGACGATGGAGGGCAGGCGCTCGGCGATGATTTCCCAGCAGTCGTAATCCTTCGAGCCGGAAAGGATTTTCGTCTGCGCATCGGGGAAGGTCGCGGCCGTGCCCGACGTGCCGCCGACGCCGGAGGCCTTCTTGAATTCTTCCAGGATGCGTTCCTGCACCGTCACCGAAAGACCGATGGTGCGAAGCTGCTGGCCGGCAAGGTCAGCGGCCTGCGCAAAGGCCGTGCGCGAGGACAGGAGGGAGGTGCCGCCGCCCATCGCCAGCGCCATCACCCCGGCCGAGCGCTTGAGGAGCGAGCGGCGATTGATTTGCGAGTTGAACATGTCTCTTCTCCAGTTTGCTTATCGTTCCCCGAAGCCGCTTTGCGGCTCCTTTTCGCCCGCCCTTTCGAGGCGGCTCAGTACCGGCCCACGAGAAGGCCGCCATCCACGACCAGCACCTGGCCGGTCATGTATCTCGCGCTGTCGGAGGCGAGGAACGCGGCGACATCGGCGATGTCCTCTCCCGTCCCGAGCCGCCCCATCGGAATGAACTCCGCCGCCTTTTCCGCTCCCGCCGGCCCGAGCGAATTCTCCTCGGAAAGCAGTTGGGCGGTGCGGATGTAGCCGGGTGCGATACCGTTCACGCGCACGCCGTCGCGCGCCATTTCCACCGCAAGCCCGCGCACGAGGCCGACGACGCCGGACTTTGCCGCCGAATAGTGCACGTGCTCGTCCCAGCCATAGGCGACGCCCATGATGGAGGAGAGTGCGATGACGGCGCCGGATTTGCGGGCGCGCATGCCGGGCGCCGCGGCGCGCACGAGACGGAAGATGCCCTTCAGGTCGATGTCGAAGGTGAGGTCCCACTTCTCGTCGGTGAGATCGGCCAGCGGCGTGCGATGGGCGATGCCGGCATTGGCGACGACGACGTCGATCCGCCCGTGCCGCGCCTCGACATCGGCGACGAGCGCGTCGGTCCCCGCCGTCGAGCGGACGTCATAGAGATGGAATTCCGCCGAGCCGCCGGCGCCGGTGATGGCCGCGACCGTCGCGCGGCCTTCCCTCTCCAGGATATCGGTCACCACCACGTGGTCGCCGAGTGCACCGAAGGCTTTCGCGGTGGCGGCGCCGATGCCGATGCCGGCGCCGGTGACGATGACGATGCGTTTCCTGTCTGCAGTCATGGGTGTCTCCGAATTCAAAGCATGACGTCGCCGGAATTGGGTCCGAGCGTTTGTCCGACGAAGAGGCTGGCGGCGGGGGATGCGAGGAAGGCGACGGTTTCGGCCACCTCCTCCGGCTCGCCGAAGCGGCCGAGCGGCAGGCCGGCGCGCTTGGCCGCGCGCCACTCCTCCGAAAGCTGCATGACCAGCGGCGTGTTGATGGGGCCGGGCGCGACGGCGTTGACCCGCACGCCGCGGGCGGAAACCTCGCGGGCCAGCGCCTTGGTCATGCCGATGATGGCGGCCTTGGCGCCGGAATAGTGCACGAGTTCGACGCCGCCGATCTGGCCGAGCT
This sequence comes from Roseateles sp. XES5, assembly GCF_020535545.1. Lineage (NCBI taxonomy): Bacteria > Pseudomonadati > Pseudomonadota > Betaproteobacteria > Burkholderiales > Sphaerotilaceae > Roseateles > Roseateles sp. XES5. Next base: position 327,518 of record NZ_CP084754.1, read on the forward strand.
GCGAGGCGACGTTGACGACGACGCCGGCCCCCGCGGCGAGCATTGCCGGCAGCACCGCCTTGGTCATCAGGAAGGTGCCGCGCACATGCACGGCGAACATGCGGTCGAAGTCGCCGACCTCGAGGGTCTCGAACAGCGCCTGATGGGCGATGCCGGCATTGTTGACGAGCAGCGTGACCGCGCCATGCGCCGCGACGGCGGCAAGATGGATGGCGGCGGCGTCCGCCTCGCTCGCGACATCGCCGGCCACGGCGACGGCCCGGCCGTCCGCCGCCCGGATTTCCCCGGCCACCGCCGCGGCGCGCTCGAGGGAAAGGTCGTTGACCGTGACGGCATAACCGTCGGCGGCGAGTTTCAGGGCGATGGCGCGGCCGATGCCGGAGCCCGCGCCGGTGACGAGAGCGCTGCCCGCCATCACGCCTCCTCCTGGATCGCCATGCGCTTGGCGCGGCGCACCGACAGGCCCATCAGCACGGCATAGGTTCCGAGCAGCGCGAAGGAGAACAGGGTCGTCAGCACGCCGAAGGCGAAGACGTTCGGGTGCACTTCCACCGAGAAGGTGCCGTAGATGGCGAGCGGCAGCGTCAGGTCCCGGCCCGAGGCGAAGAGCGTGCGCGAAAACTCGTCATAGGACAGCGTGAAGGCGAAGAGCATGGCCGAGAGCACGCCGGGGAAGATCAGCGGGAAGGTGACCTTGCGGAAGGTGCGCGCCGGGGTGACGCCGAGCGACCAGGCCGCCTCTTCCACGCTCGGATCGAAGCGGTTGAAGATCGCCAGCATGACGAGGAAGGCGAAGGGGAAGGTATAGACGACATGCAGCACGAAGGCCGTGCCCCACCAGTGCCGGTCGATGCCGAGCGTGTTGGCGACCAGCGCCATGCCGAGACCGACGAGCACGCCGGGAACCATCATGCCGAGCACGATGAGGTAGAAGACGACGCCCGAGCCGCGGAACTTCCGGCGGAAGGCCTGGGCGGCGGTGACGCCCAGCACGGTAGAGACGATCATCGTCATCACGGCGAGCGCCAGGGAGCGCACCAGAGCCTGCTCGATGGGCAGCGGGGCGATGCGCGAGGGCGGCGTTAGGCCGAAGAGGTGTTTGTACCAGTAGGTCGACCATTCGATGATCGGGAATTGCGGGCCGCCCTCTGGTCCGGTCTGGAAGGACAGGATCGCGAGCACCGCGAGCGGGCCATAGAGGAAGACGATGAACAGCGTCGTATAGAAGCCGAGGCCGAGCTTGATGCCGGATGCGTTCATGGCTCAGAGTTCCTTCCTGAGATCGACGACCCGCAGCATGGCCGCGACGACCGCGCCCATCAGGATGGTCAGCACCACGCCGGCGACGGCGGCGAAGGCCCATTTCAGCGAACCGACCTGGGTGACGATGATGTTGCCGAGCAGGTTGACCTTGCGGCCGGAAAGGGCGGCGGAGGTGGCAAATTCACCGAGCACCATGACGGAGACGAAGATCGCGCCCACCACAACGCCCGGCATGGAGAGCGGCAGGATGATGGTGCGGAAGATGCGCCAGAAGCCCGCGCCGAGATCCTGCGCCGCCTCGATGACCGAAGGATCGATGCGGCCGAGCATGAAGGCGATCGGCCCGACCATGAAGACGCAATAGATCTGCGTCATGCCGATGATGACGGAGAGTTCGGAGAACAGCAGCACCTCGATCGGCTGCGTGATGAGCCCGATCTTCATCAGGATCATGTTGATCGCCCCCTCCTTGCCGAGCATCGGCCGCCAGGCGAGCACGCGGATGAGGAAGGAGGTCCAGAACGGAATGACGCAGAGCACCAGCAGCGCCGTCGAGAGCGTCTTGTTCTTGACGAAGAGCCCGACGAAGAGAGCGGCCGGATAGCCGACGAGCAGCGTGGCGACCAGCACGATCAGCCAGATGCGGATCGTCGTCCAGAGCGCGCCGAGATAGGTCTCGGACGAGAAGAAGGTGACCCAGCTCTTCAGCGTCAGCGTCGGCTCAATCTTGAAGGTGGTCTGCGTCCAGAAGGAAACGTAGACCATCATCAGGATGGGGGCGACGAGGAAGAGCAGCATCCACAGGACGCCGGGAGCGAGCAGAAGGGCCGTGCGGTCGGGCTGCTTGCGGGTGGAAGGCGCCGCCGCTTCGACGGGCGTGTCATGGCTGGTGGCGGCCATCGTCATCTCTCATTCTCCGGGTGGACAGGGGCGGGACCGGCGACTTGGGTTTCAATCGAAGACAAGGGCGTCCTCCCGTTTCCAGACGAGGGCGTAGCGGGCCTTCTCCTCGAAGGCTTCCGGCGCGGCATGGCTGAGATGGGTCTCCACCTCGAAGACGCGGCCGTCGTCGAGCGTGAAGAACGAGTTGATCGCCGCCCCGGAATACTCGCTGGCGACGAAGCTCGCCTCGATGCGCACCTCGTCGCCAGCGGCCGCCGCATCCCGGGGGCGGATTGCGACGCGGTCATAGCGGATGGCGTAGGCCGGCTTGCCGGACGTTTGCCGGGTGCCGCCCAGCGCCAGCCGGCCGACGGGGCTCTCGAAGGCATCGCCCGAAACCGCGCCGGGGAAAATGTTGTAGCAGTTGAGGAACCGCGCCACGTCGGCCGAGGCCGGGCGGCTGTAGAGCGTTCCGGCATCGGCCGACTGGGCGATGCGGCCGCGATCGAGGACCAGCACGGTATCGCCCATGGCCAGCGCCTCGGTCTCCGAGCCGGTGACATGGAGGAAGGTGACGCCGCAGCGCTCGCGGATGGTGCGCAGTTCGCCGCGCATGCGGGTGCGCAGATTGGCATCGAGCGCGCCGAGCGGCTCGTCGAGCAGCACCATGCTCGGTTCCGTCACCAGCGTGCGGGCAAGCGCCACGCGCTGCTTCTGGCCGCCGGAAATCTGCGTGACCGCCCGGTCCTCCAGGCCCGAAAGACCGACGAGGCCGACCATGTCGCGCACCTTCGCGCTCACGACCTTCGGATCCGTCACCGGATCGACGGTGCGGTTCTCGAGGCCGAAGGCGATATTCTGCGCGACGCTCAGATGCGGGAAGAGAGCGAAGTTCTGGAAGACGAAGCCGATGCCGCGCTCATGCGGCGGCACGCCGTCGACGCGCTTGCCGGCAAAGAGGATTTCCCCGCCGTCCGGCTGCTCGAATCCGGCGATGACGCGCAGGAGCGTCGTCTTGCCCGATCCGCTCGGCCCCAGCAGCGAGACATAGGAATTTTCCGACAGCGCCGCATCGACGCCGGCAAGCGCCGGCACGCCGGAGAAGGCCTTGTGCACATTCTTCAGTTGGAGGACGGCTGACACTCTGTTCCCACCAGTTCAGGCCAGGATCTTTCGCGCAAGGCTCCGCAATCCATCGGACGCGCGAGGGCGGCCGAAGACGGCAAAAGGCTCCCGTTCGCGCCTCGATCAGAGGTGCGGCGTAGCGTCGATCCTGAGCATTTCGTTTCGTTCCACCTGCGACGCCTCTTCCGGGCGTCTTGTTATCAAAACCATTGCATGAATGATTTTTGTATTCAATAGCCTTTTTAGAAATTTCTACCGTGAAGAGAAAACCGCTGCACGACCAAAGGATTCCCGCCGCGGACGCGCCCTCTTTGCGGCCGACGCTATCTCTTTTTCTGCTCATTCCCTGCGCATTGTGCGCAAAATTCAACCCTGCAGCTTAACCACAACCAACGCCGTCCGACTCGCCGCACCCTTTCCGGCCCAGCACCTCAAGGCAAAGAATATTCAATTTTTGTATTCAATAATCATTTATGTCATCCTTTCCTTACGGCGGAGAATGCGTCAGAGTGCGGCCCTCCAAGAGGCCGACGGATACGGGGATCCATGAAAGACGAGCAGGCAGCCACCAGCACCCAGCGGCGCTACGCGATCGCCGAGGACGTGCTGCGCAGCAATATCGAAACGGGCACGCTGCCGCCCGGCCTCGTGCTGCTGGAAGGCCCCATCGCCGACATCCTGCAGACGTCCCGCGCGCCCGTGCAACGAGCGCTGCAGACGCTGGAGGCGGAAGGGCTCGTGCATCGCTTTTCCGGCCGCGGCTTCCTCGTCGGTCCACCCGGGGCCGATATCGAGCCGAACCGCACCGACATCAAGGCGCTCGGCCTGATCGTGCCGCGCCACGCGGACGAGGCCCTGCAAAGCCGCTCCTCCTGGGAGCGCATCTACAACCAAGTCGAGGCGGATGTGGCGGGCTGCGTGGTCTTCGGGCGCTACCGCATCATCGAGATGGAGATCGCCAACCATTTCAATGTCAGCCGCACCGTCGTGCGCGACGTGCTGACGCGCCTGCGCGAACGCGGGCTGGTGCGCAAGAACCAGAGCTCGCACTGGATCGCCGGTCCCCTCACCGCGCAGACGGTGAAGGATCATTTCGTTCTGCGCGCGATGCTTGAGCCATCGGCGATCCGCCTTGGTGCGCGCGCCGTCAGCCAGGCGCGGCTGGAGGCGCTGCTGAAGCGCCTGCGCGCCGCCGAGGAGACGAGCGCCACCGGCTCGCTGCGTGAAAGCGAGGCCATCCAGACCGAGTTCATCGAATGCTGTGTGCTGGCCGCACCGAACGAACGGCTGAAGGATCTCGTACGCAACAACCTGCTGCCCGTGACGGCGACCGACCGGCTGCTGCGCCGCCTCGGCCTGCCGGGCGATCCCGCCATCATCACGGAACTGCGGCTGGTGGCCGAGCTTCTGCTGCGCGGAGCGACGGAATCGGCGGTCTCGATGATGGAAACCCATCTCGAAGCCTCGCTGAACCGCACCATCGCGCAGATGAAGATCGTCGCGATCATTCCGGGACCGGGCGTCACGGCGGCATATCTCACGCCCATTCTCGACTGAGCGGGAAGAGCATGTCCAAAGCCGCCGTCGCTCCGTAGACACAGCGCCCTCCCCTAGGCCAGCGCTTCGCGCAGCCGTTCAAGCCCGGCCTGGCGCGCCTTGCGCGCCGCCAGCGCCTCTTCCATCGTCACCTTGACGAAGCGGGTGGGCGTGTGCGGCTGGAGCTGGCCGATCAGGTCCATGTCGGCGGAAATGACCGTCCCGACCATGAAATAGCCGCCGCCGGAAACGGCATCCCGGTGCAGGATGATCGGCTCCGTGCCGCCGGGCACCTGGATCGATCCGTAGGGATAGCAGCTGTCGACGATGTTGGACGGGTCGGAACCGGCCCCGAAAGGCTGCTCACGATCGACGAAGTCGAGCTTGCGGCCCCCCTTGAAGCGATAGCCCATGCGGTCCGCCTCGTTCGCCACCTTCCATTCGTCGGCAAAGAAATTCTGCTGCGATTCCTCCGTCACGCGGTGCCAGTAGAGGCCGGGAAGCACCCGCAATTCCGCCGGAAGGCCGGGCCTGCGGCGCAGCGTCTCGGGCACGCTCCTGCCCTCGCCGGCAAGGCTGCCCTTGCCGACCGGCAGTTCGTCGCCGGCCGCCAGCGGCCGGCCCTTGTAGCCGCCGAGTGCGCCGATCGGGTAGGTCGAGCGGCTGCCGAGCGCTTCCGGCACATCGATGCCGCCGGAAACGGCGATGCAGATCCGTGCCCCGGATTTCAGGAAATCGAAGGTCAGCGTCTGGCCGGCCTTGACCTTGAAGGCGGTCCAGCCCGGCTGGGAAACGCCGTCGACCTTGGCCGGCATGTCCGCGCCGGTGACGGCAACCAGCGCGTCCTCGGTGAATTCCAGCTTCGGGCCGATGAAGACGGCCTCCAGTCCGGCAGCCCCCTCGTCGTTGCCGACGAGCAGGTTCGCCGCGCGCATGGCGAGGCGGTCCATCGCCCCGCCGACGGGAATGCCGAGATGGAAGTAACCCGGGCGGCCGAGATCCTGGACGGTGGTCGCAAGACCGTGATGGAGAACCTTAATGGCCATTGATCATGCCCTCCAGCTTGGCATTGGTGCCGTCGATGTCGTTCTGGAATTCCCGGAGGTCGAAGCTCACCTCGCGGATCGGCGGGGCAAAGCGCCCCCTGTCGACATCTTCCACGGCCTGATCGTAGGCGTCGCGGTCGATCGGCTTGAACTTCACGATATCGCCCGGGCGGAAGAAGACCATGAAATCCCGCAGGTAGCTCGTCGTCTGCGTGGGATCGAAGATCGGCATGGGCGTGATGCCGAACATCTGGTAACCGCCCGCGCCGCGCACCGAATAGATGCAGCCGAAACAGCCGCCGTGGCCGACCGTGAGGCGCGGCGTATCCGTGCGCGGCCGCAGGTATTTCGGCACCTGGATCTGCCGCTTGCGCTCCACCATCTGATACATGAAGGGCAGGCCCGCGACGAAGCCGACCATGGACACGAACCAGGGCGAGCCGGAATGCGCGCCGACGAAGTCATCGACAGAACCGTAGCCGTTGATGCGCGCGGCATAGTCGAGGTCGGTGCCCGCCGGCTCCTGGTGACGCTCGCGAAAGCGCATCAGGGTCTCGTGCGTCCAGGGATCGTTGTAGAAGACCGGGATTTCGACGATGCGCGTCTTCAGCACCGGCTCGGCCCGTTCCGCCGCACCCTCGATCGCCTTCACTTCCTTCAGCACGTCGTCGGGATGGATGACATCGGGATTGAACTTGATCTGGAAGGAGGCATTGGCCGGGCAGATCTCGGTGACGCCCCTGATCCCGCTTTCCCTGACACCCTTGGCCATGGAGAGACTCTTGAAGAAGGCCTCCAGCGACATTTCCTCGCTGCATTCGACGAAGAGGTGCTCGTCGCCCCCGAATGTGTATCTGGTGCTCATCACGCAACCTCCGCAGTCGCGCCGGCCTTTGCGGCGAATTCGGTTTCAAGCCAGTGTTCGAGGAAGCGCGTGTCGAAGGCGGCGCGCCGCACGCTTTCATCCGTCGCAAGCGCCAGGTGCAGCGCAATGGTCGTCGGAATGCCCTCGATCGTGAGACCTTCGAGCGCGCCCTTCAGCCGCGCCAGGCAGGCCTCCCGCGTCTCGGCCCAGACGATCAGCTTGCCGACGAGCGAATCGTAGAAGGGCGGGATCGTGTAGCCCTCGTAGAGCATCGTATCGAAACGCACGCCCTCGCCGTCCGGCACCACGAGTTTCGTGATCGTGCCCGGCGCGGGCATGAAACCCTTTGCCGGATCTTCCGCATTGATGCGGCATTCGATGGCATGCCCTCTCGCCACGACATCCTCCTGGCGGATCGACAGGGGCGCGCCGCCGGCGATGCGGATCATTTCCTCCACGAGGTCGATGCCCGTGACCATCTCCGTCACCGGATGCTCGACCTGGATACGGGTGTTCACCTCGATGAAGTAGAATTCCCGCGTCGTCTCGTCATAGAGATATTCCACCGTACCCGCGCCGCGATAGCCGACCTCGCGGGCAAGCGCGACGGCGCTGTCGCACAGCCGGGCCCGCACCTCGGCCGGAAGCAGGAAGGACGGCGCCTCCTCCCAGACCTTCTGGCGGCGACGCTGCAACGAGCATTCCCGCTCGAAGCAGTGAATGAAATTCCTGCCGTCGCCCAGGATCTGCACCTCCACATGGCGTGCCCTGGTGATGACCCTTTCCAGATAGAGCCCGCCATCGCCGAAAGCGGCAAGCGCCTCGGCCGAGGCCTGCGGGAAGTGGCGTTCGAGGTCGGCGAGATCCGCGGCGATGCGGATGCCGCGCCCGCCCCCGCCAGCCGCCGCCTTGATCATGATCGGAAAGCCGGTTCTATCCGCCACGGCCCGGGCTTCCTCGATCGTCGCAAGGCGTCCCGCGCTGCCGGGAACCGTCGGCACGCCTGCCCGCGCGGCAACCGCGCGCGCCGCCACCTTGTCGCCGAGCAGGCGGATGGCGTCACCCTTCGGACCGATGAAGATCAGGCCCGCGGCCTCCACCGCATCGGCAAAATCGGCATTCTCCGAGAGGAAGCCGTAACCGGGGTGCACGGCATCGACACCGGCGGCCTTCGCCGCGTTCACCACGGCCTCAATATTGAGATAGGATTTCTTCGGGGCCGGCGAGCCGATGTCGATCGCCGCATCCGCCATCTTCACCGCCAGCATGTCCGCATCGGCGGCGCTGTGCACCTGCACCGTGCGGATGCCGAGGGCCTTGGCCGCCTTGATGATGCGCACCGCGATCTCCCCGCGGTTTGCGACGAGGATCGAACGGATCGTCATGCCTCCACCTCGGCGATCACCTGGCCCGCCATGACGGGCTCCTCGTTGTCGACGAGGAAGGTAATGTTCCTGCCCTCGACGCCGGCCGGCACTTCCTGGAAGGTCTTCATGACCTCGATGAGCCCGATCGCCTCGCCGCTCGCGACGCTGTCGCCATCCGCCTTGAACGGCGGCACGTCCGGCGAGGACGCCCGGTAGAACGTGCCCGGCAGGGGGGATCTGATCTCGATCTTGCTCATGATGTCTCTCTCCACTTTGTAAGGTCAGCGCGCGGCCATGGCCGAAACCGGCGCAATGCGAATGCCTGCTCCCACCAGAGCCTCGCGCATCTGGCGCACGATCTCGAAGGCGCCGAGCGTATCGGAATGGAAGCAGATGGATTCAAACGCGATGTCGATGTCGTTGCCCTTGACGGTCCGCACCTTGCCCTCCTGGCAGGCACGCAGGACCTTGCGGGCAATGGCGGCCGGATCGGGCCGCCCGGCATCGCGGGTGAAGACGATGGAGCCGCTGTCGTCGTAGTCGCGGTCGGCATAGAACTCGCGCACCACGGGCTGCCCCGCCTCCCGGGCCGCCCGGAACGTCGCCGAACCGCCCATGCAGAAGATGGAGGCATTCGGCTCGACCGTGCGCATGTATTGCACGAAGATCTGCGAAAGCTCCGGATTGACCGCCATTTCCATATAGAGCGCACCGTGGGGCTTCACGTGCTGCAGGCGCACGCCGTGCCGGTGGGCGAATTCCCTGATGGCGCCGACCTGGTAGATCACGTCATTGACGAGTTCCTTGGCCGTGCCAGCGATCTTGCGGCGGCCGAAGCCCTGGAGATCGTTGTAGCCGGGATGGGCGCCGATGCCGACGCCATGCTCGGCCGCCAGCCGCACCGTCTCGTCCATCAAGTTCGGGTCGCCGGCATGGAAGCCCGCGGCGATATTGGCGGAACTGATCAGCGGCATCAGGCAGGCGTCATCGGTATCGCCGACGCGCCAGCGACCGAAGGCCTCGCCCATGTCGCAATTGATATCGACGACCTCACGCACTGCCTCTTCCCCGCTTTTTTCTCCACCAAGGACACGCTAGGCCCTTTACCTCCTTTTGAAAAATTATATTTTCATATCCATGAATTCTGAAAATCAGAACGGTACGCCTCTTTTTGTTGCATCGCAAAATCATGATAAAACAAAAGGATAAGGCGAATTCGTCTGTATTGGCCCGACTTGGCGCTCAATTCGCAATCTACCGTTCTGATTTTTCGATACCATGTCGCAACAAACCAGAAGGACGTGCACAGCCTTGACGCTCAGCCTCCGCCAGATCCGCTACTTTGTCGCGACCGCAGAACTCGGCCAGATTTCGCAGGCCGCCATCGACCTCTCCATCTCCCAGTCCGCCGTCACGACGGCCATCAAGGAACTCGAGCGGACCGTCGGCGTCAGCCTGTTCCTGCGCACGCCGCACGGCATGGACCTGACGCCCGCCGGGCGGCAGTTTCTGTCGCACGCCTACGAGATCCTGAAGAAGGTGGACGAGGCGACGCATCTCAATGTGGTCAGCAGCGAGATCGAGGGCACGCTCACCGTCGCGGCGACCTATACCGTGATCGGCTACTTCCTGCCGCTGCATATCGAGCGGCTGCGCCGGCTGTTTCCAAGGCTTGAAATCCAGCTTTTCGAGCTCAACCGCGAATCCATCGAAGAAGGGCTCCTCAGCAACCGCTACGACATGTCGGTGCTGCTGACCTCGAACATCCTGAACCCGGCACTGGTGACCGAGAAGGTGCTGAGCTCGACGCGCCGGCTCTGGCTGCCGGCGCAGCATCCGCTGCTGCAGGCCGAAACGGTGGGACTAAGGGAAATCGCCGACGAGCCCTACATCATGCTGACGGTCGACGAGGCCGCCCATTCCGCCCTCAAATACTGGAGCGCCACGCCCTACCAGCCGCGCGTGATCCTGCGCACGTCGTCGGTGGAGGCGGTGCGCTCGCTGGTCGCCAACGGCCAGGGCGTCGCCATCCTCTCCGACATGGTGCACCGGCCCTGGTCGCTCGAGGGCCGGCGCATCGAGACGGTCAATATCAGCGATCCCGTGCCCGCCATGGACGTCGGTCTCGCCTGGCGGCGGAACATGGAGCTGACGCCGCCCATGCTCGCCTTCCGCTCCTATTTCCAGCAGGCCTTCCACCTGCCGGAACGCTGATCAGCCCGCGGCGAGGAACCACGAGCGCCGTGCCTGCGTGAGGCCCGCCGCATAGATCACGAAGGCGATGAGCGCGGTCGCCGGCGCCGAGAGCTCGGCATAGGCCCCGCCCCAGACATGGAGCCAGATCCCGACGGCGGCCGCGACGAACCAGGCGGCGATGCCGAGGGGATTGAAGGCCGGCACATGGCTGGAGCGATATTCGATAACGCTGCCGACGAGGGCCGCGTAGCGGTCGATCAGGATATGCGCCATGGCGACGGCGACCCAGGCGACGACGAAGATGCCCTGATAGGCGAGCGCCGAGAGCAGGTAGGTGAAGACGTCGGCCAGCATCAGCACATAGACGATGGCGCCGACCGCGACGGCCCAGCCGATGCGCCCGAAGGGCAGCCGGCCGAAGAGCTGGACAAGCGCCTCCAGGTTCACGGCGGCAAGGTAGTAGTTCGCCGTGTTGACACGCGTCTGCGTGACCCAGACGAAGAGCAGGCCCCAGATGCCCATGAGCTTGAGGAGCGCCAGCAGCACGCTGACCTCGGAGAGCGCGCCAAGATCCGGCACCGTGCCGATCATGAACATGCCGAAGAGACCGCTCACCAGGAAGGCCATGGCATAGAAGGGCGTGCCGAAATTGAACCAGGCATGATAGCCGGCATCCTCCTCGCGGCCGAAGCGGGCATAGTCGAAGGTGAACATCATCAGCACCCAGACGCCCATGTAATAGACGAAGCAGGACCACCAGCCACCGGCCGGCGCGCCGGCTTCCGGACCGAGGTTCAGCCACCTGTCGCTATAGCCGTATTCCCCGATGGCGAGCACGACCGCGACGACGAGGCCGAGGATGTAGAAAGGCAGCAGCACGCCGTTGAACTTGTCGAGCCAGGTCTGGATGCTGCCGAAGATCAACGGCACGCTGTAGAGCACGACGATCAGCGCGGCGAGCGGATAGGAGATCGACGGCAGGATCGTGGTGATGCCGACGGCAATCACCGATCCTTCGAAGACGGCATAGTAGATGGCCGTGGCGCAGAAGATCAGCGTCGCCAGCCCCGCCCCGACATTGCCGAACAGCACGCGTGAAAACAGCGCCACAGACAACCCGGTGCGGATGGCGAAACGGCTCAGCACCGCATTGACGACGCCATAGACGACGATCGACAGCACGATGCCGATGATGGCGTTGCGCGTGCCGAAATTGAGCGCCATGGCGGCGCCGACGACGATGTAGAAGACCGCGCTGCACACCGCCCACCAGGCCATGGTGAGCGCGCCTTTCGGCATGCGCGCAAGCGGCGGCACCGCCATATTGGAAAAATCCGAGCTATCGCCCTCGGCGGCCGATGGATTGCCTGCCATTCCCGTCCCTCCCTGTTGCAGACGGCCGCCCCGCCACGAAGCGGGGCCGGCCTTCCTATTCCCGTGTCAGCAGATAGCTGCCGCTTTCGTGCAGCACGCTCGCCCAGCCGGGCTCGATGACGATGGTGGTCGTCACCTCCTCGATGATGGCCGGCCCGTGGATGCGCGCCCCTGCGCCGAATTTCGCGCCGTCATAGACGGGCGTGGACGTCGCCTTGCCGGACTGGTCGAAGATCGCGTCGCGATGCCCCTTCAGGGCCTGTTCGGCCGTGCCGCCGGCGGCGAGCGTCGGCGGACGCACCTTTTCGATGCGGCCATAGAGCGTGGATTCCAGATTCACCACCTCGACCGCGCTGTGGCGTTCGGCATAGGTGTAGAGTTCCTCATGCCGGGCGTGGAAGGCGTCCTTGACCTTCTCGATGGTGGTCTCGTCGATCGGGAAGGTGCCGATGTCGACGGTGCATTCGTGCACCTGGCCGACATAGCGCATGTCGATCGAGCGCTTGATGTCGATGGCCTCGGGCGCAAAGCCGTCCGCCTCGAGATGCACCACCCCCTTCGCCTCGATCTCCTTGAAGAGGCTGTCGATGCGCGCATAGGCGGCCGCATTGTCGAGGCGCACCGGCGCCGGCGCCATGTAGTTGTACTTCACGTCGGAGATGATCTGGCCGAAGGCGCACAGGCCCGAGGCGAGCTTGGGCAGGATGATCGTGTCGATGCCCATTTCCCGCGCCAGCGCCGTGATATGCGCCGCCGTCGCGCCCCCTGCCCCGACCAGCACGAAATCGCGCGGGTCGTAGCCGCGCTCGACCGAGACGCGCCGGATGCCGTTGACCATGTTGTTGTTGACGATGGCGAACATGCCGTAGGCCGCCTGCTCGACCGAGATGCCGAGCGGCTCGGCGACCCGCGCCGCCGCGGCCCTTGCCTTGCCGACATCGAGCGGCAGCTTGCCCCCGAGCAACCCTTCGGGGTTGAGATAACCGAGCACGAGATTGGCGTCCGACGTGGTGGGCTCCACGCCGCCCCGGCCGTAGCAGGCCGGTCCCGGCTCCGAGCCGGCCGATTGCGGGCCGACCTGGAGCAGGCCGAGCGGATCCACCCAGCCGATGGAGCCGCCGCCCGCGCCCAGCGTCTCCACCTGGATCATCGGAACGCCGATCCGGTAACGCAGGAAGTCGATGTTCTTGTTGAGATTGGTCTGGCCGTTGCGGGTCAGCGTGATGTCGAAGGACGTGCCGCCCATATCGACGGTGATGACATTCCTGTGGCCGAAGGGCGCGCCGGCATAGAGCCCCGCCTGCGGCGCGGAGGCCGGGCCGGAATTGATGGCGTAGACGGAACGGTCGGTCATCACCTGGCCGACGGCGAGCCCGCCATTGGACTGGAAGTACCGCACCGGCTGCTTGGCGCCGAGCGAGCGGAAATAGGCATCCACCGCCGTGATGTAGCGCCGCATGACGGGTGCGAGATAGGCGTTCGTCACCGCCGTCGAGGTGCGGGTGTATTCGCGCACCTGCGGATAGAGGTCGCTGCCCACGGTCAGGATCGCATCCGGCATCATCCCGCGCACGATCGCGGCCGCACGCCGTTCGTGCGCGGGATCGAGCACCGACCAGACGAAGGAGATGGCGACGGTCTCGACGCCTTCCTTCAGGAACAGCCGGCAGGCCTCGCGGACATCGTCCTCATGCAGCGGCGTGCGGATCGAGCCATCGGAGAGCACCCGCTCACGCACGCCGCGCCGGAGGTAACGCGGCACGAGCATGGTCGCGGCCGGATAATCCGGATCGTAGCGGTAGCCGTCTTCCTTGTGGCCATTGCGGATCTCGATGGAATCCTCGTGGCCCGCCGTGCAGATCAGCCCCGTCAGGCCGCCGCGATGGGTGATGAGCGCATTGAGGCCGACGGTGGTGCCGTTGATGCAGAGGTCGCAATTGGCGATGATCTCGCCGATCGGCTTGCCGAGATCGGCGGCGATCAGCCCGAGACCGGTCTCGATGGCCCTGGTCGGGTCAGAGGGGGTGGACAGCGCCTTGAACAGCTTGACCTCACCGGTCGCCCGGTCGGCGATGACGAAGTCGGTGAAGGTGCCGCCGGCGTCGATGCCGAGACGGTAGGAGTGCATGGTCATGTCAGGTCTTCCTTGGAGCATTTCCAGCAAAGGTGCGAAACGCGTCCTTGCGTCCGGAAAATGCGATAAAACAAAGCGTTAAAGACTGGTGCGAAGCCGTTCGGTCTCGGCCGCATCGACCGCAAGGGTCTCCCGGTTCGTGATGGCGACGCCATAGTCGAGCCGTGCGCCCTCGATGGACACCAGGCCGTTGCGCACGTCCGAGACGACCTTTTCCACCGGCCGCTCGAAGGGATTGCCGAAGCCCCCGCCGCCGGGATTGAGATTGGTGATCGTCTCGCCCGGCCGGATGGTCTCGATGATGTTCTTGCGCTCGACCTCGACCTTCCCGCTGCGGCGCAATTCGACGCGCCCCACCTTGGTATCGACCATGGCGGATGTCGCACCGGCCGCGCCCATCGCGGGAATGCGCCGGCCTTCGCCGAAGCCGATGCACAGCATGTCGCCGTTGAGCGGCTCGACTTCCCAGGCCGTGCCCGAGCCGCCGCGGAACTTCCCGGCCCCGCCGGAATCGGTCATCAGCGAATAGCGGTGAATGACGATGGGATATGAATATTCCAGGAGTTCCACATCGCCGGAGGTGAGCGCGCCGAAGCAGCATTCCGGGCCGACGGCGTGCCAGCCGTCCTGTTTCGGGGTCGCCCCGCCGCCGGAGATGATGGTGGCGAGAACCATGGTGACGAATTCCTCGTTGGTGCGGGAATCGCGGCCGGCGATGTTGAGGCCGTTGGCATGCCCCCAGGAGGCCGAGACCTTGGAAGGCACCGCCTTCTCGAAGGCCAGCCGCACGGCGTCCGTCAGCGTCTCCATCGGCGTCGTCGTGCAGTTCATGTGCGGGGCCGGCTCCTGGGCATTGCAGAGCGTGCCCTTCGGCCCGAAATCGACGCTGACGCAGCGATAGAGCCCCTCGTTGTAGGGCGGCGGCAGGGCGGCGAACATCATCAGGCCGAGATAGACGCCCGAATGGGAATTGCCCTCGTAGGAATTGATGAAATAGGGCACCTGCGGCGGGCTATCGATGGCGATATGGCAGGCATCGCCCGTGATCGTGACCGTCGCCTTGATTTCGAAATCGCCGAAGCCGTGGCCGGCATCCTCCAGGATCGCCGCCCCTTCATAGGTGCCGTCGGGCACGGTGGAAATGAGGGCGCGCATATGCTTGTCCGCCATGTCGAGCAGCGTGTCGACGCAGGCGTCCACCTGTTCCTTGCCGTATTTGTCGAGCATGGCGATGAGGTTGCGCTCCCCCACCTGGCAGGCGCCGATCAGGGCGCGGAAATCGCCTTCCTGGTCGCGGCGGGCGCGCATGTTGGTAAGGATCATGTTGAGCACGTCATGGCGCGGCTTGCCGCGGTCCCAGATCTTCACCGGCGGAATGCGCAGGCACTCGGCATAGATCTCGGTGGCGTTGGGGTTGTAGCCGGCCGGCACGGGGCCGCCGATATCGGTGAGATGCCCCTTGCAGACCGTCCAGTAGACCAGCTCGCCCTTGTAGAAGACCGGCTTGTACATGCAGGTATCGATGGCGTGGCTGCCGCCGAAGGCCGGATCGTTGTGCAGGATCAGGTCGCCTTCGTGGATGTCGTCGCCGAAGAAGGCCGCCACCGCCTTCATGGCGGGGATGAGCGAGCCGAGATGGATCGGGATGTCCTGGCCCTGCAGGATCATCTCCGGCCGGCCATTGAAAAGCGCGGTCGAATAGTCGTGCGCCAGGTTAAAGACCGACGAACGGGCCGTTTTCTCCAGCGCGAGCGTCATTTCGCGCTGGGTGGTTTCGAGCATGCCGCGCACCACCGAAAGGGTGATCGGATCTATCTTGGACGTCTGGGTATGAAGCATCGTGTTCACGCTGGTTGAGGGCGAGAACCGACGGCCCGGAAACCGGTCGTATGGTTGAAATGTCTGTTCCCTGGGCCGCCGGCATCTGTCGCGCCGTTGAAGCCGGGTTCAATCTAGGCAGAGTTTTTCAGGCCGGTCTTTGCAGGCAGGGAACAACGAATTGCGCGGGAATGCACAAGCTGCCATTTTCGTTGCCTGGCAGAAATCCTGTGCGTACCTTTGCCTGAAGAGGGGAAGCCGCATGAAGACGAGCATCACCACAAGCGCGACGCGCGCTCCGGACCGCAGCCGCCACTGGCACGAGGCCATCGCTTCGGCCTATTTTCCGCTCGACCTTCGCTTTCGCGATGCCGACCGCTTTTCCGGCGACCTGACGACCTGGCGGTTCGGGGATGTCTCGATTTCACGGCTGACCTGCGACGCGCTGCAGTATCTCCGTCTGCCGCATCACTTTCGCGGCGCGCGGGAAGAGGAATTCCTGGTGACCGTGCCGGCCAAGGCGGAGGTCTTCTTCTCGCAATGCGGCCGGGAGGTGAATTGCCGGCCGGGCGGGTTCTTCCTCGAGCGCAGCAGCGAACCCTACCAGTTCAGCCATGCGGAGGCGGCGGACATGTGGGTGCTGAAGGTGGAGGCCGATGCGCTCGGCGGCCGCATGCGGGCGCCGGACCGCTTCTGCACATTGCAGTTCGAAGCCAACAACGGCGCCGGCGGCCTGTTCACGGACATGCTGCACCTCCTGCCCGGCCGCTTCGACGGCATGACGCAGGAGGCGCGCACGACGGTCGGCCGCCAGCTCGTCGATCTCCTGGTTCTTGCGATCAAGGCCGACGAACGCGTGCTGACGTCAGGCAATTCCACCGTCCGCAGCGCCCATCTCGCCCGCATCGAAACCTTTGTGCGCGCCAATCTCCAGGATTTCCATCTCGACCCGGAGCGCATTGCCCGTGCCTGCGGTATCTCCACGCGCTACCTGCACGAGCTGTTCAAGGACACGGACCAGACGGTGAGCAGCTGGATCCGCGACCAGCGCCTATCCGCCAGCCGCGAGGCGCTGGAAGATCCGGACAACGTCCAGACCGCCGCCGAAATCGCCTATAGCTGGGGCTTCGGCGACCAGACCCAGTTTTCCCGGACCTTCAAGGCCCATTTCGGCCTGCCGCCGGGCGAATACCGCGAAAGAGCCCGCACCGGCAGGCCTTCCCCATGAACAGGCCCACCGCGTGAAAGGGTCTCAGCGTTTCGCTTCGAGGAGTTTCACCATCGCCGTGTAGCCGCGGGCGCGGGCATGGGAAAGGGGCGTTACCCCGTCGCGATCCGCGATCGAGGCGTCGGCACCGGCCTTGAGCAGCAGGCCCAGGACCTGCTGGTGGTCGGAGCCGCCATCGCCCAGCACCACGGCCTCCATGAGCGCCGTCCATCCGAGATTGTTGACATGGTCGAGCGGGGCGCCGGCCGCGATCAGGCGGCGGACCACCTCGACGCGCCCGAGATGCGCGGCGGCGATCAGCGCCGTGCCGGCATAGCGGCTGGTCGTCAATTTGGGATCGTTGCCCAGTTCGATGGCGAGCGACATCAAGTCCGGATCGTCGGCCACCGCGGCGATGGTGACGACGTCGTAGTCCTGGTCTTCCAGCGCGTTCATGTCGGCGCCGGCCTTTGCCAGGGCGCGCAGGGCATCGTCGTTGGATGCGAAGGCCGCGACATGGGCCGGCGTCCGGCCGTGCCCGTCGCGCGCGTTGACATCCATGCCGGCGGCGGCGAGACGGCGGATCTCGGCGACGTCGCCGTTCTGGGCGGCGCGATGCAGCCCTTCATAGGCCGCGATTTCGGATGTCGACGGCGCCGTCTGCGCATGCGCGACGGTCGTTGCGGCAAGCGGCATGGACACAAGCGATATGGAAACGAGGATCGCGCGCAGCATGGAGAGCACTCCCTGAAAATGGAGCGGCCCACACGAGGTGGGCCGCATCTTCGTCTGGCTTATTCGGCAGCGCCGATGGCCTTCAGGCCGGCAGCCGCGCAACCGGCATCGATATCGCCCGACGGAGCGCCGCCGACGCCGATGCCGCCGACCAGAGCCTTGCCAAACTTGATCGGCAGGCCGCCGGCCTGGATGACCATGCGGGCATCCATGTCGCGCAGGCCGTCGTTTGCCGGCTTGGAAGCGATGAACTCAGCAAGGCCGGCCGTGTCGCGGCCCATGGCAGCCGAGGTGAAAGCCTTGCCTTCAGCGCTGGAGCCGGTGTGCGGGCCGGAATTGTCGCCCTTGAGCAGAACCTTGGTCGAGCCGTCGCGGGCTACGATGGCGACGCTGACATTGTGACCTTCGGCAAGGCAAGCCTGCAGCGCGGCGTCTGCCGCCTTGTTGGCGAGCGCGACCGGCAGGTAGGGAACGGTCGGCAGTTCCTGTGCGGTGGCGGCGAGCGGAGCGAGGACTGCAGCGGCGAGAACGATAGTGCGGATCATGGTGTCTTCCTTTCGATGTTTGATGAGAGGAAATTAGCCCGCCCGTCGCCGCGCCGATATTCGTAGACCTCGCGCCGGCCTCGGTAGTTCTACGGAGACGGGTGTGAAGGGGACAGGCGAGATCAATCCGTTTCCGCGCACAGGCGGCCGGCATGCGCCGATCCCACCTTTAAAGGCCAAAAGTCGCTACGCGCCGCGCCTTGATTCACCCCTTGAGAGTGACTACCACGGTGGCTCGCCTGGATTTTCAAAATGCGCAGCGTGATCTCCTTTCCCTTCCCAGAAACCGCCCCCGTCGAGCATGCCGGACCGTTGCCGGCAGCCTCCGACGTCGTGATCATCGGCGGCGGCGTCATCGGCGTCACCACGGCGCTCTATCTCGCCAAACGCAACGTCTCCGTGACGCTCCTCGAAAAAGGGCGCGTCGCGGCCGAGCAGTCCTCGCGAAACTGGGGCTGGATCCGCAAGCAGGGGCGCGATGCGGACGAACTTCCCATCGTGATGGAGGCCTGCCGCCTGTGGCAGGAACTGGCCGAAGAGTGCGGCGAGGATATCGGGCTCACGCAGGCCGGCGTCACCTATCTTGCCCATTCCGACAAGGACATGGCCGGGTTCGGCACCTTCATGAAGATCGCCGCCGAACATGGCCTCGACACCCGTCTTCTCGACGGAAACGAGACCGCCGGCCTCTTCAAGGGCGCGTCGCGGCGCTATGCCGGCGCGATGATCACGCCGTCCGACATGCGCGCCGAACCCTGGCTCGCCGTGCCGGCCCTTGCCCGGCTCGCCGCGCGGCTCGGCGTCCGGATCGTCGAAAATTGCGCCGCGCGGGCGCTCGACATCTCCGGTGGCAGGATCAGCGGCGTCTGGACGGAGGCGGGGCGTGTCGCGACCTCTACCGTCCTGGTAGCCGGTGGGGCCTGGTCGTCCCTCTTCCTGCGCAAGCATGGCATATCCATTCCGCAGCTCAGCGTGCTCGCAACCGTCGCGGCCACGCAGGCCTTGCCCGAGGTCCATGCGGGCGCGGCCGCCGAAAAGCATATCGCCTTCCGGCGCCGGCAGGACGGCGGCTACACCCTCGCGCCCGGCGGCAGCAGCCTGCTCTATCTGGGACCGGATGCGTTCCGGCACGCGCCGAAATACATGCCCGCGCTGATGAACAATCCCTTCGGCACCCGCTACAGTCCGGCAGCCCCGGCGACCTATCCCGACAGCTGGTCGACGCCGCGCGACTGGGCGCCCGATGCCGTCAGCCCCTTCGAGAAAAGGCGCATCCTCAACCCGGCGCCGGAGAGCGCGGGCCTGCGTGCCATCGAGCGCAATTTCCTCGACCTTTTCCCCCATCTCCAGCGCATTTCCTTCAAGGCGACCTGGGCCGGCATGATCGACGCCATGCCCGACGTGGTGCCCATCGTGGACCGTGCGGCGGCCATAGACGGCCTGCTCGTGGCGACCGGCATGAGCGGCCACGGCTTCGGCATCGGGCCGGGCATCGGCCGCGTCGTCGCCGACCTCATCCAGGGCAATGCGACCGGGCACAATCTTCATCGTTTCCGCCTCGGGCGTTTCAGCGACGGCAGCCCCATCCAGTTGGGGCCGGCCCTCTAACGCATGTCCAGCCGAAGCGGCATCGCTTCGGCGTCGGACAATGCGGCACAACAACAGGCAAGGGCATTTCGAGGTATCCATGAGCTCCGGATTGATCGACACGAAACCGCTGGCGGGCATTGCGCTCGCCTCGGCCGGCTATGCCTGTTTTTCCATGCAGGATGCGCTGGTGAAATGGATGATCGCGACCTACGAGGTGCCGCAGATCCTTTTCATGCGCAGCCTCGTCATCGTCGTGATATCAGGCGTGCTGATGCGCGTGCGCCACCATCCCTCGATCCTGAAAAGCCCCTATCGCGGCACGGTCGTGCTGCGGGCGGCCCTGATGCTCATCGCCTGGCTGCTCTACTACAACGCCGCGCGCAGTCTCGGCCTCGCCGAACTCACGACGCTCTATTTCTCCGCACCGATCATCACGGTCTTCCTGTCGATCCTCGTTCTCAAGGAGGCCGTCGGGGCGGGACGCTGGATTGCCTGCATCGGCGGCTTTGCGGGCGTGGTGATCGCGGCCAATCCGTCGCATTCCCCCCATCTCATCCCCGCCGCCATGTGCCTCGTCGCGGGGTTCTGCTGGGCGTGGAGCACGATTCTCATCCGGCTGGTGAGCCGCAGCGAAAGCACGCTGACACAGATGTTCGCCACGAGCCTGCTGTTCGGCCTCGCCTGCGCGGTCTCCTTCCCCTGGATCTGGCGCACGCCCGATGCGGAGGGC
The DNA here is from genome assembly GCF_020535545.1 of Roseateles sp. XES5. Taxonomy (NCBI): domain Bacteria; kingdom Pseudomonadati; phylum Pseudomonadota; class Betaproteobacteria; order Burkholderiales; family Sphaerotilaceae; genus Roseateles; species Roseateles sp. XES5. The sequence goes on from NZ_CP084754.1 coordinate 347,931, forward strand.
TGGATGCTGATGATCGGCCTCGGCCTGATCGCGACGCTCGGCCAGTTCCTGCTCTACGAGGGCTTCCGCTACGCGCCGGCATCCGCCCTGGCGCCGGTCGAATATACCGGCCTGATCTGGGCCTTCGCCTATGGCTACGCGATCTGGGCGGAAATCCCCGCCTGGAACGTCTTCCTCGGAGCCCTGCTCATCGTCGCCTCCAGCATGGTCCTCGTGCTCTGGGAACGCCGAAGCGAGATTTCCGCAAGGAACCGTGCGGCCGCGTGAGCGTCATCGCGACGCCGGCGGGCCAACCATGATACCCTTGCCCCACAAAACCGCACGATCGGAAGCCTTCATGTTCGACCACGTCAAGTTCGGCGTCAGCGACTACGCCGCAAGCAGGACATTCTTTCTCAAGGCGCTCGAACCGCTCGGCGCCGGTATCGTGGGGGAGGGCGCGCCATCCTATGGCATCGAGCTCAGTGCAAAGGGCCAGGCGTCGCTGTGCCTCTACCAGACCGGGGAGAAACCGGCGCCTCTTCACATCGCCTTCGCGGCCGAAACCCGTCAGCAGGTCGATGCCTTCTACCGGACGGCCCTCGCGGCGGGCGGCACGGACAATGGCCCACCTGGCCTACGCCCGCGCTATCACGCCAACTACTACGCCGCCTTCGTCATCGGCCCGGACGGACACAATATCGAAGCGGTCTGCCACGCGCCCGAGGGCTGACCTCCGGCAAGAAGCAACCTTCAGCGGCGGTCCGCCGGATCAGGCAGGACCATAGGTCAAGCGGATCACGTCCCCATCGATCCGGTCATGCGCCAGAAGGCGAAGCGGCGGGCGGGGTCCGGCAAAATAGGGGTCGCCGTGCCCCAGCACGACGGGGTGCAGATAGATCCGGTACTCGTCGATCAGCCCGAGGTCGGTGAGGCTTTTCGCCAGGTTCGGGCCGGCGACTTCGATCTCGCCATCGTGCTCGGCCTTCAGGGCGCGGACCGCACCCTCGAGATCCTTTCCGACAAGGCTGGCATTGGGGCCGACGGATGTCAGGGTGCGAGAGACGACCCATTTCTGCTGCTTCCGCCAGGCGGCCGCGAAGGCACGCTCGTCCTCGCCCCATTCGGGATGCTCGTCGTCCCAGTAGCGCATGATGTCATAGATCCGACGGCCATAGATGCTGCCCACCTGCCCCTCGGCCTCCCGGATGAAATGGCGAAAGAGCCCCGGGCCCGGCGCAAACTTCATATGGTCGACGTACCCGTCGAGGGACTGGTTCATTCCGAATACGAGCCTGGCCATCGCCGCCGCCTCCCCTGATACACCCCATGATCTAGGCCCGGAACACGAGCCGGCCAGGAGTAGAGCCAATTAAAGGCGCAGCGACAATCGATATTCTACGGTGCGACCAGGTCCCGGCGCGCATTGCGGCGGATCGTCTGGGGCGGCTGGCCGAGGGTTCGCAGGAAGGCGCGGCGCATGCGGTCGCTGTCGGCAAAGCCGGTTTCCACCGCGATGACATCCATGGAATGGCGGCCCTGCTCCATCAGCAGGCGCGCCGCCTCCACGCGCAAGGTCTCGACAGCCTTGGCGGGCGATTGCCCCGTCTCGGAGCGGAAGGCCCGGCTGAACTGGCGAGCGCTGAGGCCGGCTGCATCGGCAAGTTCCTCGACGGACAGCACATTGCGCAGGTTCGCCTTGGCATAGCTGACCGAACGCTGGATCCGGTCCGATTTCGGATCCATCTCCAGCAGGGCGGAAAACTGCGACTGGCCGCCGGTGCGCCGATGATAGACGACGAGCTTGCGGGCGACGTCGCGGGCAACCGCCTGCCCGTGGTCCTTCTCGATCATCGCCAGCGCAAGATCGATGCCCGCCGTCATGCCCGCCGACGTCCAGACATTGCCATCGACGATGAAGATGCGGTCCTCTTCCACCTTGATAGCCGGAAAGCGCTCGCGCAGCAGGCGGGCGAAAGCCCAATGCGTCGTCGCACGCCGCCCGTCGAGGAGGCCGGCTTCGGCAAGAACGAAGGCCCCCGTGCAGGGCGCCGCCACCCGCCGCGCCGTATCGAACGCATTGCGAGCAAAGGCGATGACGGCGGGCGTCACCGGCGGCACGGCCGCGCCGGAGCCGATCATCACCGTATCGTAGACGGTCTCGCCGAAGGCCCTGGTGAGAACGCCGAAACCGGCGGAGGACCTGACCTCCCCGCCGGTCTCGGAAAGCAGATCGATGGCATAGGCCTCTTCGCCGAGCGCCAGATTGGCCATCTCGAAGGCCGTGACCGCGGCAAAGCCCATCAGCTGGAAATCCGGGAAGACGACATAGCCTATCGTGTGCATTGCCCATCCGATCCTGTCTGAAATCGCCGGATGCAGCATATTCACGCCATCCAGCGATGCACAATAGCCGTTATGCGCGCCCGACCTGATAGCGGTCGGCCGGCCTGTTGCGCGAGAGGTTCGGCCGCAGCCGCTGGCGGGCGGCCTCGAAGGTCTCCCAGTCGGCGGTATCCGGCAGCGAGGGGATGGTGATCGTCTCGCCCAGATCGAGCCCGGCAAGCGCCGCATCCACCATGTCTTCGGCGGACATGACGATCTCGCTCGGCACCATCTCCAGCGGCGTGCCGGAAAGGCCCCAGAAATCGGTCGCCGTCGCACCGGGCAACACGGCCTGGACGCGGACATTGCTTTCGGCCAACTCAGCCTGGAGCGCCCGGCTAAGCGCCAGCACGAAAGCCTTGCTGGCGCCATAGACACTATTGAGCGCCTCCGGCACGATGCCGACGATCGATGCGATGTTGACGACCGTGCCGCCGCCGCGGGCGACGAAACCGGGGATTGCGGCATGGGTCAGGCGCGTCAGCGCATTGACGTTGAGCGTGATCATGTCCTCCATCCTGTCGATATCGGACACGAGCAACGGCCCGGTCGCGCCGATGCCGGCATTGTTGACCAGCATGGTGATGCTGGCATCCGCCTTCAGCAGCGCCTCGACGCGGCCGAGATCGGCCTTGTTGCCAAGGTCTGCGGCAAGAACCTCCACGGCACGGCCCGTCTCGTCCGTGAGACGCCGGGCGAGATCGTCGAGCCGCGTCCTGTTGCGCGCGACGAGGATGAGATCATAGCCCCTGCGCGCCAGACGATCCGCATAGATCGCGCCGATGCCGGAGGACGCTCCGGTTATCAGCGCCGTTCCATTTCCATTGCCAGTCATGATGAACTCCTTGGTTTCAATCGACGAGGCAATGTTAGATCGGAAACCGCATGTCTCAAATGTCATATATCCTGCAATTCAGGACATGCCTTTTGGGCCTGCAGGCGTCCTTCACCAGGCCCAGCCTTTCGCACGGTGGCCCGTCAATCCAGCCATGCGGAGCGTTCGCTCGATAGCGCCGCCGATCGAGAGAACCGTCTCGTCGGCATAACGCCGGCCGACGATCTGCAGGCCGACGGGCAGGCCATCGTCCGCAAGCCCCGCCGGCACCGACAAGGCCGGGCATTGCGGGAGGAGATTGAAGGGGCAGGTCATGTCGAGGCCGCGGAAGCGCCCGTCCGGCAGGTCGGCGACATAGTCGTTGTCGTCGGCATCGGCCGGAGGCGCCGTGACGGCGCAGGTCGGGCAGAGCAGCGCATCGTAGCGGGCAAGCACCGCGGAGAGATCCCTCCACATCCGCGTGCGCAGCAGTTCCACCCGCTTGTAGGCCACCGCGCTCAACGTCCGGCCGCGTTCGACGAGATCGACGACGATCGGGTCCATGCGGTCCCGATGCCCCTCCAGCGCCTCGCCGAAAAAGGCGGCCATGAACACGCACCACAGATCGTACCATTGGTCGTTGACGGCCCGTGTCCAGCCGATCTCGACGGGCTCGACCACGGCGCCCGCCGCCCGCAGCGCATCGACCGCCGAGAGGATCGATGCCTGCACCGACGTCTCCACGCTGTAGTAGCCGAGGTCGAGCGAAAGGGCGAAGCGGCGGCCGGCGAGCGGACGGGCCGCGGCCTCCTCCAACGAAAAGGCACACGGCAACGAGAAGATATCCGCGTCGTCGGGTCCTGCCGCGGCGGCCATGAAGGCGACGGCATCTCCCGTCGTGCGCGCCAGCGGGCCGAAGTGGGAAATGCTGTCGAAGGTGCTGGGCAGGATGGTCATGGGAATGCGCCCAAGGCTCGGCTTGAGGCCGACGGTGCCCGTGAAGGCCGCCGGAATGCGCACCGAGCCCCCCATGTCCGTGCCCTCGGCGAAGGGCACGACACCGGTGGCAACCGCGACCGCCGAACCGCCGGAAGAGCCGCCGCTGGTTCGCGCCGGGTTCCAGGGATTGCGCGTGATGCCCCAGCGCGGGCTGGCGGTGAAGCTGGAATGGGCAAATTCCGGCGTCGTCGTCTTGCCGATGAGGATGGCGCCCGCCGCTTCCAGCCGCTCGATACAGAGGGCGCTTTCGTCGGGCACCCAATCCGCGCGCGACCAGGAGCCGAGCGTCGTCAGGTCGCCCTTCGTCGGCGTCAGGTCCTTGGCAGCGAAGGGTACGCCGAGAAGCGCGGGCAGAGCACCGCCCTCTGCCCGGCGCCGGTCCGTCGCCCGGGCGGCGGCAAGCGCCGCCTCCTCGCGCACGACCGTGAAAGCGTTCAATGCGGAATTGACGATCTTCGCCCGCCGGAGGGATTCGGCGACCACCGTCTCGGCGGAGAAATGCCCCGCGCGGATGCCATCGGCGATTTCGGTTGCCGGCAGATCGAGCGGATGGGGGTGAGAAACTGTCTGCATGGCGGCAAACTCCGTGCTAGGTCTTGGCTTCAGGGAACGGGGACGGATCGTGGCAGACGGCGCGGCAGCCTATATAGACCAATGGAATGCCGGCCTTGCCGCGGCGGTGGCGACCCTTGGCGAAGCGGGTTTCCCCGCGGCACTGGAACAGGCGCTGCGCCATCTCGTCCCCTTCGAAATGATGAACGGCTTTGCCTATGCGGCGGGCGGCAAGGCCTTCGACCTCGACAACGCACGCATCGTCGGCGACCGGACCACCATCGTCGACCACTATCTTGCCGGCGCCTATATCCTCGATCCGTTCTATGACGCGGTGCGCAACAGCCCGACGGGCGGCATCCTGATCATGCGGCGGCTTGCTCCCGACCGCTTCGCCGAAACGGAATATTACCGCCGCCACTACCAGGCGACGGGCATTGTCGACGAGGTCGGCTTCATTCTGAAACTGCCGCATGCCGATGCGGTCCTTTCGCTGTCGCGCATCGGGGACGTGCCGGCGTTTTCCCGGCGCGATATTGCCCGGCTGGAAAGCGCCGCCCCGGTGGTGCGGGCACTTTGCCAACGACACTGGCATGACCGCTTCAGCCCGCCGGATGTCGAGGAAAAGGCGGCGGCGGCGATCAGCCATCCGCTGCTGTCGAAACGGGAACTGGAGATCGTGACCCTGATCCTGAAGGGTCACTCCACCTATTCCATCGCCGCCACGCTCGCCCTTTCGCCGAACACCGTGAAGGTCCACCGCCGCCAGGCCTATGCCAAGCTCACCATTTCCAGCCAGGCGGAACTCTTCCATCTCTTCCTCAGCCGGCGCTGATCATTCGGCGAACTCCACCTCCGGCGGGGCAAGCTGGAAGAAGCGCGTGAGATAGGCAAGGTAGCCGATGCCGATGACAAGCCAGAGGATACCGAGCACCTTGGCATGGCTGTCGAGGTTCCACAGCAGGAACAGGTCGCACAGGGCGCCAGCCGCCGGAACGATCAGCCCGAGCACCGGACCGAGCGGCCGCACGACCGCATGGCTCTTGAGATAAAGCGCCATCACCGAGACGTTCACGGCGGTGAAGGCGAGGAAGGCGCCGAAATTGATGAAGGACGTCGAGGTGGTGATGTCGAGCGTCAGCGCGAGCAGGCCGACGATGCCGACGAAGATCAGGTTGAGCACGGGCGTGCGCCATTTCTCGTGCAGCTTGCCGAAGATGCCGGCGGGCAGCACGCCGTCGCGTCCCATGGCAAAAAGCAGCCGGCCGACGCTCGCCTGCGCGGCAAGGCCCGAGGTGAACTGCGCCACCACAAGCGTTGCAAGGAACACCGTGACGAAGAGGTCTCCGCCGATCATCAGGGCGATTTCCGATGCGGCGGAATCGACCGAGGCGAAGGTGCCGCCCGGATGGGCAAGCTGCGTGACATAGGCCGAACCCGTGAAGATGAGGCCGCCGATGACGGCGATGATCATGATCGCCTTCGGCATGGTGCGGGTCGGCTCGCGCGTTTCTTCCGTCAAGGTCGAGACGGCGTCGAAGCCGAGGAACGAATAGGCCGCGATGGCGGCGCCGGCGATGGAAGCGCCGAACGGCACCCCGGTCTCGAAGAACGGCCGGACCGAGACAAGCCCGCCGGGACCGTTCAAGGCCATGACGTAGCGTGCTGCGAGCGCGACGAAGGCGATCAGCACCGAAAGCTGCACCAGCATGAGCACGACGTTGACGCGGTTGGCAAAGGCAATGCCGACGACGTTGACGGCCGTCGTCAGCACGATGAAGCCGACGATCCACATCCAGGCCGGCACGGCCGGAAAGGCCGCGGTGAGATAGGCCGCGCCGATCAGCCAGATCACCATCGGCAGGAAGAAATAGTCGAGCAGCACCGCCCAGCCGACGAGAAAGCCGACACCGGAATTGAGGGATCTGCGGGCATAGGTATAGGCGGAACCGGCGACCGGATAGACTTTCGCCATGACGCCGTAACTTGCCGCCGTCAGGAAAATCGCCAGCGCCGCGATGAAATAGGCCATCGCCGTCGTGCCCTGGCTCACCGATGCCAGGGCGCCGAACGTGCCGAACACGATCATCGGCGTCATATAGGCAAGGCCAAACAGAACGACGGACCACAGGCCGAGCGTCCGGTCGAGTTTGATTGTTTGTGTCATGTTCCCCTCCTCCAGGTCTTGGGGTGAAAGGTCGGGGAAGTCGCGGGCAAAGCCAATAACCCCAGGGTGTTATGCCGCCCGACGACAGGCCTGTGCCCGGCCCCGCCGTTTCCGGTTCGAAGAGAAGAACCGGAGTTTGGCGACCGCCGCGCTCCGATATCCCTCTCGCAGGTCATCGAACGGTTTCGATGCCCGCCCGACTGGAAGAGAGGATTTCTCCATGAGCAAAGAAGAAGACAACAAGGCCGTCGTCGTTCGCTGGTTCACCGAATTCTGGGGCAAGACCGTCAATCTCGCCGTCGTCGACAAGATCGCCCATCCCGATATGCTGCTGCACTATTCCCTGCACGAACCGCGTCGCGGCCGCGAGGACATCAAGGCCTTCATGACCGATTTCCGCGCCGCCTTTCCCGACCTCAACTTCTGGGGCACGGCGGACCTGATCGCCGAGGGCGACCATGTCGTCGGCCAGTGGGAAGGCGGCGGCACGCATACCGGTGCGGGCTGGGACGATCTCCTGCCCGGCTACGATGCGCTTCCTGCCGCGACCGGCCGCAAAATGCACTTCACCGGCAAGACCGTGCTGAAGGTGGTCGACGGCATGATCGTCGAGGAGCACGGCCTCGACGACGGCCTGACGGCGATGATGCAGCTTGGGCTGATCCGCAAGGCCTGACGAAGGGGCGCCCGCCCGCCGGGCTCCATGCAACATTGCGAGAGAACGGGAGGCGCGCACGGATCCGGTGCGGGCCTCCCCGCTTCTGCCGCGCAGCAAAGCCGGGCCAGCGCAAGAACCGGGTGGTTTTCGTTCGATTTGAGAGCAAGGATCGGAGTGTGGCCGGCGCCGATCGGCGGCACGATCATGCCAGACCCATCCGAGCAGAGACCATGGACACGACCATCCGGCCCGCATCACCCCTTCCCCCCTCACCGGCTTCCGTTGCGGACGATCCCCGCTGGGCGCGTGTCCTCGCGCGTGACAAGTCCGCCGACGGCCAGCTCTGGTATTCCGTTTCGACGACCGGCGTCTATTGCCGGCCCTCCTGTCCGTCGCGCGCCGCGAACCCGAAGAACGTCGCCCTGCATGACACGCTCGAAAGCGCTCGCGCGACCGGCTTCAGGCCCTGCCGCCGCTGCAATCCCGATGGCCCGACGCTCGAATGCGAGAATGCCGCGCTCGTCGCGAAAGCCTGCCGCATCATCGAGGACAGCGAGGAAGAGCCGTCACTGGAGGCGCTGGCGGCCGCCGTCGACCGCAGTCCGAGCTATTTCCATCGCATGTTCAAGGCATCGACGGGGCTGACCCCGAAGGCCTACGCCGCCGGACAGCGCGCGAAGAAGGTGCGGCAAGGCCTCGAAACCGGCACCAGCATCACCGAGGCGATGTATGACGCTGGCTTCAATTCGAGTGGCCGCTTCTATGAGAAATCGAACGGCATGCTTGGCATGACGCCGACGCAGTATCGCGCGGGAGGCACCAACGAGGACATCAAGTTCGCCGTCGGCCAGTCCTGTCTCGGCGCGATCCTCGTGGCGTCCAGCACGAAGGGCGTCGCCGCGATCCTGCTCGGCGACGACCCGGAGGCGCTGGTGCGCGATCTGCAGGATCGGTTTCCGAAGGCACGCCTGATCGGCATGGACCGCGACTATGAAGCGCTGGTCGCCCGTGTCTGCGGTTTCGTCGAAAATCCGGGCATTGGTCTCGACTTGCCGCTCGACGTCCGCGGCACCGCATTCCAGCGCCGGGTATGGCAGGTCCTGCAGGAGATTCCCGTCGGCGAACGCCTCTCCTATTCGCAGGTCGCCCGCCGCATCGGCGCGCCGCGCGCCCGGCGGGCAGTCGCCGGCGCGTGTGCCGCCAATACCCTTGCGGTCGCCATTCCCTGCCATCGCGTCGTTCGCAACGACGGCGCGCTTTCCGGCTACGCCTGGGGCGTCGACCGCAAGCGCGCCCTGCTCGACCGGGAAGCGCTCCAGCCCTCGACCGCGCTTGCCGGACGAAGCGCATGAACCTTTTTTCACGTTACGATGATTCCGTTGCCTTCCTTGCGGGCCAGGGCGAGGACTGGGCAAGGCTGATCGATCTGGTCGGGCCATGCCGGCACGATCCCAAGGCCGCCCGTGAACCCTATGAGGCGCTCGTGCGGGCGATTGCCTACCAGCAACTGACGGCCAAGGCCGGCGACGCGATCATCGGCCGCCTCAAGGGGCTCTTCGCGGACCGGGATTTCCCCACCCCGGACGATCTCGTCGCAGCCAGGTTCGATGCACTACGGGCCTGCGGCTTTTCAGCCAGCAAGATCGGCACCATCAAGGCCATTGCACAGGGAACGCTGGACGGCCTGATCCCCGCCCGCACGATCGCGGCCACCATGGATGACGAGGCGCTGATCGAGCGCATGATCGCCATCAAGGGCATCGGCCGCTGGACGGTCGAAATGCTGCTGATGTACGCGCTGGAGCGGATGGACGTTCTGCCCGTCGACGATTTCGGCGTTCGCGAAGGCTACCACGTCCTGAAATCGCTGCCCGAGCAGCCGAAGCCGAAGCAGCTGCGCGCGATCTCGAAGGCCTGGTCGCCCCATCGCACGGTGGCAGCCTGGTATCTCTGGCGTGTCCCGCGCGAGCGTGGAAACGTTTTGAAATGACCCCGCCCTTCGATCAACGGAACATCCGATAGGCAGAACCGATGCCCGATCTGTTTGACAGGCTTGCGCCCGCAGACCCCGCGACCGAGATCATGGCGGAGGGTGCGGTGCTGCTGCGCGGCGCGGCCCTTCCCTACGAAAAGGCCCTGCTTGCCGCGCTCGACGATATCACCGCTTCGTCGCCCTTCCGGCACATGGTCACGCCGGGTGGCTTCACCATGTCGGTGGCGATGACGAATTGCGGGGCGGCCGGCTGGGTCACCGATCGCACCGGCTATCGCTACGACCGCACCGATCCGCAAACCGGTCTGCCCTGGCCCACCATGCCGGATTGTTTCCTCGATCTGGCGATCACGGCGGCGGCGCGGGCAGGCTATCCGGACTTTCGCCCCGATGCCTGCCTGATCAACCGCTACGAGCCCGGCACCCGCCTGACCCTGCACCAGGACAAGGACGAGCAGGACTTCCGCCAGCCCATCGTCTCGGTGTCCCTGGGCCTGCCGGCGGTCTTTCTGTTCGGCGGCCTGCGGCGCGCCGAGCCCGTGCAGAAATATGCGCTGCGGCATGGCGACGTCGCCGTCTGGGGCGGCCCGTCACGGCTTTTCCATCACGGCGTTCCCGAATTGAAGGACGGCTTCCACGAGACCGTCGGACGCATGCGCATCAATCTGACCTTCCGGGGCGCTCTCTAGAGTTTGTCAGGGAAAAGTGGGAACCGGTTTTCCCGAAAGGACAAACGAAAACAAAAGAATTTAGAGCATGTCTGGTTCAATCTGAACCTGACATGCTCAAGCCCTCGGACGCCCTGCCGTTCGACGAGAACAATCGAAATGCGGCGGGCGGGCGTTAACGGGTCCGCCCGCCGCAACGACCAGAACAAGGAACCACGCTCATGTGCTCGCGGGGCGGATCCGACGCCAGGACGAGCCGGCGCAAGCGACCTGGAACGGACGCCGCCGGCATGCCTGGAGCACGCACCCGGGGAAACGCCGACAAGGCGCTCGTAATGGCATTCATCGGCGAGCTTATGGCCGCTGGCCATGCCGAGCTGCAGATGCGCGACAATGGCGAGGCCGAAGTCCGCTTCGCCTCCGGCGAGATCTATCTTCTCACGGAGACCACGATCCTCAGGCTCGCCTGAGCCGGCAAGCTTGAGCACCGGCCGGCAAGCCGGCCTTTCTTGGATTTGAAAGCAAGGACCGGAGTTTGACGCGGCAGCCCCGGCCCTAAGGTTCAGCCATCCCATCAAGCACGGAGTGACGGCAATGAACCTGATCCTTAAAATGAATGCGCTGCGGCCGAGGCTGCAGGTAAAATCTTCCGCGACGCCCGCTGACATCCTGTCCTATGCCATCGCCGATTGCGACCTCGGCAAGGTGTTGGTCGCGCGCAGCGCAAAGGGTGTCTGCGCAATCCTGCTCGGTGACGATGCAGAGGAACTGACCGCCGATCTCGCTGCCCGCTTCCCGAAATCCACGCTCGTCCTTGGCGAGGAGGCCGTGAAGGGAGATGTCGCCGAAATCTTGCGCTACATGGCAAAACCCTCCGGCGGCCTTCACCTGACGCTCGACATGCGCGGCACGCCGTTCCAGCGCCGCGTCTGGGAAAAGCTTCTGACCATCCCGGCTGGCCAGACGGTCAGCTACCGGGACCTGGCGCGCTGGATCAGCCCGCTGGCCAGCCCGCGCGCCGTCGGCAATGCCTGCGCCGCCAACCCGCTCGCGCTGGCCATCCCCTGCCACCGCGTCCTGCGCGGCACGGGGGAACTCGCCGGTTATCGCTGGGGCATCGAGCGCAAACGCACTCTCATCGAGAAGGAAGCTTCGGCATGAGCAGGACCGCGATCAATCAGGACCCGTCTTCCGCGGAAGTATCCGCGGAAGCCCGGATTGCCGCCTATGACTGGCAGGGGCTTGCCGGCGAACTTGACGGCTTCGGCTGCGCCGTGCTGCCCGGCCTCCTCACGCCCGAGGAATGCGCCAGCCTCGCATCGCTCTATCCCGAGCAAAGCCATTTCCGCAGTCATATCGTCATGGCGCGGCATGGCTTTGGCAAGGGCGAATACCGCTACTTCAGATATCCACTGCCCGATCTCGTGGGCGACCTGCGTACGGCGCTCTATCCGCGCCTTGCCGGCGTCGCCAACCACTGGAACGAACGGATGGAACTGGACCAGCGTTTCCCCTGCACGCATGCCGCCTTCCTGCAGCAATGCCATGCCGCCGGCCAGACCCGGCCAACACCGCTCCTGCTGCAATATGGCCCCGGCGATTTCAACTGTCTTCACCAGGATCTCTACGGCGACCTCGCCTTTCCGATCCAGGTCGCGATCCTGCTCTCGGAGCCGGGCCGCGACTTCACCGGCGGCGAATTCGCCTTGACCGAGCAACGTCCGCGCATGCAGAGCCGCGTCGAGGTCGTACCGCTTCGCCAAGGTGACGCCGTCGCCTTCGCCGTCCACAATCGTCCCGTCCAGGGCACGAAGGGCAATTACCGCGTGAACCTGCGCCACGGCGTCAGCCGCGTCCGCTCCGGCATGCGCCATACCGTCGGCATCATCTTCCACGACGCGCGCTGACGGCGCGCTGCCGATTGTCCCATCCGCTGCTGCGATCCGCCCTTTACGGATCGCAGCACTACCAGCCGGGATAGAGCGCGTAGAGCCGGGCCCAGTCCCGCAAGGCGCCGCTGCCGCGCAGACAGGCAATCGCCTCGGCGGCATGCCAGGTGCATGGCACGCGGCGCAGCCAGACATTGTCCTTCCCCGCCCGATAGAGCCAGACGATGGACGCGGCCATCATCTGGCGGACCTCGGGCATCGCGCGATAGTCGGCCCGCCACAGCGCCATGCTGGACGGGTCCACGTCGTCCCGATGATAATCGTAACCGGTCGGCCGGATCGCATGATGATAGGGCGCGTGCCCGTCATCGCGGAACAAGGCTCCCAGAGCATAGAGATCGATGACATCGCGCAAATGACGGTCGAACGGGCGCGCGACGCCTGCCATGGGCTGCAGGAGATCGATCCCGAGCATATCGGAGAGCCGTTCGATGTCGTCCTCGTCCAGTTCGAGCCGCGCCGCGACCAGCCGCGCCAGGCGGTAGCCGGGAAAACGGTCGCGCGCGGCGTCGACGGATGCGAAGGACAGCCGGATGACATCGAGCGGCTCGGCCAGGGGAACAGCCGCCATGTCATTCCGCCGCAACGCGCCGTTCGCGGGCCAGAAGCGCCTGCTTGCGGCGGACACCCCATCGATAGCCGGAAATCGAGCCATCCTTCTTGATGACACGATGGCAGGGCACGATCACGGCGATGGGATTGCCGGCGATCGCGGCCGTCACCTCCCGCGGATCGCGTGAACCGAGCCGCGCCGCCAGCGCCCCGTAATTCGTGGTCTGGCCGGCAGGAGTGTCCTGCAGCATGCGCCAGACCTGAACCTCATAGGGGGTGCCGCGCAGATCGAGCGGCAGCTCGCAAGGCCTTGCGGGATCGTCGATCGCACCGGCCAGGATATCGATCATGCCGGCAAGCTCTTCCGGACGATGGTCGAGCGCAGCGTCCGGAAACCGGGCGCGCAGCGCGTCCTCCATCGCGGTGCGCATGGCGCTGAATTCGAGCGCCACGATCCCGCTGTCCGACACGGCGACGACAAAATCGCCAAGGGAACTGGTTCCCCACGCAAATCGAATGGTTTCACGCATCGTCCTGACCTCTCGTTCGTTGTGAAGTCAGTCTAGAGACCGATGCGCCTGGCCACCCTCCGGTCCTTGCTTTCAAATCGAATTCCGGTCGACGGCGACAAAAGTCGCGGCGCCAGTCGATCATCGGCGACAACGACGGCTTCTCACCGGCCGCCCCACTCCGTTTCGCGATGAATATCTCGGATATCGCCGTTCCGGCCGGCCGGCGCGAGTTCAGTGGAGGCGCATTCCAGACCGAGGCAGGCTTGTTGAGCGAGTCTCAGCCCAGCCTGCTGATACCGTCGAAGAAAACCTGAACAACATCAGAAACCTTTGCATCGACGCAGACGCTGACGCGTTGCGACTTGCGCTCCGTCAGCGACGTCTTGCCTGCCGTGTCGCCGGTCAGGCAGACATCGACATCGCCCTCCTGAACTGTGAACAGCTCGGGTCTTGTCGCCGCGATAATTGTCGCCGGATCGTGCAAGCTGCATCCCGGCGCTCCGCGGTCGAGGTAAACATCGATGTAGAGGTCCGAAATCGCCGCAAGGAACCCGCCAAACGTCGGTGAACGTCTTTTGAGTTCAGCGAAATCGGCTTTTGTCATCGACGTCCGGTCAGTGACATCGAGACCGACGAGAGTGACCTCAGCCCCGGAGTCGAAGACGATCTGTGCGGCGTCCGGATCGTTGTAGATATTGGCTTCTGCATAGGCCGTCACATTGCCGGTAGCGTGCACCACGCCTCCCATAACGACGATTCTCGCGACGTTCGAGGCAAATTCCGGATCACGCTCGATTGCCATGGCAATGTTGGTGAGCGGGCCGATCGCGAATACGACAAGCTGGCCTTTCTGCTCTTTGGCCTTGGCAACAAGGAAGTCGGCAGCATCGTGATCGACGGCATGTGTTTTGATCGCGGGGGCATCGAGGGCGCCAAGACCCTGCTTGCCATGAATCCAGAACACCGGTTCCCAAGGACGCCTCTTGAGAGGAGAGGACGCGCCCTGGGCAACAGGAACGTGTCGTCCCAGCATTTCAACGAGGTGGAGAGCGTTGCGTGTGGACATTTCAACTGGAACATTCCCGTAGACAGTTGTCAGCCCGATCAGGTCGATCTCGGGACAGGACGCCGCAAAGAAGATTGCCATCGCGTCGTCGATACCGGGGTCAGTGTCGATAATTGCCTTCATGTCGTTTCGGTGTCTCTAAATTCTTTTGTTTTCGTTTGTCTTTTCGGGAAAACCGGTTCCCACTTTTCCCTGACAAACTCTAGGCGTTGATCGACTGTCGGCCTGCCGACTGCAATTTTCCCTGTGCATCAAAGCGATAGAGGCCAGCCTCGTTGGGCGATAGGGCGACCTGGTCCCCTATTGCGTATTTGGCCTTTCCAGGTTGCCGCGCAATAACCGGAGCTTGCGAGCCTATATCGACCCAGATGTGGTTGTCCGCGCCCAGGTTTTCCGAATGAATGACCCGTCCAGCCCAAACGCCATTTTCCGGGACGATCTCGACGGCTTCAGGCCTCAGGCCAAGCGTATGCGTGTTGAAAACAGCCGCATGCTCGCCGGTTAGAAAATTCATCTTCGGCGATCCGATAAAACCGGCGACGAACAGGGACTGCGGTTTTTCATAAAGTTCCATTGGCGTGCCGATCTGTTCGATTCGCCCTCCGTTCAGCACCACGATACGGTCTGCCAAAGTCATGGCCTCGACCTGGTCGTGTGTGACGTAGATGATGGATGCATGAGGCATTTGCACCTTGAGCTGCGCCATCTCCAGGCGCATGTGCACGCGCAGATCGGCGTCCAGATTGGACAGTGGCTCATCGAACAGGAACACCTTGGGGTCACGCACGAAGGCGCGGCCAATCGCCACTCGTTGCCGCTGCCCGCCCGACAACTGCGACGGCAGCCGGCCGAGCAGCTCGGTCAAATGCAGTTTCCGGGCAGTTGTCTCGACTTTGGCGCGGATCGCCTCTTTGTCGAGACCTTGCATCTTCAGGGAAAACGCGATGTTGTCGAAGACAGTCATATGCGGATAGAGGGCGTAGTTCTGGAACACCATCGCCATGCCGCGCTTTGCGGGATCGATGTTCTCGATCGGCCTGCCGTCTATGGTCATTGTCCCGCCGGAAATGCTCTCCAGACCGGAGATGCAGCGTAGTAATGTCGACTTGCCGCATCCAGATGGACCGACGAAGGCAATAAACTCGCCCGTGTTGACGTGCAGGCTGATATTCTTGAGGACGTGAAATGCGCCGAAGCTTTTTTCAAGTCCGCTGATCCTAAGTTCCGACATCGACGCCTCCCAACACATAATTGCAGCGACGGTCGTGCGCGATACATCCGCCGGCAACCGTCAATACGCAACAGCCCTCCCCTTGCTCCACCAAGGCCTGCTCGACGCGGTCGCCCTTTACTTCGACCGCAAACAACGCAAAGTCCGCCGGACCGCCCGCACGAAGCGTGCCGTATCCTGCATCGGCCATACCGAGTGCCCGCGCGCCGCCGACAGTCGCAGCTTCAAAAAGACGGGACATGAGATCACCGTCGTCATAACCTTGATCGCGGGCGATCTCGGCCAGCATCCTGACGTCGGCCATCAGATCGAGCGAAGGGCTGGATGCAAGGGAATCGGTCCCGACCGCAAGGTCATGGCCTTCGCGCAGGTATGCGGCGACGGGTGCCTTCTCCAGGCCAATTGTCGCGTTCGACCGGGGGCAAAGTGCGACCCGTGTTCCGCTGTCTCGCAGCAGATCGCGCTGATGGCGATCGACATAGACGCCATGGGCAATGTGAGTGCATGGGGAGAGCAGACCGAGACTGTTCGCGAAGGTGGCTGACTTCATGCCGGCGCCACCCTGGCGAATGAGCTGATACTCATCCCGAAGGTCTCCATAGATAGCGAGGACCCTTGGGTCACCCGAAAGATAGAGCGCCTCTTCAACCGACGATTCTGCCAAGTGCGAATGAAGCCGCAGACCCCGGCTGCCAGCGATCTTTACAAGATCGGCCACAACTTGCGGGTCGACGCTATAGGGAGCATGGGGCGACAGGCCTGCCGGTGTGGTCCCGATTTGCTCCAGTCTTGCGAGCAATGCATCTCGGCCGCCTTCGCGCCACGAACGATTGGTTTCGGCGATGACTTCCAGAAACTCGATACCTGTCGCATTCGCGGCGCCGATAGCGCCACGGGCGGAGGTGTCGGTGACCACGTCCGAGAACACGGTGGTTCCCGTGGCGAGCCCCAAACCTACACCTTTTGTCGCGGCGGTGCTCCAGCTCCGTGAATCATTGACCGCCAGATAGAGCACTTCGAATGCATCGCTCCAGTCTTCGAAATCTCTGTATTGACCGCGGCCAAGGCTGTCGAAATCACTGTACTGGAGGTGCGTGTGCGCGTTGACCAGCCCCGGCGTCATGACACCCTCGGACCACTGGACAGGCAGCGATCGCCATTGCGAGGGAATTTGCTGTACCGGCCCGAGCCAGGCGATCCGCGCATCTTCAACCACGACCGCTGCCTCGCGAAGAGGCGGCGTTCCCACCGGCACAATCCAGTCAGCCCCGAAAACGCTACTTTTCACTACCGCCTCCAAATCCTGCTGCCAGCGACTTCTGTGCGAGCACAAACACCAGAAGCATGGGTATGAGCGACACGAGAGCAGCCCCCGCCTGGCCCTGAAGATTGACGGTTTCACGCGTCGACAGCGTCGTCGCCGCCAGTGTGAGCGTATAAGCCGAAGGATCGCCCTGCAGCAGGGTCGCCGCAACGAGCAGGTCGCCAAAGGTCCACACGAAAACGAGCGCGATCACCGACGCCAGCGCGGGTCGGGACAAGGGTACGCCGATATGCCAGAAGCTTCGTATGACACCGGCACCGTCAAGCCTTGCGGCCTCGAGTACCTCTTCGGTCAATGACTGACGGAAGAAGGTTTGGATCAGATAGATCGCAAACGGGAGGCTGGCGACACCCTCGATGATGCCGGCAATCGCGACATTGTTGATCAAACGCATGCCGGCGAGAACGACAAATACCGGGATCAGCCAGGCAACGATCGGCACCGCATAGCCTGCGATGAGAATGACGCTGAGCTTCGACGCGACCCGCCCCTTGTGCAGCCGGAACCAGAATGCGCCCGGCAGTGCGGTTGAAATGCACACGAGGCAGGCGATGACCGACACCACCAGCGACATCAAAAGTGCCTGACCGAGATTGGCTTGCGTCCAGGCGAGCACGATGTTGTCGATTGTAAACGACTTGGGCAGACCGCCCGGAGCGGACACGTAATCCTGCCGTGTACGCAATGCAGTTCCGACGAGAAACAGCAGCGGAACAATGAAGACCAGGCTGATCAAGGTCATGATCGCCGTCTTGACCTTGCTGACAGAGCTACCGTTCATCGCGCCAGCTCCCTTGCAAGTCCCGCGCGATGGCTTGGGCGGCGCAGACCAGCTACGGCCACCCTGCAAAGATACGCCATCGCCGGAAACAGTATGATCGCGGCGACGAGGGTAACGGACTGCGCCGCTGCCGTTCCGTAAAATCCGAACCGCATGAATTGCTGGTATATGGTGAAATCCATCGTCGCGCTGGCAAGCCCCGGGCCACCACCCGTGAGCACATAGATCCAGCCGAACATGAACAGGAAGATCGAGATGACCTGAAACATCGCCCAGAACGAAACGGTCAGCTTCACACTGGGTACGGCGATGTACCAGAACTCGCTCCAGAAGCCTGCGCCATCAAGCTTGGCCGCCTCGAAGATTGAGGTTGGCACTGCCGCGAAAGCCGCCGAGAAGATAAGAACGCCTGTTCCGAAGCTGACCCAAAGAACCAGGAATATAACGACCGGCTTTACATAGTCGGCGTCGGTCAGCCACGGATGCGCCAGGGCGCCAAGCCCCATGGCCGTCAGCGCCGCATTCACCGGGCCGTCGGTGGTCAGGAGCGTGCGGAAGATAAGGCCCACGATTGCCGGCGACATAACCGCGGGAAGAAAATAGATCGACCGGAAAAGGCCGGGACACCAGACGCCATCACGCAACGCGAAAGCCACGACCAGCGGCGCCAGGACCCAAAGGGGCAGGCCGAGCAGATAGAAAAGCTGATTGCCCACCACGGTCCAGAAATCACGATCGGCAAACAATGCCCGGTAATTGTCGAGACCTATGAAAGGTGAAACGCCTCCCGGCTGCCAATCATGAAGCGACTGAAACCCGACGTAAAGAAGGGGAAAGAAGATGACCAGGCCGACGAGAATGATGGCTGGCAGAACAAGCACCAGACCACCATCTATCGAGGCTCGCCAACTGTTTCTCATGAACGCGTTCATTGCCATGCGCCTTCGCTGCCGATCTCACTTGATCTTGGAATATGCGCTTTGCGCCGCGTCGATGAACTCTTTCGTGGGCATGGTGCCACTCAACAAGGGAACGGCATTTCGTTCGATCACGGCCAGAACGGGCAGCGGATAGGCGGCAAAGCCCGTATGGTTTTCCTTGTTGGCCAGCAGGGCCAGGTATTCCGCCTGGATCTCGGTGGCCTTCGACGCCTTGAAATCTGCAAGGTTCGGCGGGACTGCAATCCGGTCCCACAGTTTTTCCTGAGCTTCCTTTCCGGCAATGAAGTTGACGAAAGCGGCAGCTGCTTCCGGATTCTTCGTCCATTTCGTCACCGCCCAACCGCCCTCGGCACCGGCGTCGATCATGCTCGCGTGGACAGAATTGGGTACCTGAGGCAAGGGCAGCACAATGGTATCGGTCTGATCCGAAGAG